>QNCG01000049.1 GCA_003644445.1 Candidatus Duberdicusella sinuisediminis | reverse complement strand
TGTGATAAAAATATTATAATATGAGCACAAAATTTTTAATTAAAAGGATTTATAAGATAGGAGAGTTATTGGCTTTAGCCGGAGAAGTAAAGAGTGGAGTAATTAAAGAAGGCGATACCGGCACTACCTGGGAAAATAAAAGGTTTACTGTAGTAAAAATCGAAACTAAAGATGGAAGTATACCCACTGCTAGTAGTTCTCAAGAAGTAACCCTTATTGTTAAGGGTATTCTGCGAAAAGACTTAGCTTCCGGAGACACATTATATATTGAATAATTATTGTAGTTAAAGAAGTTAAGCCTAAAATGGTGGTATCTTTTGGATAAAATTCGAGAATAGACACCATACTTTCCTTCGCAAACATTATCTGAAATTGACAAAAGGAGGTTGTTGTGGAGATATCTTTTGTTGATAGGCTCATTTCTGAAGGACCTTTATCAGTACTTAGACACCTCTATTATTATACTACTCAGTATGGTCTTTCGGTAAAACAGTTTACAGGTGCGCACCAAAATTATTGGAGAGAGTTGCCAGCTCGCCTCCAGAAAGCAAAGGATAATCCCAAAAGCCTCAAAGCGATAATTAATGAACTTGAAAATCTTGCTGAAGGATATGAAGAAAGGTTAAGAAAAAGGCGAGCTCAAATTAGAGGAAAATGGCAAGAGAAAGAGGTTGTTTTAAACGCTCAGTTATTGTCTGTTTTAGCAGCTTTACCCAGACGATTACTTGCTATAATGTTTAAAAACCTTACTGAAGCAAAGAATAACCCCCAGGAATATCGAGTAGTTAACCTTTATATTGAGGGTGAAAAAGGCGAAGATACAGATTTTGTAGAGCCAGACCTTTTACTTTTAGGTGAGGGGCAATTACTTATGGTAGAAGTGAAAACTAGGGGAGGCCCTACTAGTTCTCGTAGTTATCCTCCAAAACAACTTCTAAATTATCTGCGGTTGATAGTCGAGTGTCGAAATTCTAATAACAAGGAACTTCCCGTCCGATTTTTGCATTTAATTCTTGTACCCACAACAGAATTACGCTGGATAGAAAATAGTAAAAAGTGGGTAAAGGGTTATGATGTAGATAAAGGTTTGCTTTCAATAGACCTTGATGCTTGTCTTAAACTTTGTAAGAAGGTCCCCAAAAGTGTTTCTGAACGTATCCAATCTCTATTAGCTGAAACCCCCATTTACTACCGCTCCTGGAAACAGTTAGCCGAAGCCTTTAGGTTTGCTGTTAAAGAATTCAACGATGAACGCAATCAAGCACATTGGGAAAGAATTGGAAATGAGTTGAACGCGTTGACAAGAAAGGCTGAAAAGTACGCTTGAATAAGGAAAGTAAGGTATTTGCCATCCAATAAAAATACCTTTCCGATTTTTAGAAGTGTGAAAGACGGGGAGAGTAAGAAACTATTGTAAACATTACACCAATAATAGTAGATACTCCCAGGAATAAAAAGTTTACAATATTTACTTCAAATCAAGATAGAATAGAGTATGAGAGTTATACTAAGCCGTAAGGGGTTTGATTCCTATTACGGTGGTTATCCCAGTCCTATCTTACCAGACAGGAGAATGATTTCTTTGCCGATACCTTTATCCGGAGATCCGATTTGCTATAAAGATTTGAAAATTAATCAAAACGAAAGTTTATATGAACTGATGAGCAAGTTGGAACCAAAGGTCAAAATTAAGGGCAAGCAGACTGATAGAAAATAGAAATATTACTGAAGGAGGCCTATTTCTGTTTTTTTGGTTGGTTTAGAAAAGCCAAGTATTACAGAGGAAGTTTGATTTTTGACCCAGAAGATAGAGGGAAACATATAATATTCGGTTATCTCCAAATTGGAAAAATTTTAAAGGTTAATGAGAAGACAAGACTTCCCCAGTGGATGCTATATCATCCTCACGCAACTGAAGAAAGAAGGAAAATTAGAAATAATACAATATACATTGCAAGAAAAAAGCTTTCCTGGAATAGTAAACTTCCCGGAGCGTATTTTTTCCGCTATTCAAAAAATTTGGTCCTAACAAAAGATGGCTCTGCCCGATCTTATTGGAAGTTGCCAACATTCTTCAGAAACTTAAAAATTTCCTATCATTCAAATAGCTCCTGGAGAAATGATGGAACTTTTAAAAGTGTTGAGAGAGGACAAGAGTTTATTATTGAAGAAGACAAAAGAGTTGAAGAATGGGCAAAAAGTCTAATAGAGGATAATATTGATTTATAAAAGTTACAGATACCACCCTGTTATTACTTAAATTGGCTGAGGTTGCTAGCCTGGTAGGGGTGATTATTCTGGATTCTGTTCAGGATAGGGTTAAAGCTTTATCCAAAAGGCACCACCAAAGATAGAGAGGTTTTATTTTCTAGCCTTATTTTCCTAAACTTCTTCATATCCTTAAATTGACAATAGAGTTTCATCTGGTATAATACTTTTACCTGTTTTCCTCCTATATTTATTTACTTAGGTTTAAGAAAGGAGTAAAGATGAAGAAAGAATTAGAAGAAAGAAAAAAAGCTTTAGAGCTGGCTTTATCTCAAATAGAAAAGCAGTTTGGAAAAGGCTCAATTATGAAATTGGGAGATTCTGTAAAGTTAGATGTCGAGGCTCTTCCTACTGGGATTCTTACCTTAGACAGAGCTTTAGGGGTTGGGGGATTGCCCCGGGGGAGAGTAGTTGAGCTTTTTGGTCCAGAATCTTCAGGAAAGACTACCTTAGCTTTGAGCATAATAGCTGAAACCCAAAAGAGAGGAGGCATAGCTTCTTTTATTGATGCTGAACACGCTTTTGACCCTGCTTACGCTAAAATTATCGGAGTAAATTTAAACGACCTTCTAATTTCTCAACCTGATACTGGAGAGCAAGCCTTAGAGATAACCGAGACTTTAGTGCGTTCTAATGCAGTAGACTTAATAGTTATTGATTCAGTAGCAGCCTTAGTCCCCCGGGCAGAGATAGAGGGGGATATGGGTGAGGCTCAGATAGGGCTACAAGCCCGGCTTATGTCTCAGGCTTTAAGAAAACTTACCGGAGCAATAAGTAAGTCTAAAACTTCAGTTATATTTATAAATCAGATAAGAGAGAAAATAGGAGTAATGTTCGGGAACCCCGAAGTTACTCCTGGAGGAAGAGCTCTTAAATTTTATGCTTCAGTAAGGATAGATTTAAGAAAAATAGGAAGTATTGCTTCTCAGGACAAAATTATTGGAGCAAAGATTAGAGCAAAGATAGTAAAAAACAAGGTAGCCCCTCCTTTTAAAGAAGCTATTTTTGAAATTACTCATACTGAAGGAGTTTCTAAAATTGGTAATATAATAGATTGTGCTATAGATTTAGGGATAATTACTAAAAGTGGAAGCTGGTTTTCTTATCAGGATAGAAAATTAGCCCAAGGAAAAGAATCTACTAAAAATCTTTTGGCTCAGGAGCCTAAACTTTTAGAAGAGATTTCTAAAAAAGTAGAAGAGAAGATATATTCTCCTCAAAGTTGAAAAAGGAGGAACGGTGAAAAGAATATTATTTTTAATTTTAACTATACTTTTAGGGAGCAGTTTAGGATCAATCTGGGCTCAAAGTACACCCCTTCTTTCTTCAGAAGCTCAAACTATAAAGGTAGCTGAAGAAGCAGGAAGAGCTGTGGTTACCATTAAGACTGAAGTTAGAGAAAGAATAGGAGGCTATTTACCTTTTGATGAATTTGGGGATGAATTCTTTAGGAGATTTTTTGAAGAGTTTTTTGGAGAAATTCCCCAAAGAGAATTTAAAAGAATGGGTTTAGGTAGTGGGGTAATAATTGACAGAGAAGGCTATATTTTAACTAATGAACATGTAGTAGACTCAGCAGACACTATAAGAGTAAGGCTTTCTGATGGGAGAGAATTTAAAGCTAAAATAATGGGCAAAGACGAGCGTTCAGATTTAGCAGTTATAAAGATAGAGGCGCATAACCTTCCTGTAGCCGAATTGGGAGACTCTGACCAATTAAAGATTGGCCAGTGGGTTTTGGCAATTGGTAATCCTTTTGGTTTTGTAATTGAAGGAAGCCAACCCACTGTAACCTTAGGAGTAATAAGTGCTCTCCACCGGGATTTACCTTCTTTAGGTTATAGAAACAGGAGTTATTCTGATTTAATTCAGACTGATGCTGCCATTAACCCTGGAAATTCCGGTGGTCCTTTAGTAGATATGCAGGGAAGAGTTATCGGAATAAATGTGGCTATAATCTCTACTTCCGGAGGTTATCAGGGGTTGGGTTTTGCTATTCCTATAAATAAAGCAAAAAAGATTCTTAATAAACTCATAAAGGGAGAAAGAATAACTTATGGATGGTTGGGAGTAGCCATCCAAAATTTAAACCAGGATTTAAGAAGTTATTTTGGCTTAAGAGAAGCAAAAGGAGTGATAATAGTTAGGGTTTTTCCTGACTCTCCAGCTAAAAAAGCAGGTTTAAAGGAAGGAGATTTAATCTTAGCGGTAAACGGGCAAGAGGTTGAAACTTCTTCAGAGTTAGTGAGGTTAGTAAGTGAGCAGACACCAGGCAGTGAGGTATACCTTAAAATCTTGAGAAAAAATAAGTATTTAAAGGTAAGAGTAGTTTTGGGAGAAAGACCTGAGGAAGAAAGTTTAGTCCAAAGGAAAGATTTTAGATTTAGAGGTATGGAGGTAGAAGATATTACCCCTTCTTTAAGAAGAAAATATAATTTGTACTCTGAAGAAGGTGTAGTAGTAACTTATGTAGAACCAGATTCTCCTGCTGATAGAGCAGGGATTTTGCCTTCTGATATAATAATAAGTATAGAAGGAGAAAGAATCAGGAACAAGAAAGACTTTTTACAGATAGTGCGAAATATAAAAGGAGATTGTTTAGTAAAGACCAACCGAGGTTTCTTTGTAATTAGAGAAGAAAGTGGGAGATGAGCTAAAAAAAGCTAAAAATTTAGCCTTTAGACTCCTTAAATATAGAGACCGCTCAGAAAGAGAACTCGTTAACAGATTAAGGAAGAAAAAAGTATCTAAGGAAGTAATAGAGAAGGTAATAGCTGAACTTAAAAGCTTATCTTTGTTAGACGATAGAAAGTTTGCTAAAAGTTGGATTCAGGAAAGAATAAGAAGAGGTTATGGTTTATTAAAAATAAAGGCTGAGTTAAAAGAAAAAGGAATAGACCAAGATTTATTGAAAGATTTATTAGAAAATCTCAATAAGGATGAATGGGTCCTTCCTCAAATAAGAGAGTTAGCCCAAAAAAGAATAAAGAAGTATAATAAAATAGACCTGAATGTAAAAAGAAAGGTTCTTTCTTATTTAGCAAGAAGAGGCTTTCCTTACGAAAAAGTAATCAGGGTTTTGAAGGAATTATAAATGGATACTAATCAAATAAGAAAAGAGTTTCTTTTGTTTTTTGAATCTAAAGGCCATAAAGTATTTCCTTCTGACTCCTTGGTCCCCAAAGATACTACCCTTCTTTTTACTTCTGCAGGAATGAATCAATTTAAAGAATATTTTTTAGGGATAAAGAAAGATGTAAAGAGGGCTGCCAGCTCTCAGAAGTGTTTAAGAACTCAGGATTTAGATAAAGTTGGTAAAACTCCTTATCACCACACTTTCTTTGAAATGTTAGGGAATTTTTCTTTTGGAGATTATTTTAAAGAAGAGGCAATTAGCTGGGCTTGGGAATTTTTAACTCGAAATTTAAATTTGAGAAAGGAAAATTTGTGTGTTTCGGTATATGAAGATGACGAAGAGGCTTATAATCTTTGGAAGGAAAAGATTGGATTGCCTTCAGAGAAAATTTTTAAATTTGGGGCTAAAGAAAATTTCTGGCCATCTAATGCTCCCCGGGATGGCCCTAATGGGCCTTGTGGACCTTGTTCAGAGATATTTTTTGATTGGGGGAAAGAAACCGGCTGTAAAAAACCAAGCTGTAATCCTTCTTGTGGCTGTGGAAGGTTTGTAGAAGTCTGGAATTTAGTATTTACTCAGTTTAATCGGGTAGGTCTTAATAAATTAGAACCTTTGCCTTCTAAAAATATAGATACGGGTATGGGTTTAGAAAGGATAAGTTCAGTAATCCAGGGTAAGTTTACTAATTTTGACATAGATATAATTAAACCATTAGTAGAGGAGATAAGAAAAATTGTAGAGAAAAAAG
Organism: Candidatus Duberdicusella sinuisediminis; assembly: GCA_003644445.1. Classification (GTDB taxonomy): domain Bacteria; phylum Omnitrophota; class Gorgyraeia; order Duberdicusellales; family Duberdicusellaceae; genus Duberdicusella; species Duberdicusella sinuisediminis. The sequence continues at coordinate 1,551 of QNCG01000049.1, read as the reverse complement.
ATTTAGGTTTAATAAGAGCCATAGCTGACCATTTGAGAGCTGTAGTTTTTGCTGTGGGAGATGGAGTCTATCCTTCCAATCAAGAGAGAGGCTATGTAGTAAGAAGAATTTTAAGGCGGGCTTTATGGTTCTCTTTCAATTTAGGAAGGAAAACCCCTTTTCTTCACCAATTAGTTTCCTTAGTAGCTGAACTTATGAAGGAGCCTTATCCTGAAATATCTTCTAAACAAAAGATTATTTCTCAGGTTATCTTAGCTGAAGAGGAGAAATTCTTAGAAAATTTAGAGAGAGGAAAACAACTTCTCTTTTCTCAAATTGAAGAAATTTGCCGAAAAAAGGAGAAAATTTTCCCTTCCTCAGTAGTGTTTAAACTTTATGACACTTATGGATTTCCTTTGGAACTTACTTCTTTTATTCTTAAAGAAAAGGGGTTAAAAACTGAAGAGAGAGAGCTGAAAGCTCTCCTAGAAAAACAAAAGGAAACCTCTCGGGCAAAGAGTAAGTTTGAGCCCACTATTTTTATAGAGAAGAAAATCCCCGTTGATTATTCTACAGAATTTTTAGGTTATGAAAAAGAATCTTTAGAAGTGAGAATAAAGGCAATAGTTAAAGGTAGAGAAATTTTAGAGAGTTATTCATCCGATGAAGAAGTGGCTTTAATTTTGGATAAGACTGTATTTTATCCTGCCTCAGGAGGCCAACTTTCCGATAAAGGAAGAATAGAGAAAGAAGGAGAAGAAGGGTTTCTATTTGAGGTGACTAATGTAGAAAAGGTAGAAGAAGTTATTCTCCATATAGGTTTTCTAAAAAAAGGTAAACTCTATAAAAATGCCCAGGCTTTAGCCTTTATTGACGGAAGAAGAAGGAAAGCTTTGTGTAGAGCTCATACTTCTACTCATCTTCTTCAGGCTGGTTTAAGAAAAATTATAGGCTCTCATATTCAACAACAAGGTTCTTTAGTAGACGAAGATTATTTAAGATTTGATTTTTCCCACTTTAAAAGCCTTAGCCAAGAAGAATTAGCAAAAATTGAAGAAGAAGTAAATAATTATATTAGCCAGAGTTTAAAGGTTAGCTTTTATTATCTTCCCTTTTTAGAAGCCAAAAAAGGAGGAGCTTTGGCTTTTTTTGAAGAAAAGTATCAAGATTTAGTGAGAGTAGTAGAAGTAGAAGGAGTAAGTAAAGAACTCTGTGGAGGCACTCACCTAACTAATACTTCTCAGGCTTTAGTATTCACTATTATTTCGGAAAGTTCAGTCTCCAGCGGGATAAGAAGGATAGAGGCTTGGGTAGGGGAGAAAGCCTATAAGCAGTTATCCTGGGCCAAAGAAAAACTTAAAACAATTTCTTCTCTTCTTAAAACTCAGGAAGAAGGCTTAGAAGAAGAATTAGCCAGGCTTTTAACTTTTAACAAAGCTCTTAATAAAGAAGTTTATTCTTTAAGAAAAAAGATTTTAGAAGAAATAGAAGCTAAAAAGTTTCTTAACAATTATTTAGAGATTAAAGGTATTAAAGCGGTAATTTTTGAATCTCCATATAAGAATGAAAAAC
>QNCG01000048.1 GCA_003644445.1 Candidatus Duberdicusella sinuisediminis | reverse complement strand
CCAAATTAACACCTCATCTGCCTCAGGAATATATTTGGCCAGCTCTTTAAGATAAGGATTAACCACAACTGTTATTTTAACCTGAAAAACCTTCTTCAGGGCTCTTAAGGCCGGAATAATCAAAAGAAATTCACCCAGTCTATCATTCCTGAAAACTAATATTTTTTCTATCTTTAACCTAAAATTTTCCAAAGATATACTCCTTAATCTATATATCCTAAAGCCTTTAATCTCTTCTCTACGCCGGAAATAGTTTGTTTATCTAAGGAGAAAGAAATATCCTGGGGAGATTCTGTATGGATTCCTTCATAACTTTTGATATATTGAGGAGGAAAATTTTTCAAAAACTCCTCAGTAAATATCTCTTTAACTACTCTGCCTTCCATATCTTCTCCTACAGGAAGACCTAATAAGACCAAGACTGTAGGCAGAATATCATATATAGAAAGGGAGCCTAACTCTATCTTTTTCAAATAAGGACCGCAACCAATAAATATTCCTTCAGGTGCATTACTATGGGCAGAACCATCAAAATTAAAGCCATGGTCTGAGACTATTATTAAATTGTAAGAATCTTCATCTAATTTCTTAAGAAACTTGCCTAATTCCTCATCTATATATTCATAATATCTTAAAATAGTTTTACCAAATAATTTCGCCTCCTCTCTGAATTTCTCCGTATTGCTTACAGAAAGAATCTCTTCCTTGCTCTTTAGATTATTTATAGCCCCCTCAAAAAATGGCCAATAGGTATGAGAGACTGCATCTATTCCATAAAGAAACAAAGAAAATAAGTCAAATTCTTCATTTTTATCTAAAAGATAATGAGCTATATTAAGAAAACTCTTATCTTTAGCAAAATCCCAGGGGTCTAACTTATCAACAAAATCCTTCTTCTTATCAAATTCTTCAGTAGGAAAATACATCTTCTCTAATTCTTCTTTACTTAACTGATAAGGCTTAATTATTAATCTTTGAAGTTCATCTTGTAGAGATTCTGGATATACTCTCCGAGGAAGATTGCTTGAGGCAAACCTCTTGGTCTCAAATGAAGCGTATTCAAAAGGATACATATACCAACTTACTTGTATTCCTTTGATAACTTCTGCTGGCCAACTATAAATCCACCCAATATTTATAGAGCTCTTTCCACAATCAGATAAAATATTCCATACAGCTTTGCATTTTCTATCCTGGATAGAAAAAGGAATCCTCTTTATTAAGCTTTTCTTAATTAACCAATTTACTAATTTACCGAACCTTGCCCCTTTAGGGTAAAACATTGGCTTACCCACCGCAGGAAGGAAAGGAAATTTGGTCTTATACCAATAAACAATTCCATGTTCAGAAGGCTCTTTCCCCGTAAGAATAGAAGTCCAGATCAGAGGAGAATCTGTAGGAAAAATGGTCTTAACCTTAGAAAGAGTACCCTTCCTGATAAATCTCTCAAAATTAGGAAGCCTTCCCTCTTTCAAAAATCTATTAAATAACCTCCAGTCACAACCATCTAATCCTATAAATACTACTTTCTTATCAATAGGATAAGGTTTTATAGAATCTGGATTTATATTATAGGTATATCTTTTTGGTTCCTCTAAAAACTCCTTCTTTTTTAAAAAGTATCTTAAAAAAGAAAGAAAAAGAGGTAAAAATAAAAAGGCAAATCCAATAAATCTAATTTGCTGTTTTTCTAAGATATTTACTCCCAAAATAGAAATAGAAGATGCTATTAGCCCTCCCAAAATAGAAAAAAGTTCTCTCTTAGAAAAATACCACTTGGTCAAAAAATACCCTAGAATAAAAAAACTTACCCCAATAACTACAGAATTAGTTACTTCTAAGTTAATATGTAAATAATAATTCAAAAACCAGCTTAGCCCGCCTAAGGCAACACCAAAAACAAAACCCCAAAATAAATAGCACAGCCCCCCAAAAATACATAACCAGATATTCCCAAGAGGAGAAAAGTTTAATTTATTTAGAGAGAGTGTTTTTAACCCTACAAACTCTCCAAAGAGAAAAGAAATTACCAATGCAGAGAAAACACTCTTAATAAAAATATGCATAATTCATACCTCTTTAAATTATTTATGATTTTTTTCTAACAAACTCTCCTAAGGCTAAAAACATTCCTCCAAAAGCCCAAAATAAAGAAGGGGCAGAAACTCCTACAAGAAGACGTGAACCAAAAAGAGAAGAAAAAGTATAAGCAAATATTACCCCTGAAATGCCCGCAAAATAGGGAAATACTTCCCCCGATAATAGCTTAAGATTTCTAAGCCCTACTCTGTAAAAAGAAAAAACTATTATTCCCAAGAACATAAACCCAAAAATTCCCATTTCAGAAAGAACTTCTAAGAAGGTACTATGGGCGTGGTAATGGATATAGCTAGGTTCATATCGTACAGGCTTATATAGATATTCAAACATCCCTAAACCTGCACCAAATAAGGGATACGTCCTAAATATATCCCAAGAAGTCTTAGCCAAATCAATTCTATCATCTAAAGTAGCTCTGCTTAAAGGTCTAAAAAGAGTCTCTGCTCTTTCCTTAAAATTAGGGTTAATAAATATAAGGATACTTGCTATTACTCCTATAGAAACAAACCAGAGAAAAAACCTTTTAAAGTTAAATAAAGATACAATAAACAAAGTAAATAAAATAGTTACCCACACTCCTCTTGAACCATGCCAAACCAGAACAGGGATAGATAAAGCAAGGTTTATAAAACTTAATATCTTTAGAATCTTATCCTGAGAAAATATAAAAAGAGCGTAACTTAAAGGAAGGATAAATAATAAAAACTCAGAAATAAATATAAAGCTCTTACCAAACACTGTAAAAAGTCTGTTAGGATGAAAAAGAAGATAATCCCTTATTGCTCCAATTGAAAAGATAATGCTGGAGAAAAGAAATGCAATAAGACAGATATATAAACTCTTGAGAGATTTTTTGTTAAGAGTAAAACCCATAAAGAAAAAGATAAAATAGGGTATGTATCTCTGAAAGAAAATCTCCTGGCTATGAGAAGAATTAAGACTGAAAACAGTGGAGAGGAAAGCAGAAATAAGGAATAATAAAATTGGCTTATTTAAAGGAGTAGAAGGTATGAGATATTTGTAAAAATATTTTTTATATTTTAATATAGTGAATGATAAATAAAGTAAGAATCCAAAACAAAAACAGACTTTAACCAGCGTCTTAGAATAAAAAGCTAAAGATAAAAAGATAAAAAAATTTATAGAAAAAAGTCTCTCTAAATAGAGGATTAATTTCTCTTTATCAATTCTCATCTACTTACCTAAAAGAATTATTATAGTGTGGAAGGATTTCTTTAATTTTCTCAATTATTTTATCTTCAGCCATTAAATTAGAGAGTCTTTCTAACTCTTTTATCTTTCGGCGCAATAAAGAAGGGTTAAACTCATCAGGCTGAGCAATATAAATTTTATTATGTTTGGTGGCCTTGTCTTTCTCAATATTAAGAAACAACTCCTCAGAAAGTTTCTCTCCTGCTCTTAAACCAATGAATTCTATAGGGATATCTGTGTAAGGCTTAAGCCCCGAAAGAGTAATTAAATCTTTAGCCAAATCTAATATCTTTATGGGTTGGCCCATATCTAAAATAAAAACCTCTCCTCCCTTTCCCATAGCTGAAGCTTGAAGCACTAACTCTACAGCCTCTTTTACACTCATAAAATATCTTTCTGCTTCTGGGTGGGTAACAGTAACCGGGCCTCCCTCTTCAATCTGCTTTTTAAATAAGGGAACCACACTTCCCTTTGAGCCTAACACATTGCCAAAACGAACCGCCATAAATTTTGTCCGACTCCTCTTTGCCTTTGCCTGAAGAAGCATCTCAGCAATCCTTTTTGTAGCCCCCATAATTGAGGTAGGATTAACAGCCTTATCAGTAGAGATAAATACAAAACTTTCTACCCCGTAATGTTCAGAGGCATATATAAGATTACGAGTAGAAATAATATTATTTTTAACAGCTGATGAGGGATTAGTCTCCATTAAAGGGACATGTTTAAAGGCTGCTGAATGAAATACTATCTGGGGTCTAAACTTAGAAAAAATGTGTTTCAATAAACTTATATCTTTAACATCTCCTATAATTTCCTTGAAAGAAACTTGAGGGTATCTTTGCCTCAGCTCTACACTTAAAAAGTATACATCATTCTCATTATAATCAAGAAGGATAAGTTGAGAAGGCAAGAAAGATGCTACCTGCCTTGTGAGTTCTGAACCGATTGAGCCTCCTGCACCGGTAATTAACACGCACTTTCCTTTGATATAGGAACTTACCTCTTTCTCGTCTATCTTAACCGTCTCTCTACCCAAAAGGTCTTCAGGCCTTACCTCCCTTAACTTTATCTCTAATTCTCCACTTATAATTTTATGAAGGCTAGGAACAATCTTAATCTTCACCTCAGGAATTTGGCAGCAAGAAATTATATCTCTAATAACCTCTCCTTTTGCTGAAGGAATAGCAATAATTATCTCCTCGACCTGATACTTCTCTACTATAAAAGGGATATCTTTTCTTGTTCCTAAAACCTTTACTCCATGAATTCTTAAATTTCTCTTAGCTGGACTATCGTCTATAAATCCTATTATATTAAGATTTATGTGAGGATTTCTTCTACATTCTCTCAATACCAAAATTCCAGCTTCTCCTGCTCCTATAATAAGAACTCTCTTAGTCTTCTTTTGTTTAGAGAAACCTACCCTTTCTCTAAATACCCTAGCAACTAATCTAACTCCTCCAGTTAAGCCTAAACATATCCCCCAATCTAAGATAAATATTGAACGAGGAAAGCCTATAATCCCATGAAGAAAAACAACAAACAAGACAAATATTGTAGTTGCAAAAAAATTAGCTTTTAAAATCTGCCATAAGTCAAAAACACTTACATACTTTAAAGAAGAATTAAATACACCGAAATAATAAAAGACTAAAACTTTTATTATAATTAAAACAGGAAGAGTTTTCAGAATAACGTAAGTATACCCTTTAATCGAGAAATCAAAGCGAAGGAGAAAAGACAAATAGTAAGAAATGGCAATTAGAAAAATATGAAGGAGTATAACTAAGGGATAACGGTATCTTCTTAAGAACTCCAATTTAGGCCCCTTTATAAGCTACTGCATATATTATCTTATAATCTCTATTAATAACCTCGGGATTAATAGGTGTAGGAGATAAATACGTAGTTAAGTCCTTTTTAATTTCTTTGGGAAGGATTTGGAGCTTGCCAAAAAATAATCTTTTAAGAAGCGTTTTCCCTTCCATCGTCTTAGGGATTAAATTAAATGAGCTTGCTACTCTTTTTAAGAAAGAAATTAACTTATCTTTAACTGAGCCGGAATCTGCAGAAAATCCTCCATACATTTCAACCTTAGAAAAATATTTAGTTAGTAGACTGTTAAGCTCAAGAGCTGAAAAATATTTTTTACTAAAAGCCGAAGGATGAAAATCCCGCCAATCCTTATTTACTGTCCCAATAAGCAAAATCCCTCTGGGTCTTAATACCCTGTAAGCTTCTCTTATAAATTCTTCAGGTTCTTCTAAATAATATATCGCTTCATACAAAATTACTAAATCAAAACTCTTATCTTCAAACTCTAATTTTTGAGCATCCATCCTCTCAACCTCTATATTAGACCTATCTTTATAATAGTTTTTAGGAAACTTCAACACTTCCTCATCAATATCCACCCCCAAGACTCTATTAGCAACTTCTGCTAAATAGCCCAAACCAATCCCTGCTCCACAAGCTACCTCTAAAACATCCCTTCCTTGAGCAAATTTAAAAGCAAATGTATACCTTTGATAAATTCTCTGCAACTGCTCTAAACTTACTTTTTGCCCAGGAAGCTCAGTTACTTCAAAATATTTAGGCTCTGTATCCATAAAATTTCTTTATAGTTTTAATAACATATTCAACTTGAGTTTCCTTTAATTCTGGATACATAGGAAGAGAAATCACCTCTCTGGCTAACTTCTCAGAAACAGGAAGTCTAAACTTATATAAATTAAGCCCCTTTTGGTGATGAAGAGCAATAGGGTCCTTAATCAAACATTCTACGCCTTTACTCTTAAGGTATTTAAAAAGAGCGTCTCTCCTCTCTGCTCTAATTACATAATTTTGATATACATCATAATAAGAATTATCTGAACAGGGAGAAGGAGGAAGCTTTACTTCAGGACAATCTCTTAAGCCTTCATCATAAATCATAGCAAGTTTTCTTCTTCTTTTAATCCACTGGGGAAGGTGCTTTATCTTTATATTCAAAACCGCTGCCTGAAGATTATCCAATCGGCCGGTAAAACCATATCTTACTATATTAATCTTGGTCTTTTGACCATGGTCTCTTAAAAGAAGAACTTCTTGATAGATTTTTTTACTATTGGTAGCTAACGCCCCTCCATCACCAAAACAACCCAAGATTTTAGCTGGATAAAAACTAAAGGTACCAGCCACTCCAAATGAACCAATCATCTTTCCTTTAAATTTTGCGCCCAAAGCTTGGGCTGAATCTTCAATAACAGCTAAGTTATATCTTTTGGCTACCCTCATCAGTTTTTGCATATCGCAACTTCGACCGTTAAGATGGACTGGTATTATTGCCTTTGTCTTAGAAGTTATAGCCTCCTCTAACCTATCCATATCCATAGTATAATCATCTTCTTTAACATCTATCAATACCGGCTTTGCCTGACAATGAACAATTGCTGCTACTGTTGCTACAAAAGTATGGGAAACAGTAATTACTTCATCACCTCTTCCTATACCTATGGCCTTTAAGGCAAAGATTATAGCATCTGTCCCATTGCTTACGCCCACAGCATATTTTACTCCCAAAAAAGAAGAAAGCCTCTCCTCAAACTCTTCTACATCTTTGCGCAAAATCAAATCCCCTCTCTCCAGCACTCTTCTAATTGCCTTATCAATTTCAGTCTTTAGATTTTGGTACTGAAGAGGGTAATTTACAAAAGGAACTCTATACTTCATTCTTGTTAAAGTCTTATATAGGCTGGGCCTCTTCTTTTATACTCCTTCTTAACCAAAGCCTCAACCTCATCTAAAGTCTTTGGTGTATAAATCTTAATATTTGGCAAAGGCTTTAGGATTCTAACATCTTCTTCTTTCTCAACATTATGAGTAAAACCTAAAAATTTATAATACTTATACCCTCCTACTCCTATAATCTTAACATTTTCATTATGATAACAAACATCGTCCCTTAACTGCTCATAACAGCGCATTATCGCAAAAGGAATAATCCCATACACATAGGGTTTCTTTCCACTCTTTGCTAGGCCAGCAGCAATTCCCATATAAGTCTGCTCAGCAATCCCACAGTTAAAATACTGGGCTGGGAACTTTCTTTGAAATTCTTCAAATAAATTAAAGCCAGTATCATCGTTAAGAAGAATTATATCTTTATCTTTTTGGGCTAACTTTATCAGATTCTTAACAAATAGCTCTCTTAGCTTTCTCATAAAGCTCCTCAGTTAAATTATAATAATGCCACTCTAATTTATTTTCCGCAAAGGGAATGCCTTTTCCTTTCACTGTATGACAAATTATTATATGTGGTTTATTTTTTATAGTGAAAGTCCTTTTGAAAGCCTTAAGTAAGACTTTCAAATTATGTCCGTCTGTCTCCTGAACATCCCACCTAAAAGCTCTCCATTTCTCAACTAAAGGCTCTAAGTTCAGCACTTTATTTGTCTTGCCAAAGGCTTGAAGTTTATTATAATCTACAATAACTACTAAGTTATCTAATTTATGATGCGAAGCAAATAAAGCTGACTCCCAGGTAGTTCCACAATCTAACTCTCCATCTGAAATTAAACAGAATACCCTGCTTTTCTTCTTATCTAATTTCTTAGCCAAGCTCATTCCTATT
>QNCG01000047.1 GCA_003644445.1 Candidatus Duberdicusella sinuisediminis | reverse complement strand
GGTAATAATCTGCTTTTAATATGGCTTCTAATTCCTTATTCAGGCTATATTCTAAAACTTGCTTTATCATTTGCTTTACCTTACTTCTTAAATCAAACCAAAATACCCCTTTTGGCAAAATATCCTTGACACCTGCCCATCGTTAAGAGTAAATTCTTACCAGGTTCAAAGTTTATTTCTTTCATAGGCTATACACCTCCTTCTCTTTTCAGGGAGGGTAGAGCCTTTTTTTTATCTTGTCAAGAATTTACACAGAATATTTTACAGTGCCAATTTTTGCCTATCCAACATTCTAAAATCACCCCCAAACTAATCCTGTTAGAAAATGCCCTAACTCAATCAAAGGGCAAAATACACCCACCTGCTTTTGGAAAATAAAAAATTAACCAGAGAATTTGGCAGAAATGTCCGTCAAACAGTTAAAGAAAAATTCCTAATGAGCCGTTTAATTTTAGACCATTTAAGAAGCGTGTAGGGAAGTATAGCGAAGTTCAACTTCCTTAGGGAAGTTGAACTTTAGCAACGATATTTTTCTTGCCTATTAAGCCAATCCTTGTAGAGTCCAAGGTGCCGGAGGTTTTATTTCCCAAAACAAGATAAGCGTTGCTCGGAATAATACCTTTATAGGACTTTTCATATAAATGAAGCATCTTATAACGGACGCCGGAAAAAAGATAGGCTTTGTTTTCAGAATTTACAACCAGTTTATTATTAACATATAAATTCCAAGCAACAGAAGTTTTCTCTAACTGAAAACTGTCGCCTGGAGTTCCCTTGACAATTTTGATTATCAAATTTTTATTGCCGGCGTATTTAAAAAGAATGACATCTCCCCTCTTAACCTTATGACAATTATAATAACCAAACAAAGCTTTTATTGTCTGCCCAGGTTCAATTAGAGGAGCCATAGAATCTCCCTGAACAATCATTTCTTTTGTTTTAACCGAACAATTTGCTTCTTTTAAACTTTCAATATTATCTTTATTATTTTGAAAAGGAACTTGAGATTTTTTCTCAAAAAAAGAATTTTTGAAGCCTAAAAAAATCAAAACAACTACTAAAATTAATAAGACAAGAAGCAGTTTTTTGTTTTTGTCTCTAAAAATCATTGTCCTGTGTCAAGACAAAATTAAGTTTTTACATTATAGAGGGTTAGGATAAAATAGCAACAGTTAACTGGACGCTACCTAATTTTAGACCCGGTTAATCAAACGCTGCCAGAACTTTTCCCCTAGCAGTTCAGAAATAAATCTCTGTCCCTCTCCCCAGGGGCTCATCTCTCTTAATATTCTTCTAAGAAAATTTCCATTTTTATCTTTCTCAGTTAAATCTACAATAAAAGTTTTCTCTAATCTTTTACCCTTACTATCATAAAAAACCTCTACTTGGGGTCTAAATAAATCTTGAGGGTTAATCTCTCTAACCAGAGCTACTTCTTGAGTATCTAATCTTACTAAAGTTCCCGGAGGCCAAACTCCTACATTCCTGAAAAATAAATCTACCAGGTAAGAATCAAGTAATCTTGCTTTCTCTTTATTCATAATAGTATAAACTCTCTCTAAAGGCATAACATCTTTATAAGCCCTTCTACTCCTCAAAGCATCGTATATATCACTGACAGCTACTATCTTAGAAGCTAAATTCTGCCTTTTTAAAAATCTTACCTTAGGATAACCCCTCAAGTCAACTCCCAGATGGTGCTCAAAACTTACAATAAAGGCTAATCTATCAAAATTAGGATTAGACAAAATTATCTTTGAACCCCAAAGAGTATGGCTCTGTAACTCTTTAATCTCTCCCTCAGTAATCTTTCCCTTCTTCTCCAGAACTTTTCTCTTAATAGCAATCTTACCTATATCGTGAAATAATCCCGCAAGGGCTATTCGGCTAATATCCTTGGGGGGGAGCCCTAAAATTTTTGCCTGAAACATACTGAGCAGAGTCACATTTAAAGAATGAATAAAAGTATAATCTTGCTCCCTCCCTAAGTTCAACAGAAGAAATAAAAACTCTTTACGGAAAGTAAGAAGAGCAAATAACTGATTCACTATCCTTATTAAGAAAGAAAAATCTAAGCTGTTTCCCTCAATAGTCTGAAGTAAACTGTCCTTAACATTTTCACAGAGAAGCTTCTGAAGGGATATTATCTTTTCTATATTAACCTTGTGAAGGGTTGTCTCCTTTAAAATTTTCTCCTCTCCAAACCTTCCTAACTCAATATGGGGCCAACTAATTTTGAAAATATCCTCTCTTATCTCCTTATCTCCTAAACTCTTCAAAAATCCTTTAAGCTCTTCTAGGTTAAGGCCTCTTTTAAATCTCAAAAAATCTATATTCTTATCTCTCAAAATTCTTATAAAATCTTTAACTTGGCCACTTAACTCAAAGAAAATCTCTTTACCGGAAAATATCTCTTCTCCTACAATTCCTAAATTTAATTCAGCTTCTTTGAGAAAAAAATCTTCAAAATTTCTATAAAGAAACTCCAGAGATTTTACAGAGCGGGTATGGGATTCTCCATAGAGTAAAATACTTTGGAGGGTTAAAGAGATATTTCTAATTAAATCTTTTATTAGGTTCAAAAAATCTTGCATTATTCTCCAAACCTCGAAGCTAATTCTCTTATTTTAATATTCCTATCTTTAACTAAGTAAGGCACAATTTTTCTTACCTGCTGAGGTTCTAACTCAATTAAAGCCTCTAAACTTTTTATTCGTAGATTGTCTCTCTTCCTTTTAAACAATAAAGGTTTCTTGAGAATAAGTTCAGAAAGAAAAGGAATACACTCCCTTACTCTAGCCTCAACAAAGATCTCTATATTTTCTATTATAAAATGGTCTCTTCCTCCCAAAAAGTTTCTCACCTTAAAAAGCTTCTCAGCCAAAGAGGCCCTCTCTGAAGGATTAGCTACTGGCAAGAAACAAAGAAGAGCTTCTCTTCTCAAATTATAGTCTTTAGCAAAAAAGAAATCCTCAAGAAATCTCACGCCTCCTATAACATTCTCTCTCATTACCTTTAAGATTTCTAAGACTAGAGTTTTAGAACCTTTATTCTCTCGGAAAATCTCTTCTAAAACTTTTAAAGAAGGCTCTGTATCTGATTTACAAAGGATTTCAACTATTTCTTTCAAGAAAAATAAACTTTTTGAAATAGCTAACTTCTCTTTTAATAAATATGCAATCTTCTCGTTCTTACGAAGTCTGTCTACTATAATTTTTTTAAGGGATTTATGGACTTTAATGTCTTCGGCCTTAAGAAATTCTTCCAAAATAAGGGTATCTATATCTTCTATTCTTTCTAAGACAAACTCTAAATCTTCTATATTGTTGTAAGAACTGGGGTTTCTTAAAATATCCTTTATCAGCTCTCTATTAAGAATTTTCTCTTGGAATTTTCTTAAAAACTTAAAGGAGGTCTGATCAGATAAAGAATTTAGTTTTTCTTCTATAGTTATTATTAAATCTTTGATAGAGAGGATTGCTTCCTTTTCTAAAACTAGAGGGAAAACTTCCTCAATTTTAGAAGTTAAGACCTTCAAAAAAGTCAAAGATTCTTCTTTTAAAAAGACTTCCAAAAGAATATAAAAATACTCATAATTTAAATTCTCCTCCTCTAAATCCTCCTTAACTATTTGAGGCAGTAGCTTCTCAGAAGGAGTAGATTCTGAAAGAGAAGAAAGGGTATTCTTATATAAAGAGGAAATAAACTTATTAGAAACATCTTCTAACACCAATTCTTTTAAAGCAGATAAAAACCACTCCTTTTTTTCTAAAAACTCTTCACTCTTTAAAATTCGGGAAAAATTTTTTGCTAAGTCATCTTTCTCTTCTTCCTTAAAAAGGGAATTATAAATCTTCAGGAATAAAATATTAAATTTCTTTCTCTTAACCACCTCCCGGACTACCTCCAAGACAAAAGTATTTTTATCTAAATACTTAGCCAAGGCCTTTTTAAGCCCTTCAAACTTTCCTTCCTCCCAAAAAAGGTCTAAATATTCTGAAGATAGGCCTCCTAAACTAATTGAAAACTTCTTAAGGAAATCTTTTATATTCTGGGGTTCTTTCTTTTCCATTAAAAGGAGGGACTTCTCAATGTTTAAAAAGAAATTCTCTACCTCCTCTTTTTCAGGATGAGTTTCTTCTATTTGATTGATAATACTATTGAAATTATTACTCAAATAATTAATACTCTCTGAAGTTAACTGAGAGTCTTTGCAGAAAATAACTCTCCATATGTCTTGAGGGACCGCGCCCTCGGTAGAGAGAAGCTGAGAATAATCTAATTTTTCTATCCGGACACCTTCTAACTGAGGGAAAGATACACCACCTGAATAAAAAGCGAGAGAATAAACCAGTTCTTCTAAATTCTTAACATCTAAGAAGCACTCTATTTTAATAGACTTCACCTTCCTTTTATGTAAAAAAGAGGCGAGTTCTCGGTAAGGCGAAAAATCTTTGCGAAAATATTTACCATCTATCAAGAGAGCCTGAGGAGAAATTCCTATATCTATACTCTTTTTAAAGTAAGCTAACTTATCCAGCTTTGCCTTTATTTCTTGAACGCTCTTAATAAACGAGGGGTGCTGTTTAAAATACGTTAAGGCGTTCCGAAAGGCTAAGGTAAAAGCCTGGAGAAATTCATCTAAAACTTTCTCCTCAGGGTTAGATAAGGGATGTTTGCCTTCTTCCATCTCTCTTCAAGATTTTACCATATTTTAAGGGGATTAAAAAGATTTCTATGCTATTCTCAAAGAAGTTAAAATTTCCTCTTCTAAAGGAGGGGTTATTAAGAAATTTTCTTGTTGAGAATAACTTTTTTTAAAAATCACTTTTAAAGAATTGGCTTTATTATCAGTGTATCTTGCCAAGATAGCTGAGGCTAAAGAGATATCCTCTTTTCTAAACTGGCCTCTTCCCAAACCTAAAGGGCCTTTTTCATTCTGAGGGTAAAATATTAAATCTCCATCTTCACTAAGACTTTTAAGAGATTGACACTCCTCTTGATTTCGGGCTATTATCAATTTAGCCTGAGGAGTTAAGCGGAAGTGCCTTCCTATCTTAAGCAGTTTAACCTCTTTAAGGTTAAAATCAGGATTATATCTAAACAAGTCTTTCATTCTTTGAGAAAAACCAATATCTGTAAGAAGACAACCTCCGGCCGGGGTAAGGTAGTTCTTTAGCCCTAATTCTTTAGCTAAACTAAATTGGATTTTTCGAGACCTGCCTTTCAAATCTAAAAGACTGCTTCTATCTACCCAGCCTCTTTCTTCAGCTAAAGTAGGTTTGAGTAATTTTGCTGAAAGAGGCCGTAATACTAAACTTTCCAATCCTGAGTCTTTATCTATAAAAGATAAAGCTTTCCTTCTCTGGGAGAAAGGCCTTTCTCCCACCACTTCTCCAGTAATTAAGAATTTTCCTCCCCTTTCTTTCATATATTGATAGGCTTTTTTAAGCATTAAAATTCTACAATCTAAACAGGGGTTTAAATTTTTACCGTAGCCATATTTAGGAACCTTAACTATCTCTAAAAGCTCACTACTTATATCTAAAATTTTAAGAGGTATTTCTAACTCACAGGTTATTAAGGAGGATAGAGAGGAATTGCTGTGTTTTAAGGAATAAAATACTGAAGAAAAATAGACTCCCTCTATTTCTATCTTTTGCTCTAAGATTAATTTGGTAGCTAAAAGACTGTCTAATCCTCCCGAAACTAAACTTATCGCTTTTACCACCTCAGTCTGTACAATTAATCATCCTCTCTATGCTCAGTCTGGCTTTTTTTATTATCTCTGAAGGAAGCTCTACCTTATACTCTTCATTTTCTAAGCTCCTTAAAACCTTCTCTAAATTAATCTGTTTCATATCAGGACAGACAGCTTCCTCAGAAGCAGGATAAAATTCTTTATCAGAATTTTCTTTCTTAAGCCTGTGGATTATTCCTGGCTCTGTGCCGATAATGAATTCTTTACCGAGACTGCTTTTCACGTATCTGCATATTCCCTCAGTAGATAAAACCTTATCGGCCAGACTTACCACTTCTTCTTTGCATTCGGGATGAACTAAGACTTCAGCCTGAGGATAAATTCTCTTCTTATTTAAGATATCTTTAGCTGAAATTTTAATATGAGAAGGGCAATAGCCTTCCCAGAGAATAAATTTCTTGCCAGTCTGCGAAGAGACATAACTTGCTAAGTTCTTATCAGGAACAAAGATTACTCCTTCCTCATCTTTGAGGGCAGAATTTACCATCTTTACAGCATTGGCCGAAGTACAGGCAAAATCACTTTCAGCTTTTACCTCAGCAGGAGTGTTTACATAAGACAAAACTTTAGCCTGAGGATGATTTTGTTTTAGTTCTTTTAACTGAGAAGCGGTAATCATATCAGCCATAGGACAACCAGCATCCTTATCAGGGATAAGAACAGTCTTATCAGGAGAAAGAATTTTGGCAGTTTCAGCCATAAAGTAGACCCCACAAAAAACAATCACTTTAGCAGAAGTCTCTGAAGCCTTAATACTCAGCCCTAAAGAATCTCCTACAAAATCAGCAATATCCTGAACTTCAGGAAGTTGATAGTTGTGGGCTAAGATTATAGCCTCTTTCTCCTTTTTCAATTCCCTTATCTTCTCAACCAAAGAATTCACCTTAACACCTCCTTAATAACCCCTCCACCTAATACTCTATCCTTATCATAAAAGACTATAGACTGCCCGGGAGTAATTGCTTCCTGAGGTTCAGGAAAAAAGACTCTTGCCTTATCTTCCTCTAAGAATATTCTGCACTCTGCTTCCTTATGGCGGTAACGAATTTTAGCAAAAGCGCGTTTAGGTAAACTATCTACGAGGATATTCAAATTCTCAACAGAGAGAGCCTTAGCTAACAAATCTTTCTTATCTCCCACGATTATCCAGTTTCTTTCAGAATCTATACCCACTATATATAAAGGCTTACCTAAAGCTATACCTAACCCCTCCCTTTGGCCAATAGTATAGAAACCTATCCCCTTATGTCTTCCCAAAACATTTCCTCTTAAATCTACAATATCCCCTTCTTTTTGAGAAACTTCCTTAACTAAAAAATTACGGTAATTTTTCTGAGAGAAGAAACATATATCCTGACTGGCCGGCCTCTCAGCTACTTCTAAGCTAATTTTTTTAGCTAAAGCCCTTACCTCTTCCTTAGTAAATTCTCCTAAAGGGAACTTAATGAATTTTAAATATTCTTTTTTAATGGAGTACAAAAAATAACTCTGGTCTTTGTTTTTATCTCTGGCTTTCTTAAGAAAAAAATTGCCTTCAAAATTTTCTATCTTAGCATAATGGCCGGTAGCCAAAAAATCAAACCCTAAACCTCGAGCTTTTTTAAGAAGAGAGCCAAATTTTAAATTGCGGTTACACTCTACACAAGGGTTAGGCGTTCTTCCTTTAAGATACTCGGAAATAAAAGGCGCGATTACTTTCTCTTGCAAATCTCTCGAAAAATCCATTACATAATGAGGGACATCTAACTTTTTAGCCACCCTCTTAGCCAAATCTATAGCCTGGGCATTACAACCCTGAATTTTTTGAGAAGAACTCTCCAAACCCAAACACATAGTAACTCCACTTACTTGCCAGCCTTCTTCCTTTAAAAGATAAGCCGATACCGAAGAATCCACCCCACCACTCATTGCCACTAATACTTTCTTAGCCATGGCCTTATTATTATAGACATTTCCTCTTATTTTACAAGGGTCGGAGTTATTGGTTCTGTCAAGAAAGTGTGTAAATTCATACTGGCTATACCTCCATAGTTAGAGTTATTATTCTTATTAAACCTTTCTACTAATAGATAAATAACCCTGTTTGCACTCTTTTCATCTCTAAATCCAGCCCAGTAGCGAGTTAATTGTTCTATATCACGGATAAACCGCTCTAATAGATTTGTACTTTTTATTAGGG
>QNCG01000046.1 GCA_003644445.1 Candidatus Duberdicusella sinuisediminis | reverse complement strand
CCTCTTTGTCTGGGTAAGTTAGATTCTTCTTATATTTTGGCTTCGGAAACCTGCGCTCTGGATTTAATCGGCGCTTCTTACATCAGGGATATTGAACCCGGAGAGATTCTCTTTATCAGTAAAGATGGCTTAAAAAGTATTAAACTTCCTAAGAAGGATAGATATTCTTTTTGTATTTTTGAATTTATCTATTTTGCCCGACCTGATAGTGATATCTTCGGAGCAAATGTTTACTTAACCAGAAAGTCCTTAGGCCGGCAGTTAGCCCGAGAATTTCCTTCATCGGTAGATATAGTTATGTCTATCCCTGATTCGGGAAATTACGCAGCTATGGGATTTGCTGAGGAGTCAGGTATTCCTTTAGAGGTAGGGATGATTCGCAATCACTATGTAGGAAGAACTTTTATTCAGCCTTCTCAGATGGTAAGAGACTTCCGGGTAAAAGTTAAACTCAATCCTATAAAGAGAGTCTTAAAAGATAAGAGAGTAGTTATAGTTGAGGATTCTATAGTTAGAGGTACTACCAGTAAAATTAGGGTGAAGACTTTAAGAGAAGCTGGAGCAAAAGAGATCCATATGCGAGTGAGTTGTCCTCCTTTGAGGTGGCCCTGTTATTACGGCATAGACTTTCCTACAAAAAAAGAGTTGATTGCTTCTTCTCATTCTATAGAATGGATAAGGGATTTTATAGGTTTAGATAGCCTTAACTATCTCAGTTTAGAGGGTATGCTTAAGGCTATGCTTTTGCCTGCTGAGAATTTTTGTACTGCCTGTTTTACTGGTAATTATCCTACACCTATCCCTAAAAGATTTTCTAAGAACTTACTGGAGAATTTATAAATGGCTAAGTACATATTCATAACCGGCGGAGTTGTTTCCAGTTTAGGTAAAGGTATAGCTTCAGCTTCAATTGGTAAGCTCCTAGAGGCCAGGGGGCTTAAAGTAAGTTTAATAAAGTGTGACCCTTACATTAATGTTGACCCCGGAACTATGAACCCCTATCAGCACGGTGAAGTTTATGTTACTGACGATGGAGCTGAAACCGATTTAGATTTAGGCCATTACGAAAGATTTACCAATGCCTTTTTAACTAAAGACAATAATATAACTACAGGAAAGATTTACTATTCAGTAATAAATAAAGAGAGAAAGGGAGATTATTTAGGAAAGACCGTCCAGATTATTCCCCACATAACCGGCGAGATAAAAGAAAGTATTAAAAAGGTAGCTTATCTAAGAAGAGTAGATGTAGTTATTGTGGAGATAGGAGGTACTGTTGGTGATATAGAGAGTTTGCCTTTTTTGGAGGCAATAAGGCAGTTGAGATTAGAGTTAGGTTCTCACTATGCTATAAATATCCATGTAACATTGGTTCCCTTTATAAAATCTGCAGGAGAGATTAAAACAAAGCCTACCCAGCATAGTGTAAGTAAATTAAGAGAGATAGGAATAAGCCCCGACATTATTATCTGTAGGACCGAAAAAGCTCTGAGTAAAGAAGCCCGGGATAAGATTGCTCTCTTTTGTAATGTAGATAGAGAAGCAGTTATCCCTGCTATGGATGTAAAGTATATTTATGAGATACCAGTTATGTTTAAAAGAGAGGGGTTAGATAGGTTAATAGTAAGACTTCTTAATTTGAGAGGTGAAGATAGAGGGTTGGGTACGTGGGAAAAGTTAGTGTTGAAAAGACTTAAAAAGCCTCAAGGCAAAGTAGAGATAGCAGTAGTAGGAAAGTATATAACTTTACAGGATGCTTATAAGTCTATATATGAAGCCTTAATTCACGGAGCAATTGCTAATAATGTAAAACTTGTTACTCGTAAGGTAGATTCTGAAGATATTGAAAAGCAGGGAGCAGAAAAATATTTAGAAGGGGTAGACGGGATATTGGTGCCGGGAGGGTTTGGCCAGCGAGGTATAGAAGGAAAGATTAAAGCTATAAAGTTTTCTCGGGAGAATAAAATTCCTTTTTTAGGGATATGTTTGGGTATGCAGACTGCGGTAATTGAATTTGCCCGGGGTGTCTGTGGTTTTAAAAAAGCTAATTCTACGGAGTTTGATAAAAATACCAAATATCCAGTAATAAGTTTACTGGAAGAGCAGAAAAAAGTAATTCATAAAGGAGCAA
Source organism: Candidatus Duberdicusella sinuisediminis (assembly GCA_003644445.1). Classification (GTDB taxonomy): domain Bacteria; phylum Omnitrophota; class Gorgyraeia; order Duberdicusellales; family Duberdicusellaceae; genus Duberdicusella; species Duberdicusella sinuisediminis. The sequence goes on along the minus strand of QNCG01000046.1, from coordinate 6,043 downwards.
CTATGCGCTTAGGAGCTTATGAATGCCGGATAAAAAAGGGTAGTTTAGCCTACAAGGCTTATAAGAAGGAAAGAGTTTTTGAAAGACACAGACACAGATACGAGTTTAATAATCACTATCGTAAGGTTATGGAAGAGAAAGGGTTATTGTTTTCAGGGATTAATCCTCAGAAAAACTTAGCAGAGATAATTGAGTTAAAAAGCCACCCCTGGTTTGTAGCCTGCCAGTTTCATCCTGAGTTTAAGTCTAAACCCGAGAAGCCTCACCCTTTGTTCCGGGAGTTTATCAGGGCCAGTGTAGAATTTTCTGAGAAAAATGATAAGAAATATTATAATAAAAAATAGAGAAGAGATTAAATTAGAAGTAGAGTTTTTTGATAACCCTACCAGTAAAAAGATATTAGAAAATTTACCTCTTACTTCCTCAGTTAATCTTTGGGGAGAAGAGATTTATTTTGATACTGGAATAACTGCTTCTTTTGAGTCAGCTACCTTAGATGTTAAGGCAGGAGATTTAGCCTGTTGGCCTGAAGGTAAGTGTTTGTGTGTATTTTTTGGGAGAACTCCTTTAAATAGAGAAGATAAACCTGTTCCTGCTGGAGAAGGCAGTAATTGTAGGCAGAGTTTTAAAGGGGTTAGAAGATTTAAAAAAAAGTAAAGCCTGGCTCTCCCATTGAAGTGGCATAGAAATTATTTTTGAAGAGATTTTTCAGAATTATTATCGGTTATTTTAGTTTTGAACAGTTCTTAGTTTAAGAAAGAGGAGTTAAGAATTTATAAAGAGACTAAAGGGGTGTCAGAACTTTGTTTTTGTCTTCGGTAATCTGTGGAGATAAGTTATAAAAAAAATAGTTTTGGCGGGATAGCTCAGTCTGGCAGAGCAAACGGCTCATACCCGTTGAGTCAGCGGTTCAAATCCGCTTCCCGCCACCACAATAAGTTATCCTGCCATTATTTACTTTAATTTTTTCCATTTGTTGACAACTTCCTTTTTTCTGTTAAAATGAAGATGGAAAATTTAAAAAGAAAGGAGGGCAGAACTATGAAGGCAGTAAGAGTATTTACCCTGGCGATTTTTTTAATAAGCTTGGTCTCTTTAGGTTATCCTCAGGCTGCTCCCAACTATTTTGAATGTTCAGTAGAAAAGGCAAAACAAGGTATTACTAATCTTCTTACTGGCTGGCTGGAACTTCCTTTTCAAGTTTACAAGGGAGCTAAGGGAGGCTTACGGGAAGGTGAACCCACATTAAGGATTCTGGGTGGCTTCTTTGGTATATTCAGAGGCATTATCCATGGGTTAGGAAGAACTGCCAGTGGAGCAATTCAGCTTTCTACTTTCTTTCTCCCTAATCCTAAGGATAATAGAGGAGTAGGCGTGCCTTTAGACAGTCAATACGTTTGGGAGGAGGGAGAACAATATTCTTTAGGAGAAGACGGCCTATCTCCCATAGGAGAAAAAGCTATAAGAGGGTTATACAACACTGGTTTAGGAATTTTAGATATGCCTGGTCAATTTATTAAAGGGATAAAAGAAGGCAAACCCTGGATAGGATTAGCTAATTCTATACTTTTCCCTGCAGCCAGGATTATCAGCGGTGCATTTGACTTAGGAACAGTTCTTCTTCCTAATTCTCCTGAAGGGTATGGCTATCCTTTGGAGGAGAAGTATCCTTGGGATGCTCTTATAGAGGGAAATTATTATAACGAATTGTAGTTTAGTTTACCCGGGATGAGAAAAGCCCCTCCTTAAAAAGGAGGGGCTTTTTAAATTAAAGATGGAAGAAGCCAGAATTTTAGAGAGAGAGGCTCACAATTTCCTTTCTCAAGGAAAATTTGAGGAAGCATTTAGATTATTTAAGAAAGCAGGTTACTTATATAAGGCAGAAGGTGTTCATAAACAATCCGTTCTCTGTTTTGCTTCAGCAGGAGGCTGTTGGAGTAAACTTTCTGGAGAGAAGACTTTTTATAATTCAGCTTTATCTTATCAGGAAGCAGCCAAAGAAGCAGAGAAGGCCGGAGATTACGAATACGCCTCACTCCTTTACAGATATTCAGCTATAAATTATGAAAGAGATAGAGAGTTTCTTGATTTTTCTGAGTGTTTTTATAAATTTAAAGAAGCTTATCGGAAGTTTTTAACTTATAAACTGAGTTTTAGTAAAAAGCTTCAATCTCCAAGAGAGAGTAAAGAGAAAGAAGGTTTTAGGAGTTTTGTAAGGAATCTCTTTCTCTGGGTGGTTCTTAGTTTTTCATTTATTCTCTGGGGGCATGGTGAGCGCCCTTTAAGGACATTTTTCTTTGCTTTGGGAATAATTTTTTTATCAGCCTTTTTATATACTTTTGGCCTGCTTAATACCGCTGAGCCTTTTAGTCCCAGTTTTTTTCAGGCTCTATATTTTAGTATTATTACTTTTACTACCGTAGGATTTGGAGATATTGTCCCTTTGGGATTTACCAAGTGTGTGGCTGTATTTGAAGCTTTTTGTGGAGTATTTGTAATTCCTCTTTTGGTTATCAGCCTTTCTCGGAAATATCTAAGAGTATAATATTTTATGCATTCTCTTTTTAAAAAAATTTATTATCACGATACTGATAAAGCAGGGGTAGTCTATTATGCTAATTATCTTAAATACTTTGAAGAAGCAAGAACTGAATTTTTTCTTGTTAAAGGAGTTGATATTAAGGAGCTTGCTGAGGAAGGTATACTTTTTGTAGTGAGGAGAATTGAGGTTGATTATAAATATCCGGCTTTCTACGGCCAAGAGATAGAGGTTGTTACTGAAGCAGAAAAGGTGAAGAATGTCTCTATTTTATTTTCTCAATATGTAAAGGATAAAGATAGTATTTTAGTTGAGTCTAAAGCTTTATTAGTTTGTGTAAATGAAAAATTTAAACCCAGAGCTGTCCCTCCGGGAATAAGAGATAAATTAAGTGGTTTACAGAATAATAAATAAGACAAAAGATAGTGTTTTAGCTTCTCAGGCTAAGATAGCTGATAACTTCTTTAAGAGATTTTTGGGCCTTATGTTCAGAAAGAGCTTATCTAAGGAGGAAGCTTTAATATTTTTTCGGGCACCTTCAATCCATACTTTTTTTATGAGATTTGCTTTAGATATTCTCTTTTTAGATAAAGAAGGTAAAGTTTTGAGGATAGCCAGAAAGATTAAGCCCTGGCGGATGGTATTTTGCAGAAATTCCTCTGTTACTGTGGAGTTTTCTTCCGAGAACAACAATTTAGCAAAAACTTCTCCGGGAGACTTTATAATTATAGAAAATGTGGTAAAATAATATTTATGGAGGAAAACCTTCTTTTAAGTAGAAGCAGAAGGTCTTATCCCAGGTTTAAAGTTGAGTCTTTTGGTTTTTTAAGAAATGAGGGTTGTAACTATACCTATCTTAATAAGAGATATTTCTTCTGGAGGAGTGGGTTTTCTTTCGGGGGTAGGTTTAGAGTCAGGAGCCTCTGTGGAGATTGATGCTGATATTTCTTTTTTCAATCTCTATCTTTCTAAACAAGGAAAAGTAGTTTATTGTTTTAAAGTGACAGAAGGCTTTTTTAGGTTAGGTTTAGATTTTGGATATCAAAAGATAGTATTTAAAAATGAGGGAGAAACAAGCTATCATCAAAAAGGCTGAGAATGGTTATATCGTAAGTGTAGAAGAGCCCCAGGAGTTAAAAGATAAGTATTCTAAAGCCTTTAGAAAGTTATTAGAAACCACAGGAGCTGTAGAAAGCTGGCAGGAAGATAAACTCCATCAAATAGAAGAGCTTTTTAAAGATTCTTTAGGACTACAGGCTTCCTTTACTAAGACCTATATTTTTAAGACCCTTCAGGAAGCAGTTTCTTTTCTTTACACCTATTTTGAAGAGTTAAACCCTCCTTTAAAAATTTAATTATGCTTAAGAAAATAGTTTTTTTAGACAGGGATGGGGTAATTAATATCTATCCCGGAGACAGAGAATACGTTTTGAAGAAGGAAGAATTAAAGATTTTCCCTTTTGTCAAGGACGCTTTAAGGAAACTCAAACAAGCAGGGTTTTTGCTTTACATAATTTCTAATCAAGCTTGCGTATCTAAAGGCTTAATAACCTCTGAACAACTTTTGGATTTGACTTCCTATATGCTAAATCTTATAGAAGATAACTCTCCTCTAATAGATGGGGTTTATTACTGTGTGCATCGAGAGGAAGACAACTGCCCTTTTCGTAAACCTTCTCCAGGTTTAGTCAGAGAGGTCCTTAAAAAATTAGAGATACCCGAGAGAGAAGTCAATAATCATCTTTTGTTCTTCATTGGAGATAGCCTGAGAGATATTAAGTGTGCGCAGGCTGTAGGAGTAAGAAATATCCTAGTTCTTTCCGGGAAAGAAAACTTAGAGAATAAACCTACCTGGGATACTCAGCCTGATTATATATTCTCTAATTTAGAAGAAGCTGTAAACTTTATTTTAACCCAAAAAGCGCCTTAAGAGATTGGAAATTTCTCTTTTAAGATGGCTTGGGTTTTGAGAAAGTAGCAATGGCTAAGATATGGATAGGCTATGTAAGTTGCGGTTTGGGCCATAAAAAGGCAGGGCTTTCTTTAGCTGAAGTCTTTGATAAGGATAGTCCTTATATATTCAATCTCCTTGATTTTTCTTTTTTAAAAATTTTTTATGAAGAAGGTTATAGGTTTTTAGTAGAAAAATTACCCCTGTTATGGCATTTAATTTACAGACTTTATTTTTTAGAACCGTTTAAAACTTGCCTTCTTTATTTTCACCTCTTTGTTTTTAGAAATTTTGTAAAGGAAGTTATAGAGAAAGAGCCGTCAGTTCTAATAAGCACTCACTTTTTTGTTAGTCAGATTATCGCTTATCTTAAATCCCAAAAGAGAATTGGGGCTAAACTTATTACAGTTATTACTGATTATGGTGTTCATCCTTTATGGCTAAATAAGTTTACTGATTATTACATAGTATCTTCTCAGGAACAATTAAATCTTATCTCTAAAAAATTGTCTTTTCCTGAGGAGAGAATAAAGATTTATGGCATCCCTTTAAGAAGAGGTTTTTTCAAACAGCAAGATTTAAAATCCTTAGAGGAAAAATATAGAAAGCCATCTAAGCTTTTTTCTATTCTTCTGTTTTCCAGTGCTTTTGGATTAGGCCCTTTTGTGGAGATAATAAAGAAATTCTATAAAAAATGCGGGATATTCGTAATTTATGGGAGGAACAAAAAGGTTAAAAATTTTTTAAATAGTTTAAAAGAACCTCTTTATCTTCTAAGTTTTGAATACAAAGAAGAAATTTGGGAGTTAGTTGAACTCTCCGATATTATAATTACTAAGCCCGGAGGAATTTCGGTAACTGAAGCCATAATTAAGAAGAAGTCCCTTTTATTTATGCATTATTTCCCTGGTCAGGAATTAGACAACCTTAACTATATTTTAAAGAATAAGCTGGGATTTTATCCTAAAAATACAGAAGAACTCCTAGCCTTAATAGATAATCTTATTAAAGACAGAGATATTTTATTAAAGATAAGAGAAAATTTTAAAAAAGTAGAATTAGGAGATTCTGCCCTAAAGGTTAAAAAATTAGCCTTAAAATTATTAAAAAATGATAGCTGAAGTCTTAGTAGGTTTGGAGATAAATAAAAGTTTTGATTACGAATTTAGAAAGGGGAGTCCTCTTAAGAAAGGGATGCGGGTTTTAGTAGATTTTTCAGGAAAGAAGAGAGTAGGTTTTGTAGTAAAAATAAAAAAGAGTTCCTCTCAAAGAAAACTTAAGCCAGTTTTAAGAGTCTTAGATAATCTGCCTGCTTTTACTCCCAATCTTTTAAAATTTTCTCAGAAAGTATCCCAAATTTATCTCTACAGTCAAGGAGAAATATTAGAAATGATACTTCCCGAGTCTTTGCGCAGAAAGAAGTTTTTAAATATTGAACCTGAAAAGGCAACTCCTCAGAAGGAATATCGGGATAACAAATTTATTTATCTAAGAGAAAATCCTACCGCCAATACCCGTTTTTTTTATTATAAGGAGATAATTCAATCTCAAAT
>QNCG01000045.1 GCA_003644445.1 Candidatus Duberdicusella sinuisediminis | reverse complement strand
CAGATTTCTCTTTTCTTAGGTTTGCTCAATATCATTTTATGTTTTTCCCTCTTAAAATTTAAAGAGAAAAGTCTTTCTTTTAGTTTCTTGCGGTTTTTAACTATTATTTTTTTCTTAATTTTTTCTTTTTCTCTCACCAAAAGTGAAGCCATTAAGCAATTCTCTTTAAGAAAGCAATGGCCTCATCAAAGAATTATTTACTATAAAAATTCTATCTACGGAAATATCTGTCTTACTCAGTATAAAACCCAATTTAACCTCTTTTCTAATGGAGTTAATTTATTTTCTTTGCCTTATTCTGATATTGCTCAAATAGAAGAACTTGTGCATTTCCCTTTACTTTTTCATCCTTACCCCAGAGATGTCCTTATTATAAGCGGAGGTTTGGGTGGGTTTATAAGGGAAGTTTTAAAGTATCCTCAGATTGAAAGAATAGATTATGCTGAACTTGACCCTTTTATTTTTGAAGTAGCTGAAAAAAACCTTTTCTCCTTTATTAAAGATGAACTTAAAAATAAAAAGGTTTTTCTTAAAAATCTTGATGGAAGGTTTTACTTAAAGACTACTGAGAAAAATTATGACCTAATCTGGTTAGGGGTGGATATTCCTTTAGATTTACAGTCTAATCGTCTTTTTACTGAAGAGTTTTTTAAAATCAGTAGTTCTAAGTTAAGAAAGGAAGGGGTCTTGGTATTTAAGCTTCCTGGGTCTTTGACTTATTTGAGTAAGGAGTTAAAAGATTTAAACTCTTGTATATTTTCTACCCTCCAGAAAGTCTTTTCTTTTGTGAAGATAATTCCTTCTGACGGTTACAATATCTTTTTAGCTTCTCGGCAAAGTTTTGTAAGTTCAGATATTTTAATTGAAAGATTTAAAGAGAAAAAAATAAAGACCCATCTTTTAACTCCCGGCCACATTAAATACCGGCTCTCTCCTTACTGGGAAGATTGGATTACTCAGCAATTACAAACAGGGACAAAAGATGTCAATAAGGATTTTAAGCCTCTGGGTCTTTTTTACGGCTTAAGTTATTTTGGTTCTTCTTTTTCTTCTCAGGTTAATAAGATTCTATTTAAACTTAAAGGGTTGGGTTTGAAGAAAATATCTATATTCTTATCTTTACTTTTTATTCTGATTTTACTCTTTTTTAAGTTTAAACCCAAATTTAGTTTCAGCCTTTTTTATTCTATTTTTAGTAGTGGTTTAGCCGGGATGGTTTTCAGTTTAATCTTAGTCTTTTCTTTTCAGGTTCTTTATGGCTATCTCTATTACTGGATAGGCGTGTTGGTTTCTCTGTTTATGGCTGGCTTAGCTGGAGGAGGGTTAACTTCTTCCTTTTCTTTAACTAAGCTCAAGAAAGTTTTTTTATTTTTCTTGTTCCTTGAATTTTTAATAATTACCTATTCTTTCTTTTTAATTCTCCTTTTTGATTATCTTTGTCCTCATTTAGAAAAGTCGCAAAGTTTTTTTATTCTCAAGAGTCTATATTTGGGAGTTTGTTTTTTTTCCGGCTTTCTTATCGGAGCAGAATTTCCTTTAGCCAATAAATTATACCAGAATAAATACAGTATAGTTAACTTAGGGTATTCAGCAGGCCTCCTTTACTCAGCTGACCTTTTAGGAGGGTTTTTAGGGGGGATATTAGGAGGGGTAGTTTTCTTTCCTCTTTTGGGTTTAAATAGTACTCTTTTGTTAATAATTATTTTAAAAGTAATGAGTTTGGGGTTCTTAAGTTTTTCTCAGGTTGAGTATTGACCTGTTAAATTAACCCGAACAAGAAAGATTTTTTCCGATACAGGAAGTTTTTCAAATGATGGAGAAAGAGTTTCATATTCAGTGGCATATAACCGATAATTGCAATTTGCTCTGTAAACATTGTTATCAGGATGATTTTTCTCAAAAGAGAGAATTAAATTGGCAGGCTCTTAAAATCGTGGCTGATGACCTGATAGAGACTATGAAGTCCTGGGAGAGTAGTTTAAGCCTTTCTCTCACCGGCGGAGAGCCTTTTTTAAAGAAAGAATTATTTAAACTTATAGATTATCTTTCTTCTTCAGGAGTTTTATCTTCTTTAAACATAATTACCAATTTAACTCTCATAGATAGATTTATAGACTCTTTAAGAGGAGTTAAAGATAAGATAGATACTATTTTTTTCTCCTTAGAAGGAGTAACTCCTGAAGTTAATGATTATTTCCGGGGAGAAGGCGTATTTAATAAGGTTTTAAAGAATGTAGAAATTTTACAGAGAGAGGGCTTTAACTTGGTCTTAATGTTTACTCTCCTTAAGAAAAACTTAAGAGAAATAGACTATTTAGTGGAGTTCTCTAAAGAGCTGGGTATAAAGGGGTTTATCTTAGAAAGGTTTATTCCTTTAGGAAATTCTTTGAAGATTAAAGATACTCAGATGATTTCTCCTTTTGAGCTTAAAAGCGTATATCAGAGAATATTTTCTAAATTAGAAGTAGATTTCTTTGAGGAAGCAGTTAAATTCCATGCTTTAAAAGTAGAATTTAAAAATTCTCAACAAGAATTATTTGGAGCAGAATGTGTGGTAGGTAAATTTGGCTGTGCTTTAATGCCTGGAGCTGGAATTTTTCCCTGTCGGAGGTTTCCCTTAGAAATTGGCAATCTCCTTAGAGAAAGTCTTTCTAAAATCTGGGAGAGTTCCCCGGTTTTAAACCTTCTTAGAGAGAGGAAAAACCTTAAAGGTAAATGTGCAAGTTGTAATGTGGAGGGGTGTTCAGGATGTAGAGCTTTAAGTTATGCCTTAAAAGGAGATTACCTGGCTTCTGACCCCTTATGCTGGCTAACTTGACAAAATCTTTTGAAAATAAAGTGTCAAGTTACAGCCCTAACTTGAAAAATCTTTTGAAAATAAAGTGTCAAGTTAAGGAACTGTAATGATTTCTGCCTTTTCTGAAGAAGAGGTTAAAAAAATTTAGGGATAAGAGAGAAAATTTATTGTATAATACCTGCAGGTAAGAAATAAGATGGGGCCTTTATTTTTCGTAGGAGCGGTTATTATTCTGGGGTTTATATTTGGGAAGTTCTCTAATAGATTGAAGCTTCCCGGAGTAGTAGGCTATCTTATCTGCGGACTTTTATTAGGACATTCTTTCTTCAATATATTAAGCCCTTCTTTATTAGAGAGATTAGCAGTTTTTAATGATTTAGCTTTATCTTTAGTAGCTTTTGTAATTGGGAGTGAACTTCACCTTTCTTCTCTAAGAAAAGTAGGTAAACAAATAATTACTATTATCTTTTCTGAATCACTGGGAGCATTTTTATTAGTAGGGTTAGGAGTCTATCTTTTAACCAAGGAACTCTATTTAGCTCTAATATTTGGAGCTTTAGCTCCTGCTTCTGCTCCTGCAGGAACAGCAGTTGTTCTTCAGGAGTATAGAGCAAGAGGACCTCTAACTACTGCTTTATATGCGGTAGTGGGTTTAGATGACGGTTTAGCCATTATTATCTATGCTTTAGTTTCAGCTTTAGCTAAACTTCTTATTACTCACCAGAGTTTTTCTCTTTTTTCTTTTATGAAAGGTCCATTGGCAGAGATTTTAGGGGCAATATTTTTGGGAGGAGTTTTAGGAGGGGGGTTAGGTTTTTTTGCTCAGAGGATAAGGAGGAAGGAAGACCTTTTAGCAGTTTCTATGGGAACAATTATTGTTTGTGCAGGCTTATCTAATTTTTTACATTTTTCTTTAATACTTTCTAATCTTACTTTAGGTATGGTTTTTTCTAATTTTTTTCCATTTACAAATAGAAGGTTAGTAGATACAATTAACTTAGTTGTTTTGCCTATCTACATCATTTTCTTTGTTATCGCTGGTGCCTATTTAAAAATCACTCTTTTAAAGAGTATGGGTTTGTTAGGGTTGATTTATATAATCTGTAGGAGCTTAGGGCTTATGGGGGGTTCTTACTTAGGAGCTTTAATTTCAGGAGCAGAGAAAACTATTCGCAAATACTTGGGTTTAGGAATACTTTCTCAGGCTGGAGTAGCAATAGGTTTAGCAATTTTGGTAAGCAGAGAATTCTCTTCTTTGGGAGAAGCAGGCAGAGATTTATCTTTACTGGTTATAAACGTAATTGCTGCTACTACTATTGTCTTTGAGATAGTTGGTCCTATTACTACTAAGATAGCTATCTTTAAGGCTGGAGAAGCAAGCAAGAAAGAATAAATTATAGACAATGGAAAATATAAGTATTCTTTTAGTAGTTGGTTCAGCAATAGTTATTTCTCTGTGGGCCGGGAAGTCTTTAAACCGGTTTAGGCTTCCAGTAGTTATTGGTTATGTTTTGGCTGGAATAATTCTGGGAAAATCTTTTTTAAAGATATTAACCCCCCAGGTGATAGAGAAAGCTTCTCTTATAAATGACTTAGCTTTAGGAGTAATTGCTTTTCTTATAGGAGCAGAATTTAATTTCAGCAGGTTGAGAAATTTGGGTAAGCTCATTATTCTGATAGCTTTATTTGAGTCTTTAGGAGCATTCTTTTTAGTCTTTTTATCAGTTTCTCTTTTAACTCATAAGGTATACTTAGGTTTAATTTTAGGAGCGGTGGCTTCAGCTACTGCTCCTGCTGTAACAGTGGCAGTGATAAATCAGTATAAAGCAAAAGGTGAGCTTACTTCTACTTTGTTAGGAGTTGTAGGCAGTGATGACGCTATAGCTTTGATAATTTATGCTTTTGCTTCTTCTATAGCCTATGGTTTTATGGTCCATCAGGGTATTTCTTTTAAACAGGCAATTATTTATCCTTTTAAGGAAATTTTTCTCTCCCTAATTTTAGGAGCAGGTTTAGGCATAATTTTAAGTTATTTTTTAAATAAATGTAAGGAGAGGCAAGATTATTTTTCTTTAATTGTAGGGTTTCTTTTAATAGGAGAAGGTTTAAGCTGGGAGTTTAATCTTTCTGAGCTTCTGGTGATTATGGTTATGGCTATGGTAGGGGTGAATCTTTCCTTTCGTAAAGTTGAGCAAAGTCTGGCCAGTTTGAATATAGCGGGATTCCCCATAATTGCCAGTTTTTTCTGCTTGGCTTCTACTCGCTTGGATATCCACTTAATTTCTCAGATTGGCTTTTTAGGTTTTGTGTATTTATTTTTCCGAATCTTGGGTAAGTATTTAGGAGCAAGATTAGGAGCAAAAATAGGGAAAGCTAATTTAAATATCAGAAAGTATATAGGACTTTGCCTCTGGCCCCAAATAGGGGTAGCTTTAGCTCTGGCTATTGTTATTGAAAGAGATTTTTCTTCTTTAGGTAAAGAAGGAGTTTTTATTTCTAACCTGGCAATAAATATTCTTTTATTTACCACTATTTTTACTGAGACTCTGGGAGCTTTAGCTACCCGTTTTTCTCTATTGAAGAGTAGAGAGATAAATCTATAACAAGAAGGAGGAGAGATGGAGTTATTAGTTATTATCATTAGTAAAGAGGAATATTTTGAGAAGGTTGTATCTTTGCTGGTAGAAGCAGGTATTGTTAAAGCCACCATTTTAGAGAGCGAAGGTTTAGGCCACTTCTTAGCTTATGAAGTTCCTATATTTGCGGGTTTAAGGCAACTGGTAGGCGAGAAAAGAAGAGCTAACCGCACTATCTTAGCAGTGATAGATAATTCTGAGGTTCTTTCAGAATTAAATAAGCTTTTATTAGAGGAAGGTATTGATTTTACTAAGCCGGGAGTAGGAATTATCTTCACTCTTCCAGTTAATAGAGTAATTAAATCTGAATAGTTATGAGTGAGGATTACTTTGATTTTCAGACCGTAGATGAACAACCTGAGGATTTAGATTTTGATAATCTTAAACAGTGTCCATATTGTAAAAAACCTATCCCTCAAAATTCTCTCTCCTGTCTTTACTGCGGAAATTCTTTAGTTAAGAGACCCAAATGGATAATCTGGGTAAGTATTATAGTGATAATAGCATTTTTACTATTAATTCTTCTCTAATTTAGGTGAAAAGAAGCAGCTACCTCATTAAAAACTATTTTTCTCCTAAAAATTTAGAAGAAGCTTTAAAAATTCAGGAAAAATTAAGAAGAAAGTTAAAGATAAAACCTTTGAAGAGAAAGATTGAGAAAATTGCCGGTTTTGATGCCAGTTTTAAAGAAGGGCTTATTAAGGGAGGAGCAGTAGTTATAGACTTTAAGAGTAAAAAGGTATTAGAAGAGAGGTCTTTAATAAGAAAAATAGGATTTCCTTATATTCCGGGATTATTTGCTTTCAGAGAAGGTCCCATAATAATTGAACTTTTTTACTCCTTAAAAAATAAACCTGATTTACTAATCTTAGACGCGCAGGGAATAGCTCATCCTAAGGGTGTGGGTTTGGCTTCTCAAGCAGGATTAGTTTTGAATACCCCTTCTTTAGGGGTGAGTAAAACTAATCTTTACGGTTATTATAAGCAGCCTCCTTTAAGAAAGGGGAGCTTTTCTTTTATCTACCATCTCCAGACTAAGGAGAAAATAGGTATAGTCTTGAGAACAAAAGATAATACCAAACCTTTATTTATTTCTCCTGGTAATTTATTAACTCTCAGAGATTGTTTAAATATTTTATTACCTCTCTTAGGCAGATTCAGAATGCCTGAGATTTTGAGAATAGCTCATCGAATTTCCGCTTTTTGAGCCATCCTAAAGTAGGAAAAACCACCCAAGAGCTTAGAAAGGACAGATATTTTTGCTAGAAGTAGGTTTATTTTTAATAAAGTTTTAAAATCTCTTTTTAAATCGCTTAACTTTACCCTCTAATCTGTGGAATATCTCTTCAAATTTTTCTTTTTGTTCAGGAGTTAAGTTTTCTAAGATTTTATTTTTGCTTTCTTCCTTTATCCGGGCTAATTCTTTCCTTAAAATCTCTGTCTTCTCTTTGAGAGCCTTTCTTGATTCTTCCAAGATAGTTCTGATTTTTTCTTCCTGTTCCGGAGAAAGAGCTAAATTCTGGTCTAATTTTTTAAGAAACCTCTCCTGGAATCTTTTAGTTTTTTCTTTTTTAGCTTCCAACCGTTTAGGGTGTTTTTTAAAATGTTCTCTTAGTACTTGAGGAAGATGGGTCTGAGTATAGTATTTTTCAAAAACTATCCCTACCCCTATCCCTGAGATAAAGCAGAGTATCCCCAAAATGATAAGATATACTATACCTTTTTTCATTTTTATCCCCTCCTTTCTTTAGAATAATTCTTCATAAATTTCTCTATCTATAAATAAACTTACCTCTCTTTCGTCTAAGGCTGATAAAAGATATTCTTCTAAAAAGTTTTCTTTCCTGATTTGGAGAGAGCCTAAATAAATAAAGGTCACTAACCCTAAAGCTAAAGGCAGGGGGATAAGCCTTTTAGCTGCCCCCTCTAAATTCATCTTTAAAATTTCTTGTTTTCTTATTTTTTCGATTACTTTAGCTATAAAATCCTGAGAGGTAGTTATTTTTTCCTGGGAAGAAATTAGTTTTTTAAGAGAAACTAAAGTATTTACTTCTCTCTGACAACTAGCACAGGTTTTTAAATGTTCTTTTAATACCTGAGTTTTTTCTGAATCTATTTCCTGGTCAATATAAAGCTGAATGAGTTTTTTAATCTTTTTACAATTCATAGACCCTCCTTGATTAGAGGAGTTAGAATTTTTTTAAGGAGAATTCTTGCTCTAAATAGACGGGATTCAACTGTCCCCATGCTGCAGTTTAAAATTCGGGCTATCTCTTTATAGGAGAGGCCCTGTAAGTCCTTGAGGATAATAACTATTCTGTATTTTAAAGGAAGTCTACTTAAACCTATATTTATAATCTCCTTTTTTTCCTGGGTATCTTCAGGGGAGAAAGAATACTTTTTAGGAGAGAAAAGAGAAAATTTCCTCTTTCTTAAAAACTGATAACTCATATTGAGAGTAATCCGGTATATCCAGGTAGAGAGGCTGGATTTTCTCTGAAAAGAATCTATTTTTTTAAAAATCTTAAGAAATACTTCCTGGGCTATGTCTTCAGCCAGGGAAGAGTCTCTGCTTAAAGAATAAGCTAAATTTATTACCTGAACTTGATACTTTTCTACTAACATTTTAAAGCCATATTCTTTATCTTCAGCTATTAAAGTTAAAATTTCTTTATCTTTTCTTCCCACCATACTATTAGACGCTTTTTATTAAGATTTTATTCCATTTTTTTCTAATATTTTATCACGTTATGTGGTATAATTCTAAAAAATATGAGAGAAAATATAAAGGTTGGCTGTTGTGGGTTTTGTTTAAGGAGAGAGAAGTAT
>QNCG01000044.1 GCA_003644445.1 Candidatus Duberdicusella sinuisediminis | reverse complement strand
CAAACCCCTAAGGGGATAAATCCATTCTTCTTTAAAAACTTAATAAGAGATTTGTTCAGCCTACTCTTTCCATCAAAACGGCAGTTTCTCCCTAATAAACAGGCGCTTACTAATACTTCTCTTCCCATATCCTTCTTAACTCTTCGGTTATCTGGTAAGCTTTAAAAGCATCTATTTTGAAATTGTCCTCTATTTTTTTCTCCTTCTTCTTCAACTTCCTCTTCAAATTTTTCAAAAACTCTGAACTCTTCTTAGAATTTGCCCCCCAGCTTCTTACACAACTTATAATAGCTCTATCTTCAGTAATCACCAGAATATTCCGGGGATGGGGACTATTTTTAACTAACTTCTTTATTAATAAATCCGCAGACTCTCCTTTAGAAAATATAACTTCTATCCTCTTACTTAAAACCTCTGAAGAAATTACATCTTCTCTACCATCAAAAACTACACTGATTTTATTATTTAGACTCATTATTCTTCCAAAATCCTCAAGAAGAAAGATAAGGTAAGACCTCTTATCTTGGAGAGAGAGATTCTTAATCTCGGCTATTTTGTTTATAAGATTGTAACCGTCTACTATAAAATGCAACATAAAGAACCCCTCCTAATAACCCCAGAATAACTATAAAAAAGAAGTTCATTAAAGATATTCCTAAAGCTAAAGACTTTTCTACTCCTATCTTAGAAAAGAGATAAACCATAGTGAATTCTCGGGTTCCCAACCCTGCCGAAGTTAAGGGGAGATTAGCCACCGTCATAACTATAGGGATTAATATAAAATAAAAAAGAAAATTAATCCTCAAACCAAAAGAAAGACCTACTATATAAAAAACAGCTACCACTAAACTCTGTATAACTAAAGAAATAGAAAGTATTTTTAAAAAAGAAAAAGACTTTTTTCTAAAAATATAAAGGCAGTTGTGAAACTCAGTAAGTCTTCCTTTTAGTCTTTCTGCCTTTCCTAAGAAAATCAGAAACACTCTAAAAACCTGTTTACTACCTATAAAAAGAAAACTGAAAAACATCAAAATAGTTAAAATTAAAACTGAAAAAACAATAACCCTACTCCTCACTAAATTCCCCCCTAAGCTAAAAGAAATAAGTACTATCAGAGTCAAAGCTAAAAACCCCGAAAACCGGTCAATAATTAAAGAAGCTGTTATCTTCTTGAGAGAATTAGGCTGTTTATAAGAAAGTAAGCCCCCACGAAAGACATCCTGAGCAATTAAAGAGGGGAAAATAAGATTTAAGAATAAACTAGAAAAAAATAGAAAGAATAACTCTTTAAATTTTATATTTAAATCTAACGTTTTAAGAACCACCTTCCAGCGTAAAACTCCTAAAAGATGGGTAAAGAAGAATATTGAAAAAGCTAACCCTAAAATATATAAGTTAGTTTTTTTTAGATGGCCTATTAACTCCTGATAAGGGATTAATTTAAAAATAATGAAGACTAAACTCAACCCAACAAATATCCTTAGAAATACAAAAAATTTAGGCTTCAAGGCCGGCTATCTTAAGCTTGGTAAGAGCTTATAAAGTATTTAAGGGAACGATTAAAACTAGCTTCTTTTTCCCGGTCAAAAAAACAGGCAGGTACTTCTCTTTTTGCAAGATGATAGTGTAAACATTCACAACAAACTCCTTTGCGAGAACAACCCGGATAACTACAATTACATCTTTTTAAATTGACTTCCTTATTAAGACACTCAGACATCCCCCCTCCTCGCTTCTAATCACTAATACTTAAATCCTTAAACCTTAATTAAAAGTTTTTCTGATTAAGTCGTAGGCTGAATTCTCAGGGCTACTTTTGTTTTTTAGCACCTTTAATTTCCTTAAGAACTGGTTTGATTTTGAATCTTTCCCAAAAGGGTAGCCGGTCAATAAAAAGTACTCCCTGGATATGGTCTATCTCGTGTTGTAAAATTACTGCTAAGGTGCTTTCTGCCTTTAAATCCAGATTACGGCCTTGTTCATCGGTAAAATTAACCCAAACCTCCCGGGCCCTCTTCACTGAAAGAGTAAGCCCGGGAAAACTCAGACACCCTTCCTCAAAAATAAGAGACCCTTTTTTCTGGATTATTCTGGGATTTATCATCTTATAGAGTTTTTCCGGTGTTTCTATAACTACTAAAGCTAAGTCTAAACCAGCCTGATTTGCTGAAAGCCCAACCCCTTTATATCTTCTCATAAGATAAACCATCTTATCTAAAATCTGCAAAATCTCAGGAGTAATTTCCTTTACTTCTTTACATTTCTTTCTTAAAATTGGGCTACCGTAAATCTGTAGCTTTAACTCTATTTTGCTCATCTAAAATTACATATTTTGTCTTAAAAGAGGTTAATTCCTCCTCGGAAAATAACCCGTAAGATAAAATTATTATCTTATCTCCTACCAAACCTAAACGGGCAGCTGGACCATTTAAACAAACCTCCCCACTATTCTTAGAACCTTTTATTATATAGGTCTGGAACCTTGCTCCATTATTTAGATTTAAAACCTCCACCTTTTCTCCAGAAATTAATCCTGCCTTTTCAATAATTGCTTCATCCAAGGTAATACTTCCTTCATAGAAAAGTTCAGTCTCAGTAATTGTAGCATAATATATCTTGGCTTTTAAAACTTCTCTTAACATATCCTCCTCCTAATACACCATCATTTTTTTATCAGTCTTACAATAGTCTTAGCAAATTCTAAAGCCGACTGAGGACCATCAGCGGTAACGATATTACCATCTACTACTACTGGCTTAAAAACGTAATCTGCTCCTAAACTTATAAGTCTCTCCGATTCTCCCGGCCAAACTGTAGCTTCCTTACCTTTGAGAAGCCCAGCCTTAGCCAAAACAATTGGGGATATACAAATAGCTGCCACTATTTTTCCTTTCTGATAAGCCTCTTTAAGTTTATAGGCTAAAGAAGCTAAATCCCACAAAACCTTTGCTCCCGAACCACCCACAACTATTAAAGCCTTATAATTATCTACATTTATCTCCTCAATTATTAAATCCGGCATAATCTTAGCTCCTAACATACCTTCAGCCTCTTCTAACTTATTAGAAGCTATATCCACAGAAAAACCTTCATCCTGAAAATATTTTAAAGGCTTAAGTAATTCTTCATCTCTAAAATCTTTATTAGCCACAACCATACAGACTTTATCTTCGGCCCAAAGAGATAAAGAAAGGCTTAATACTATAAAGAAAAGAAGAAATTTCTTCATAGTTTTCTACCTCCTTTTCTTCTTTTTATCTTATCATAGACTAATTTGGCAATCATTAACTCTTCGTCAGTAGGGACAACCAAAATAGCTGGTTTCTTTCTTAAAAATTCTAAACCCCAAACCGCCCTCTTTATTATGTCAGGATTATTCTCTCCAATGCCAGCAGTAAAAATAATTGCGTCTACTCCCCCCAATATTAAAATATAAGCCCCCAAGTACTTTCTTAAGCGGTAAATAAACATCTCTATAGCTAATTTAGCCCTGAGGTTTCCTTTTTTACAAGCCTCCTTTATCAATCTTAAATCATTACTTACCCCGGAAATCCCCAAAAGTCCACTCTGGCGGTTAAGAATCTTTTCTATCTCCTCAAGGGTTAAACCTGCCTGTTTGGCTAAATAAAAAATTATTGCTGCGTCTATATCTCCACTGCGGGTGCCCATAATAAGACCTTCTAAAGGAGTAAAACCCATAGAAGTATCTATACACTTTCCATATTTTATAGCCGAGATACTACAGCCATTACCTAAATGAACTGTAATCAACTTTAACTTTTTTAGAGATTTTTTCATAATTTTAGAAGAAGCCTCAGCTACATATTGATGGGAAGTGCCGTGAAAGCCATACTTTCTTATCTTATATTTCTTATAAAAATTAAAAGGCACAGCATATAAATAAGCAAACTGAGGTATGGTCTGGTGAAAAGCCGTATCAAAAACTGCTACCTGTTTTAGGGAGGGAAAAAATTTCTTACAAGCCAAAATCCCTTCTAAGTTAGCCGGGTTATGCAAAGGAGCTAATTCCACATTCTTCCTAATTTCTTTAATTACCTCCTTATCTATTAACACATGCTGTTTAAACTTCTCTCCTCCGTGAACAACTCTATGACCAATTGCTGAAATCTCCTCAAATTCTCTCCCTAAAGACTTGATTCTCTTAAAAACTGTGAAGATTGCTTGATAATGATTCTTGACTGGAGAACCCTCTTCACCAATTCTCTCCACAAGACCTTTGGTCAGAAGTTTGAAGGGTCTAAAATTATATAACTTATACTTTACTGAAGAAGAACCGCAGTTTATTACTAATATCCTCATAATGTTTTTTCCTCCGATGCCTTTTGAACTCTTACCACAGTAAGGGCAGTAATATCAACTATATCTTCTACAGAAACGCCCCGGGATAAATCGCTGCATATTTGTTTAAACCCTAAAAGTACAGGGCCTAAAGCCTTAGCTTTAGCCAAACGTTCAGTCAATTTATAAGAGATATTCCCTGCGTCCAGATTAGGGAATATTAAGACATTGGCTCTACCAGCCACTGAGGAATGAGGAACCTTTCTCTTAGCTACTTCAGGTTCTAAGGCTGAATCAACTTGAAGCTCTCCATCAAATAAAAAAGGAGGGTTTTTCCCGGCTAATATAGCCACGGCTTCTCTGACCTTCTCTACCTCTACTGCCTTAGAAGAGCCTTTAGTAGAAAAACTCAAAAAAGCTAAACGAGGCTCTATCTCTAATACCTCCTTAGTAAATTCTCCAGCAGAAAGAGCTATAGTTGCCAATTGTTCGGAGGTAGGAGAAGGAATAACTGCACAATCACTATAAACAAAAACTCCTTTTTCTCCATAAGAACTCTCAGGGACTTCCATTACAAAACAGCCTGAAACTAAATTGTAAACAGGGTCTATCTCCAAACACCTTAAACCAGCTCTTATTACTGAAGAAGTAGAAAACTCTGCTCCAGCAACAAAAGCATCAACCTCTCCTAAACGGGCCATCATTGCTGAATAATATAAAGGCTGGCTCATTATTTGTTGAGCTTCTTTTAAACTTCGGAATTGATTAGGCCTGATTTCACAATAAATTTTAGCAAAATGCTCCACCTTATCTTTGTTTAAACTTTCGGGAGACAGAACTACCGGACAAGCTATCTTTTCTTTTTCAATTATTTTAACAGCCTCAGCTACCCTCTCATCATTATACTCAGGAAAGACTACTTTCTTAGGAGAAGTTTTAGCTCTCTCTCTCAATTTTTCTGTAAGCCAGCCTATTTTCTCCTCCTTTCTTTAAAAAAATTCTGAATTAAAAACCTGCAGTCATCCTCTAAAATACCTGATTTTATTCTAATTCTGGGAGATATCTTAAGAGTATTTATATCTACCAGAGAACCAAACCCCCCTACCTTAGGTTGAGATGCTCCAAAGATAACTTCTTTAACTCTACACAGAGATATTGCTACCGCACACATCAAACAAGGCTCAATTGTAACATAAACTGAACAATTCTTCAACCACTTACTTTGAAGAAAACTTTCAGCCTGAGTTAGAGCAATCATCTCTGCATGGGCTGTGCAATCTTTAAGTCTTTCTACCTGATTATAAGCCTGGGCAATTACCTTCTCCTTATAAACAATCACACAACCTACAGGGACTTCTTCTTCGTCTAAAGCTCTTTGAGCTAATCCTAAAGCTTTCCTCATAAAATATTCTTCTTTCTTAACTAAACCCATATTTTCTAATTTTAAAAAAGAGGGGTTTATTTTACTATCTCCAGAAAAGCCTTAACTATTTTAGGGTCAAATTGACTTCCTGACTCTTTCTTTATAATTTCAATAGCCTCTTTTTTAGAATAAGCTTTTCTATAGGGCCTATCAGAAATCAAAGCCTGGTAAACATCAGCCACAGCTATAATCCTTGCTGAAAGAGGAATCTCTTCACCCTTCAAACCATAAGGATAACCTTTCCCATCATAACGCTCATGATGGTGAAGGATAGCCGGAACTGCTCCCGAAAGAGCATGAACAGATTTTAAAATTTGAGCAGCAATTAAAGGGTGTTTTTTAATTCTCTTCATTTCTTTAGGAGTTAGTTTGCCTTTCTTGGAGAGAATCTTTTCTTCTATCCCTACCTTACCTAAATCGTGGAGTATGGCTGCGTGCTTTATATTCTCTACTTCTTGAGGAGGAAGCTTAAGTTTTTTAGCAATCTTCTCAGCAATAATAGCTGTATCCTCTACGTGTCTTCCTGTATAGCTGTCTTTTGCATCAATAGTCTTAGCAAAACCATGAATCATATCTACCAACCCTTCACTCACTAACCGATTAAGAGACTCTAATTTTTTCTGCAAGCTCTCTACATCTTGAATCTCCCCTTTAAATACCAGCTTATGACTATAGATAGTAATTGGGTTATGGCTATGTTTAGAAGTTGCCAGAGCTTTCTGGGAGGCTTTTATAAAGGAAGAGGGGGAATTTATCCCTTCTGAAGGATAAACTGCAATACCTATATTCACTCTCAGGGAAATATTTTTGGATTTTGTTCCAAATTTATGACCGGCTATATAGCTAAATATTCTTTCTGAAAAGCTCTTTGCTTCCTTTTTAGAAGTATCAGGCAAAATTATATAAAATCTTCCTTCACCCCCACTACACACAATATCATTACCTCTAACTCTTTTCTTTAAAATATTGGCCATCTGAACAACAACCAAATCTCCTATATCTTCTCCATATTTTTCGTTTATATCTACTAAAGACTCAATATCAATGCTTACTAAACTTATGTTCCTTAAATATCTCTGAGCCCTTTTAATTTCCTCTTCAAGTCTCTTTAATAAATAACGGTAATTATAACAACTGGTTAAGAAATCAATTAGAGAAAAGGATTCAATCTTCTTGTTGAAAGCCTCTAATTTCTCTTTTAGCTCTCTATTTCTAACCGCCAACTCATAAAACCTACTAAGGTATTCTACAGCTATCTTTATTTCCTGTTCAACAATTGGTTTTTTAATATAAAAACTTAAGCCCTTTCCTAAAAATTTCCTAGCAAGATTTAAAAAGGCAGGGTTAGAAATTATAAGAAATAACAACTGAGGATTGTAAGCTTTTGCTCTCTTTAAGAATTTCTCTATTCTTTGAGGATAAAGAGAGAAAGAGTCTATATCCACAAGAATTATCCTGAATCTGTCTTTCTTTAACCAAGATAAACCCTGGGAAAAAGAAGTGCTGAATTTATAAGAAGATTTTATTTTTTTAAGAAGAGTTTTAAGTTCGGAAATATTTTCGTTTTCTCTGCAAAGAACTAATAACTTAATTTTTTTGTTCATCAACTAATTTTAACATAAAACTTAACAATTCTCAACTTTTATCCTACCTTCTACTCTACTAAAACAGAATAGAAATCAAAGATATAGAGTGATAAATTAATGGAATTTTTAGTTATTAACCTTCTTTTCCCAAATGCCCGGGATTTTCTCTCCACAAAATTTACACCTCCCTCCTATCAGGTTATTCTCTAAAACTTGATAACCTCTCCTTTTTATTAGAACTTTCCCGCATTTAGGACAATAGGTACTCTCATAAGGGTGTCCAGGAACATTTCCAATATAAACATATTTTAAACCTACTTCTTTAGCAATCCTCCAGGCTTTTTCCAAAGTAGAAACCGGAGTTGGAGGAAGATTGGTTAATCTATACATAGGGTAAAACCGGGAAAAATGCAAAGGCACACTCTCACCCAAATTCTCTTTTATCCATAAACAAAGTCCTCTTATATCTTCTTCAGAATCATTTAAAGTAGGTACTACTAAATTTACTACCTCCAGCCAGGCCCCTTCCTCCTTTATAATCTTTAAATTCCTGAGGATAACTTTTAAATCTCCAAAAACAACTTTCTGATAAAAATCTTGACTATACCCTTTAAAATCCACTTTGATTACATCCATAACTTTACAGAGCTTTCTTAAAGGCTCCTCATTTATATAGCCGGCAGTAATCATTACATTATATAACCCCTCCTTCTTGGCTAATTTAGCAGTATCGTAAACCAATTCATAAAAGACCACCGGCTCAGTATAAGTATAGGCCAGAGAAGAACACTTATATCTTTTAGCTAATTCTACTATATCTTGAGGCCTCATATAAGTATACTCAACTTCCGAGGGAGACTTTTGAGAAATCGCCCAGTTCTGGCAGTATTTACAATGAAGATTACAACCGGCTGTAGCAATAGAAAAAATTCCTGTCCCGGGAAGAAAATGAAATACAGGCTTTTTCTCCACCGGGTCAATGTGGGCTGCTACTATTTTCCCGTAATTTAAACTATATAAAACTCCTCCTATATTCTTCCTTACCCTGCACTGACCTACCTGACCTTCTCCTAATACACACCTGAAAGGGCAAAGATTACACCTTACTCTCCCCTCCCCAAATTCCTCCTGCCACATAGCCCTATGAAAAACTTCCTGGGAAAAACTTAAAAAACTAAATAAGAAAAATACCCCCAAGATACCCCAAAGATAAATTCTCTTCATTTCTCTTTAGCGGCAACACACTTCTGGCAAAGATTACACCTTATACATTCGGAGTCTTTAATATTTCTTAGTTCATCAATAATTCCCAAAGGGCATCTCTCTTTACAGAGATTACATCCTTCTTTTTTACACCTCAATTTATATTTTAGCAAAGATAGTTTAGAAAGAACAGCAAAAATAGCTCCTACAAAACAAAAGTATCTACAGAAAAAGCGGGGTATAAATAGAGAAAATACCAGAATAACCAAAGAATAAATAAAAAATATACTAAAATTGGGTTTAAAAAAGCAGGTAAAAGGCTCCAGTTTAAGAAGGGAGTCTTTACCTTTTAACACAAAAACTAAAGCTAAAATTAAAAGAAGATATTTTATTTTAAGGAGGTGAGAATTTAACTTATAGGTGATTTTTAATTTTTTAGAAGGAATCTTAGAAATAATATCCTGAACTGCTCCAAAAGGACATAACCAGCCGCAATAAAATCTTCCTAAGAATAAGGCGCCTAAAAAACTAAAACCAAATAAGATATACCAGGGAATGCTCTCCAGAAAAGAAGGAAATTGCAGTTTTAAGAGGTTAATTACATTAAAGATAGAAATAAATAGAGTTTTCAGAAAACCAAAATAGACTATCACTAAAGAAAGAAAAATTATCCTTAAAAAAACAATTCTTTTAAATATAAAGACAACAGCTAAAATTAAAAATATACTCACTAATAT
>QNCG01000043.1 GCA_003644445.1 Candidatus Duberdicusella sinuisediminis | reverse complement strand
CTGTTTATCTAACTTTTTTTTAGAAAAAATTTCATTAAACCTTTCTTTTTCTCCAATAGCTGTCTCTTCATCATAAAACCAGCAAACAAAACTAAAAGCTAAAAGTTCTTTGGCTTCTTTAGGATGCATCTTTTTTAACTTATCTAAATCAAAATCAGTAAGGAGCTCAAAATAATGGTACATTAACTCATCAGATATAGACATAGTCTTTCCAAAAATCTCTGAAGGTGGTTCTTCTATTCCAATGAAATTACCCAAAGATTTAGACATTTTGTTTTTTCCATCTAAACCCACTAAAAGAGGCAAAGTAATTATTACCTGAGAAGGTTGTCCAAAAAACTCCTGGAGATGCCTTCCTACGATCAAGTTAAATTTCTGGTCAGTTCCTCCTAATTCTACATCAGCCCCAATTTTAACTGAATCGTAGCCCTGCAGAAGAGGATAAAAAAACTCTAAAATAGTTATCGGCTTATTCTCTTTCATTCTTAAAGAGAAATCATCTCGCTCTAACAACCTGGCTAGAGTATAACTTTTAAGGATGGGGAAGAAATCCTCTATCTTTAAATCTTTAAACCACTTACTATTAAATATAACCTTGGTCTTTTTTCTGTCGAGTATTTTAAAAGCCTGCTGGGTATAAGTAGAAGCGTTAGCTAAAACTTCTTCCTCGGTTAAAGAGGGCCTTAATTCACTCCTCCCTGAAGGGTCTCCAATCCTAGCAGTAAAATCTCCTATAATAAAATAAACTACATGACCTAAATCCTGGAAAGTTCTGAGCTTCTTAAGTAAGACTACGTGTCCTAAATGGATATCTTTGCTGGTAGGGTCAAACCCTGCTTTAACTTTTAAAGGCTTGTTTTTACGAAGAGAAAATTCTATTTTCTTGGAGAGTTCATCCTTGGAGATTATCTCGTGGGTTCCTCTTTCTATAAGACGAAGTTGCTTAGCTACTTCTTTCCTGAGATTCATTTATTTTAGCCGAAAGACCAATTTTCCGGTTTTCAGTATCAACTTTTATAATTTCAGCTTTAATCTTGTCTCCTACTTTAATACTTTCTTTAAGTTCAGGTTCAATTTCATCCCCAAATATTAAGCCTTCAAGCTCCTCCTCTAACCTCACAAAAATTCCAAAATCAGTTATCTTTACAACTTCTCCTTCTACGACTTTTCCCACAGGGTAACTTTTAACAATTCTTGGCCAAGGGTCTTCTCTCAACTGTTTAAGTCCCAGAATAACTCTGCGGTTATCATTGTCAATTTCTAAGACTTTAAACTCATAAGTATGATTCCTTCTTAAAACCTCCTGAGGCCTGTTTATTCTTTTAGTCCAGGATAAATCCTGAGTGTAAATTATGCCTTCAACCCCCTGGGGCAGTTCTACAAAAGCAGCATCCTGGATAAATCCTACCACTTTACCTTTTACTTTAGCATCTTTCTCTAAAATTTGAGGTATCTCCTGCCAGGGGTCTTTCTCTAAACGCTTTATGCTTAAAGAAATCTTGCGATTAGGAATATCAACATTAATAACTTTTACCTCTACCATATCTCCAATAGCATAATAAGAAAAAGGGTCAACTTTAGTTTTAGACCAGGAAAGTTCCGAAACATGGACTAAACCTTCAATACCTTTGTCTAACTCTACAAATATTCCATAGGGCTGAATATTTACTATCTTACCTTTAACTACTGAACCAAGAGGAAACCTCTCTTCAATGTTAGCCCAGGGGTCAGGAGTAAGTTGTTTCATTCCTAAAGAAAGTCTTTGCGATTGTTTATCTATATTCAAAATCATAACCTCTACCTCATCTCCTACAGCTACTACTTCCTGAGGATTATTAACCTTGCGCCAACTCATATCAGCAATATGGAGTAACCCGTCAATACCTCCTATATCCACGAAAGCTCCAAAATCAGTAATACTCTTAACCCGGCCTTTTACTACCTGACCTACTTTAAGAGAATCCCAAATTTTTCTTCTCTGTATCTCCTTCTCAAGCCTTAAAGCATCCCGACGGGAAACTATAAAATTCTGCTTAAGTCTGCTTAATTTTATTATCTGAAAGAGAAACTTTTTCCCTAAGACTTCTTCATCAGGAAGATTTCTAAAGGTAGAAAGGCTCCCGGGAAGAAAACCTTCCACTCCAAAAACCTCAACCATAAACCCACCTTTTACTTTGCGATTAACTATACCCTCAACCAAATCACCTTCTTTATATTCAGTAATCAACTTTCTCCAGCCTAAGCTCTTCTTTGCCTTTTCATAAGAAATCACTAACCTTCCTTCTTCATCTTCTACCTTCTCCACCAAGACCTCAATCTCTGAGCCTACAGAGGGTATATCTTGGGGAGAAAATTCATCTCGGGGAACCACACCCTCGGACTTATAGCCTATATCAATAATTACCTCTTTAGGCCTTACCTCAACAATTTTGCCTTTAACTATTTCTCCATCACTCAGCTTCTTAATAGAAGAAAAGTAAGCTTCTTCCAATTGAGCACTTAGATTTTTTTCCTCCACTTTCGGTCCCTTCCTTTCTTTACTTTTATTTTAGGTAAATACGGGGTAAATTATCTCTTATTTTTCTTATTGTGTCAACTCTTAAATTAAAATTTGTTAGCCCAAGAAAATCTTTACCAAACTTATTCTAACTTTTACCAAGGTTAGGGGAAGGTCTTAAATAGGAAAGAGTGTAATTTATAATCTTATTCATTACCTCTACTACCCGGGGAGGATTTTCTCCTACTGCAGTTTCTCCGGAAAGAAGAAGAAAACCTGCTCCATCTAAGATAGCGTTAACCACATCAGAAACTTCTGCCCGGGTGGGGAAAAAATTCTCAGTCATACTTTCTAACATCTGAGTAGCTACAATAACCTCTTTCCTTCTCTTCTTTGCTTTTCTTATTATTTCCTTCTGAATAAAAGGAACCTGATAAAAGGGAAGACAAACCCCTAAATCTCCTCGGGCTACCATCACCAAATCAGAAACTTCAATGATCTCGTCAATATTTCTTAAAGCCATCTTATTCTCAATCTTAGCTATTACTTTACAATCGGGAAGTTTATCTCTTATAAAATCCTTTAAAATCAAAATATCTCCAGCTTCTCTCACAAAAGACTGGGCAATGAAATCCGGCTTAAATTTAAAAGCGAATTCTAAGGAAGTTTTATCTTTAGGAGTAAGGCCCTGATAATCTATATTAAAACCAGGAATATTTATTCCTTTATGAGAAGAAATTACTCCTCCTAAAACAACTTCAGCTTTTAATGTCTCCTTTGTGGTTTCTGCGACCTTTAAAATTAAACGAGCATCGTCTATATATATAAATTGACCTTTCTTTATAGAAGCCAAGGAGCCTTGATAATCTATGGGGATGAATCTTTCTTTTTTTATCTTCTCCTTAGATAGATAAAAAACCTGTCTCTTTCTTAACTCTAAAGGTTTTTTGAGTTTACCCACCCTTATACGATAACCCTCTAAATCCTGCATTATCTTTATGGCTCTGTGGTATTTTTTATTTAAATTTCTTATTAAGTTTACCCTCTCAAGGTGAGCATCAAAACTTCCGTGAGAAAAATTAAGTCTTACTACATCTAAACCAGAAAAAATCATCTTTCTTAATACTGTTTCTGAAGAAGAAGCTGGTCCTAAAGTAGCTACTATCTTAATTTTAGAAACTCTGCCCATTTAATCTGCCTTTTTAAAAAATTTCGACTCTGCTTCTTCTTTAAGTAAGTATTTAACAATTTTCCCCGTAGAAGACTTAGGAAGAGATTCTCTTACCTCTATCCTCCAGGGTAATTTATAAACAGCAAGTCTATCTTTAAGATAATTAAAAATTTCCTGAGAAGATAAACTTTCTCCTTCCTTAAAGGCAATAAAAACTAACGGCACCTCTCCTTTACGGGGATGATTTATTCCTACCACTGCGCATTCTTTAACTGGAGATAGTTGATAGATAACTTCTTCAATTTCCCGAGGATAAACATTTAAACCCCTCACATTTATCATCTCCTTTATCCTGCCTACAATATAAATAAAACCTTCCTCGTCAATCTTAGCTAAATCCCCAGTATAAAGCCAGCCGCCTCTTATAGTTTTTTGAGTATCCTCTACTCTTTTAAAATAACCCTTCATAACGTTGGGCCCCTTTACTATTAACTCTCCTACCTCTCCTACCGGCAATTCTTTACCTTGAGAGTCTACTACTTTTACTTCTTGAGAAGGAAAGACTTTCCCTATTGAACCAGGTTTCCTTTTTCCTTTTAAAGGGCTTAGAGAAACTACCGGTGAAGCTTCTGTTAAACCGTAGCCCTCTAATAAAGGTATACCAAACTTCTTTTCAAAAGCTGGGATTACCTCACAAGCTAAGGCTGAAGCTCCCGAAATTGCTACTCTTAAAGGATTGAAGAACTTCTTAAGCAAAGGGATTCTAAAAATTAAAGGGAGTTTTACCTCCTTTAGGGCTGAAAAAATAGAGGGGACCCCCACAAATACACTCACTCTGTTTTTAAATATTCCTTTCAAAACCCTTTTAAAAGGTCTTATTGACCTAAAGAGTACAGTGGTTGAACCGGTATAGAGAGGAAAAAGAAGACAAACCGTGGAGGCAAAAGAATGAAACAAAGGCAAAAAACAAGAGAAAACATCTTTAGAAGAAGCAGAGATAGCAATCTGACAATCTCTTATATTGGCGAGTAAATTCCTGTGGGTAAGGCAGGCTCCTTTAGGTTCTCCAGTGGTTCCGGAAGTGTAGAGAATTTCTGCTATATCCTGGGGTTTAACTGTTACCCTCTTGAAAAATTCCTCTTTTCCGTTGAGAATATCTCTCAAATCAATTACTTCCTGGTAAACATCTTTATTAAAAGAAAAAGAGATTATTTTGGAAAGGGAGTTTACTCTTAATTTTATATTGAAAGCAGGTTCTATATTTTCAGGAGCAACTATTAATACTTTAGCCTGAGTATCCTCTACTAAAAACTTAGCTTCTTCTCTCTTGAACATACTATTTACAGGAACTGCTATTGCTCCTATCTTAAGAATAGCAAAATAAGATATCACAAACCAGGGTAAATTGCTCATCCAGATACAAACTCTATCCTGAAAACCTACACCTTCCTTGTTTAGAAAAGAAGCCAGATAAGAAGAAAGGTTATTGATTTCTGAAAAGGTAAATTTTCTTCTCCCAAAAATTAAAAAAGGTTTCCGGGCAAACTTCTTGGCTCTATCTTCTAAAAGCTCTCCTAAATTTTGAAAGTCCTTTTTATATAGGTCGGTCTCTCTTCTAAATACTACAAATCTTGCCAAGACAACCTCCAGAATACTCTGCATGTACTGAAAGAGGGGCTTCTTCTGCCAAACTCAATACCTGTTTCTTTCTGCTGTTATACCTATAAATAGTAATCCCTTTAAGCCCCAGCTTATAAGCTAATAAATAGATATTCTTAACTGTGTTTATACTGCTCTTTTCGGGTAAGTTTATAGTTTTAGATACGGCGTTATCAGTATATTTCTGAAAAGCCTGCTGGATTTGAATCTGCCTTAGATAACTGATGTCAAAAGCAGTTACAAATATCCTCTTAGCTTGAAGAGGGATGTCTTTTATTTTTTTAAGGGAAGGCTTAAAAGAAATCTCTTCTATCAAAGAAGAAGAGTAAAATTTTTTCTCCTTGGCTAATTTCAAGAAATAGGGGTTAACTTCTAAAAAGTTTTTACCTCCGAGTATTCTTCTCTGATAACTTATGGCAAATAAAGGCTCTATCCCTGAAGAACATCCAGCAATTATACTTATTGATCCGGTAGGAGCTATACTGTTTAAAGTAGCATTTCTTAACTTAACTCCCTTTTTCTTGTAAAGAGAAAACTTATAATTGGGGAAAACCCCCCGTTCAGAAGCTAATTTTGAAGAAGCTCTAAGAGATTCGCTTCTTATAAACTTCATTATCTTTTTAGCTAAGCTCACCGCAGCCTCTGAATCGTAAGAAATCTCTAACTTAATAAGCATATCAGCAAATCCCATAACTCCTAAACCTATCTTCCGGTTAACTTTGGTAGCTTTCTCTATCTGGGGGATAGGAAAATTATTTACTTCTATTACATCGTCTAAAAACCTCACTCCCAGCTCTACTAATTCTTTTAATTTCTCCCAATTTATCCTCTGGTTTTCTACGACCTTAGAGAGATTTATTGAACCTAAATTACAGGATTCGTAAGGCAGTAGGGGTACTTCTCCACAAGGATTAGTAGCTTCAATTTTCCCCTTTACTGGATGGTGCCTGTTTATTCTGTCAATAAAGACTACTCCCGGCTCTCCGGAGTTAAAAGCTGCTGAAGAAAGCTTGTGAAATAGAAAATCAGGCTTTACTTTCTTTGACCTTTTCTTCTGGCGAGGATTAATTAAATAAAAATCTTCTCTATTTTTTAAACAACGCATAAAATTATCAGTTATTGCTACTGAGAGATTAAAATTAGAAAATTCTCCTTCTTTTTCCTTAGCCTGAATAAACTTAAGGATATCGGGATGTTCCATATTTAATACTCCCATGTTAGCGCCTCTTCTCCTCCCTCCTTGAATAACAACAGAAGTAGCAGTATCAAAAATCTTCATAAAAGAGACAGGGCCAGAAGCTCTCCCGCCAGTAGAAGCAACTATATCTCCCTGGGGCCTCAACCGGGAAAAAGAAAAACCCGTTCCTCCTCCAGTCTGATGGATTATTCCCATAATCTTCACTGCTTCAAAAATACTCTCTATAGAATCTTCTATTGGCAAGACAAAACAAGCAGAAAGCTGACCAAAACAAGTTCCTGCGTTCATTAAAGTAGGAGAATTAGGAAGAAATTCCAGATTACTCATTATCTGAAAGAACTTATCTTGAAAATAATTTATTTTCTCCTTTTTCTCAGCCTTAGCTACAGCCTGAGCTACCCTAAAAAACATCTGAGAAGGAGACTCACACACCCTTCCTTGAGAATCTTTCTTTAAATACCTTGCTTTTAAAACCTGGTAGGCATTAGGGGAAAAATTCATCTCTCAGTATTTGACTCCTTCCACCAACGAGCCTGAACCTCCTGAGGAAAATAATCAAGGATATATTTAAAAATAGCCTCTTTTAAAGAATCTTTGATATTTAAAAAATAGACGCCTGCCTGAAAGTATTGAGAATAATCCCTAATCCAGACTACTCTCCCCACAGCTTCCTGGACTGGTCTATTAGGAAGGTAGAAGAATATATCTAAGACTTCATCTTCTTCCAAAGGTTTTTGTCCTTGCAGTCTCAGCCCCTTCATACTTATATCCACAGCTAAACCTAAAAACTTCTGGTTATTGCTGGGTATCTGGTATTCCAGTTTTATCGGGACTTTGAATCGGGGAAGGGTTCTTTTTTCTATCATAGGAATTATTTTACCACTTTAAAGTTCCAATTCAACACTATACTAATTTCCAGCTGTAAACCACAGATTCTAAGCCCTTAGAAATCCAGCTTCATCCCGTCGTAAGCTGACTTTACCTCTACTCCCAATTTCTTGCTCAAACTCTCTTCTAAAATATGGGGTTTAGCTCTCAGCATAGTCATTCCAAAATGAGTAAGGATAGCTTTTTGAGGTTTTACAGCAGAAATTAATTTTTCTGCCTCCTCTAAACAAAGGTGTTGAATGCCCTTTCTCTTCTCTAAAAAGACCACATTTATTATCAAAATATCTGCTTTATAATAATTAGCCAAATCTTCAAAGTATTCGGTATCAGTAATCAGAGAAACTACAGACTTACCCATTTTAAATTTTAAGCCATAAGTTTCTACAGAGTGGACCATCAGAGAAGGTACCTCAAATTCAAAACTACCTATCTTAAATTTACCCTTTTTTAGAGGGATTATTTTTTCAGGAAAATTAAGAAGATAATCAAAGATAACTCCCCCTTTACCCAAAGCATCAGAAGGAACAAAAAGAAGGCCTCTCTTTTTAAACCCACCTTCGGTCATTGCTTCTACCATTAAATTTATGTCGTTGGAGTGGTCTAAATGTTTATGAGTAAGGATTAACCCTGATAACTTCTGAGGCTGAAGTTTAGGTCTGGAATTCAAAGCTCTAATCAAAGAACCCGGGCCCGGATCAATTAATATATTTTCTTCATTAAACTTTATCCATATCCCACCGGAAGCCCGGAGTTGAGTAAGCATGACAAATCTTGCCCCTGCTGTGCCGAGAAACTTTATAAACCCCATATTTTTAATCAAATCTTATCCAGCCTTTTACTCTCTTTATATTTATTCTAAGCTTTTTTAAGTCCTCCCAATGTTTAAATCTAAAGAATTTCCTAATCCTTATAATCTTCTCTGAAGACTTAATCCCTATCCCGGGAACTCTCCTTAAAAGATGTAAATCTGCCTTATTAACATTAACCGGAAAAATCTCTCGGTGGTTATAGGCCCAGACCAATTTAGGGTCTCTATCTTGAGAAAGATTTCCTTCTTTATCAAAAAACAATTCCTGAGGTCTAAACCCATATTTTCTTATTAATACATCTGCCTGGTAAAGCCGGAGGATTCTCCGCTGTGAGACAGGCTTCTTATTCTCCAAAGGCGTATTTTTCACCGGAAAAAAACCACTATAATAAACTCTCCTTAAACCGTAGTTGGTGTAAAGGAAAGAACTTAACCTCAAAATCTGGTTATCTTTCTCCTTATCTGCACCTACTACTATCTGAGAAGTAATCCCGGACTTAAAAACTCCTTTTTTACTCAAAGAAGAAAGAAACCTAAGTCTTTCAATTACTCCCTGATTGTAATCTTTTTCCGGACACAGCTTTTTAAAGAATACTTCTGCCGAAGCCTCTAAGTTAATAGAAACCCGGTCAGCAAGAAAGGCTAACCCTTTTATCAGATTTAAATCTGCTGAAGGAAGGACTTTAGCATGGATAAATCCTCTAAAATTAAATTTCTTTCTGAGAATATATATTGTATCTAAGATAAGCCTCTGAGAATAATCTGGGCTTTTATAAATCCCCGAAGAAACAAACAAACCCTCTACCTTTTTAGCTTTATAAAGCTCAAGAAAAATTCTCGCTAACTGCTGAGGGGCAATAAGAAAACGCTGGCAATTCCTCCTGGCTCTCACCCCACAGTATAAACAGTTATTCTGACATTTATTAGTAATAAGAATCTTAAATAATCGGAATATTCCTTCACAGCTTAAGGCTGGATATATGTAATCTAAAAATCTCTTATACCCAGTAGATTCAAAAGAAGCCTCTTTAGTTAAAACCTCTAATGCCTTGAGCATCTTTTAGTTCCCTTTTTAGAACTTCTGCTTTCAGACTTAATAAGTTTATAGTTAGATTCTGAAAATATCTTTATCTTATTTTTCTTTAAGAGATAAGCAGAAACACCTAACCCCTTCTTAATAACTTTTTTAAAAGTCCCATCGTAAATGTAATCAGGCGAACAAGAAGGACTCCTGCTTTTAAGAATGGCTATTTCTATTTTTTTCTTTTTAGCCAGGGCTAAAACTTTATATGCTCCTTTTAAAAAATAAGAAGTAAAAACTCTTCCCTGAGGGTCTTTAACTTCTCCTTTTTTCTCCAGAATTTGCTTAGCTTTTCCTTTAAATTCAAAAGGACCCCTCTTCCCCTTCAACCCTCCTGATTCTTCAGGGCAAACCCCTAAGGGGATAAATCCATTCTTCTTTAAAAACTTAATAAGAGATTTGTTCAGCCTACTCTTTCCATCAAAACGGCAGTTTCTCCCTAATAAACAGGCGCTTACTAATACTTCTCTT
>QNCG01000042.1 GCA_003644445.1 Candidatus Duberdicusella sinuisediminis | reverse complement strand
GGTATTGAGAATATTTATAAAGAATAAATAAGCAAACGAAAACTCAATATCATTAAAAAGAATATTTACCAAAAGAGCCAGAGTTATCACCCCTGAAAGATAAGGACTGAAATCAAACTCTTTCTGCCAGAAGAAAACAGTTAAAGCTAAAACGAATAGAAAGGCTAAAGAGAGGAAGGCGGGCTCTGTCTTCTTTCTTAAAATTTTCAGATAATAAAGAAAAAAGGAGGCAATTACCAAAATACTTATATTTACACTTATCCAATAAAGTAAAATTGTCATTACTACGATAAAAATCCCAGTTCCCAATATTTCTATAACCTTATTCTTTCCTAATTTTTTCATAAGCCTTTATTATCCTCTGGACCAGTTCACACCTTACTACATCTTTATCGGTTAAGTAAATAAATTTTATCTGCTCTATCTTCTCTAAAAGCTTAATACTGGTCAATAACCCTGAAGGCTTACCCCCGGGTAAATCCGACTGAGTTATATCTCCGGTAATTACTGTCTTGGAATCAAAACCTAAACGAGTTAAAAACATCTTGAGTTGTTCCAGAGTACAATTCTGGGCCTCATCTAATATTATAAAAGCATTGTTTAAGGTTCTACCCCGCATATAAGCTAAAGGGGCAACTTCAATTACTCCTGTCTCTAAATGGTCCTCTATAGTTTGGGCGTCCATCATATCATATAAAGCATCATAAAGAGGCCGTAAATAAGGATCTAACTTTTCATACATATCTCCGGGTAAGAAACCCAAAGACTCCCCCGCTTCAATTGCTGGCCGAGTTAAGATAATTCTTCCTACCTTACCCTTAGACAAATAATTTACAGCTAAAGCGCAAGCTAAATAGGTTTTACCTGTACCTGCAGGCCCAATAGAAAAAACCAGGTCATAATTCCTAATAGCCCGAACATACTCTTTCTGGGTTTTGGTTTTAGGATATATAAATCTTTTTGGGGAAGAAACTTCTATGGCCTCTTCCCTATTTCTAAAATTACCTCCTCTAGAATAGGAAGATATAGCCTCAGGAGTAAAAGGGATTTTTGAACTTAACAAACCCTCTAAAATAGTCTTAGCCTTCTTTACTGACTTAGGACTCCCTCTCAAAGAAAGTCCCTCCTTCTCCAGAAAAATTTCTATTCCTAATTCCTTCTCTAAAATTTTTAAGTTACTGTCGTAAGGACCAATTAAAGAAGTTAGGAGAGCAGAGTCTTCTATCTTTACAAATTCCTGCATCTTTTAATTCTGAGGTATCTTTAAAATTTGGCCGGGATAAACTTCATCTGGGCCTTTGAGAATATCTTTATTTACTTCGTAAATCTTTTTCCATTTTTTTGTAGTCTTATAAAACTTATAAGAAATCTTCTGAAGAGTATCTCCCTTTTTAACAGTATAAAGAATATACTCTTTCTTAGGCTGAGGTGGAATTTCTTCTTCCTTAAAAGCTAAATTCTTTTGAGGCTCTTCTAAGACAACGTCTTCTGAACTAACTCTTTCAGGTTCAGCTTCAACTTCTAAGCTTTCTTTCTCTCCAGTTTCCCCAGATGCTTCTTCTTGTTGAGTCTTTTTGCCTTCTAACTTAGGAGGATGTTCACCTAACTCTATTTCTACAACTGTAATCTTGCGAGTAGAGGAGAGCTTTTTTTTAGGCTGGGCAGTTTGGGAAGGACTACCCTGTAAGTAACCTTGATTCCCGGTAATTTCTAAATCCGTGCGTGGCTTCTCTATCACATAAGTCCTCACCAGACATCCGGAAAAAAGAACAGAAAATAGAGAGAAGATAGAGAGTAATATTAATCTTCTCATTTCTTACCTCCTTTTTTTCTTAACTCCTTATCACCTTTATATTCAATTCTCTTAATTGTCTAAGACTTACTTTTGCTGGAGCACCAGTTAAAGGACAAACTCCTTTCTGAGTTTTAGGAAAAGCTATTACTTCTCTTATCGAAGCTGAATCAGTAATTATAGCTAAGAATCTGTCCAAGCCTAAAGCAAAACCTCCGTGAGGAGGCGCTCCGTAATTTAAAGCCTTAATTAAAAACCCAAACTTTTCTTCCATAGCTTGCTCCGATATATTCAGAATCGCAAAAATCTTCTTTTGAAGAGAGGGGTTATGTATCCTTATAGAACCGCTGCCAATTTCCTGGCCGTTCAAAACTAAGTCATAAGAACGGGCTCTCACCTGAGAGGGGTCCTTATCTAATAGAGCTAAATCCTCAGAAAAAGGAGCAGTAAAAGGATGGTGTTCTGAATCCCAGCGAGCTTCCTCCTGGTTATATTTAAAAAGAGGAAAACCAGTCACCCAGACAAATCTAAAAGGTTCATCTGTACTTAAATCAGGTTTATCACTAGAATATCTCTGATAAGCCTCTTTATAAGTCAATCTAGGGAAAGGTATCTTAAGTTCAATCCCTAATACTTCTTTAAAAAGATAAAAACAAAGCCCTTCAATAATCTCGTAGATATCTTCTTCCTCCACAAAAGACATCTCTAAGTCTAACTGAGTAAATTCAGGTTGTCTATCTTTGCGAAGGTCTTCATCACGAAAACAGCGAACAATCTGATAATACCTATCTAAACCTGAAACCATAAGAACCTGTTTAAAAAGTTGGGGAGACTGAGGGAGGGCATAAAAGCAAGAAGGATTAAGCCGGGAAGGAACTAAAAAGTCCCGGGCACCTTCGGGAGTGGATTTAGTCAGAAAGGGCGTCTCTACTTCTAAGAAATTCAAGTTATTCAAATAAGTTCTCATACTTTGAATTACTTTGTGACGAAGCTCCAGATTTTTAAGAAGGGGTTTTCTCCTTAAATCTAAAAACCTGAATAAAAGTCTTATCTCTTCAGAAGCCTCAATATTATCCTCAATTAGAAAGGGAAGCTCCTCAGAAGAATTAAGAATCTCTAACTCCTCGGCTAATACCTCTATCTCTCCTGTAGATATCTTGGGATTTTCTGTCCCTTCAGGCCTTACTGAAACTTTCCCTTTTACCTTTATCACATCTTCATTTCTCAACTTCTCAGCCCTTTCATAAGAATTAGGGGAACAAGACCTTATAAATACCACCTGAGTAAGACCATACCTATCTCTTAAGTCTATGAAAATAATTTTACCGTGGTCTCTTCGAGAAGAAACCCAACCACAAAGGATTACTTCCTTGTCTAAATCTTTCTTAGTTAATTCTCCACAAGTATGCGTCCTCAACATTTCTTTCCCTCTTTTAAAAAGTCTATTAACCTATCTAAGCTGAACCTTTCTTGAGAGGAAGCCTTCATATCTCTTAAACTTACCTGGTTATTTTTTAACTCTTCCTCTCCCAGAATTACTACAAATTCTACTCCCAATTTCTGAGCATACCTTAATTGGGATTTAAGAGAACTGAATTTAAACCCCATATCGGAACTTATCCCTTCATCTCTCAACTTAGCCAATAATTCAAAAGCCTTATTTTTAAGCTCGGAAGAAGTATAGGCTATAAAAACCTTTAAAGAAGAGAATTTTTCCAACTTTCTAAGGAGAAGAATTCTCTCTAAACCTAAAGCAAAACCACAGCCTGCTTTATCAGGACCCCCTAATTCTCTAACCAATCCGTCATACCTTCCTCCGGCACCTACAGCTTTCTGGGAACCTAAATTATCAGAATTAAACTCAAAAACAATCTGAGTATAATAGTCTAATCCTCTCACCAACCAAGGATTAACCTTATAGGAAATTCCTCTTTTATCTAAAAGGCTACACACTTGTTCAAAGTATGAAAGACAGCTCTTACAAAGGTAACTATTACCGATATCTAAAGAATTAACTACTTTTCTGCAATTAGCCTCTTTACAATCAAGAATTCTTAAAGGATTAGCAAAAAATCTTTTTTGACAGTTCTCACATAGTAAGCTCCTCACTCTATCATCAGCTAATTTTTTCTTAAGCAGGCTTTTAAACCTGTTTTTGTCCTCCTCGCATCCTAAACTGTTTATCTCTAAATAAAAATCTTTTACCTCAAAACTGACTAATAATTTCTCAGCTAAACCTATGAGTTCTGTATCTAAAAGGGGATCTTTTTCTCCAATAGCTTCAGCTCCTATGTGATGAAACTGTCTAAATCTTCCCTTTTGCGGTCTTTCTCCCCTGAACATCGGACCTATATAAAATAACTTAACTAACCTCTGGAGATAAAGACTGTGCCCAATATAAGCTCTTACAATTTGGGCGGTGGCTTCCGGTCTTAAGCAAAGATTCTCCCGTGAAGAAATCTCAAAGATTTGTTTTTCTACTACCTCTGTATTCTCTCCCAAACTTCTTATAAAAATATCTTTGCTTTCTATTAAGGGAAGCCTAACTTCTCTGTATCCGTAAAGATAAAAAATTTCTCGGGCTTTATTTTCTAAAAATACTGAAGTATAAGCCTCTCCCGATAAAAAATCTTTTGTCCCCCGTGGAGGTCTATATCTCCCAGACATTTAAGAAAAACACTTACCTTATCTTTTGCTTCATTTCTAGACCGGGTTTAAAAACCACGGTTTTTCTCTCCGGAACAGGAACAGGCTGGTTAGTCTTAGGATTTCTGCCCACCCGGGGTTTTCTTCTCTTTACCTTAAACACCCCAAAATTCCTTATCTCTATCTTCTCTCCTTTATAAAGGGCAGAAAGCATCACTTCAAAGACTTTGTGGACTACTTTCTTAACTACTATTTGTTTAAAACCAGTCTCCTCAGAGATTTTAAGAACAATATCCTTCTTAGTCATCAGAATTCCCCCTTCCTCGCTCAAAAATATCGTTCATTTTTTACCTTTCTTATTGACTATTAAGCAGTTATGCTTTATATCACTTAATTAAATTGGTGTCAAGGGAAAGTTTAGAAACCTTAAATTAAGGTCAGAGAATAGTTTTCCTCTCCTAAAAGAGAAGAAAATTCCTCGAATAATTCTGGCTGAGGTTTAATATAAAAATCCTGGCCTGCTTTTACCTTTACAAATCTAATCTCCGGATGGCGAAAATGTAATATTACTGGCACATTCCCCGAGAAGGAATTAAGAAGAACTTTCAACTTCTCGGCCAGTTCGGAGCTAGGCTCCTGAATATACAAGTCTACTCTAGAAATCCAGTCATAAACTCCTTCTAAGGGGGCTATGCGGGTGGCTAATAGTCTTAAAGCTCCCTCCTTCATTGTAGCTCTTCCCCGAAGAGCTACAATATTGCCTTTCTTAAGATACCCTTTTACTTCTTCAAAAACTTTAGGAAAAACAAAAACCTCCAGGAAAGATTCCTCGTCTTCTATCCGGACAATAGCCATAAGTTCTTTAGACTTGCGAGTAGTGGTCAAATTAACCTTATCAATTAAACCAGCAGTAACAATTTCTCCCTGGGGATTATCAGCTATCTGAGAAATTTTAATAATTCCTGCTTTTTTCATAAGATTTTGAAACTTGCTAAGAGGGTGTCCAGTAATATAAAATCCCAAAAGTTCTTTCTCAAACTGTAAAAGTTGTTGCTTGGGCCACTCTTGAATAGTTTGATTATCTACCGAAGGAGCCTTTCTTAAAAAAGAACTGTCAAATAAAGAAAGTTGACCTGAAGACTTTTCTTTAGCTAACTTAGAAGAATACTCTAAAGTTTGAGGTAAAATATGCATAAGATAAGCTCTCTTACCAAAACTATCCATAGCTCCACATTTTATAAGACTCTCTACAACTTTCTTGTTAGCAGATTTTGAATCTAAGCGGGAAGTAAAATCAAAAAGGTCTTTAAATTTTCCATATTCTTTCCTATTTTTAATAATAGTCTCTGCTGAGGAAGCCCCAAGATTTTTAATAGCTAATAAACCAAAGCGAATATTTCTTTCTCCTACTACGGTAAAGTCCGCAAAACTCTCATTTATATCCGGAGGCAAAATCTCTATGCCCATTTTTTTGGCTTCGTTAACATATTCTACAAGCTTATCAGTATTATCCTTTTCCGAAGTAAGAAGGGCGGTCATAAACTCTACAGGAAAATTAGCCTTAAGATAAGCTGTCCGGTAAGAAATGAGAGCATAGGCGGTAGAATGACTCTTGTTAAAACCATAATGTGAAAAATATTCCATTAAGTCAAATATCTTATGGGCTAATCCTTCAGAAACCCCTTTTCTTTTACAGCCTTCTACAAAATTCTTTCGTTGCTCTTCCATTACTTC
Organism: Candidatus Duberdicusella sinuisediminis; assembly: GCA_003644445.1. GTDB lineage: Bacteria > Omnitrophota > Gorgyraeia > Duberdicusellales > Duberdicusellaceae > Duberdicusella > Duberdicusella sinuisediminis. The sequence goes on along the minus strand of QNCG01000042.1, from coordinate 4,140 downwards.
AGGGATTTTCTTACCCATAGCTCTTCTCAAAAGGTCTGCTTCGGAAAAACTGAACCCTGCCAGTTCTGAAGCTACCTGCATAACTTGTTCCTGAAATATAATTATACCGTAGGTGTCTTTAAGAATAGGCTCTAACTTAGGATGAAAATAGTCTATGGGCTTGTGTTTATGTTTTCGCTGAATAAAATCTTCAACCATCCCACTGCCAATAGGTCCCGGTCTGTAGAGGGCTAAGACTGCTATTAAGTCTTCGAATTTTTCTGGTTTTAATCTCTTAAGAAGTTCTCTCATCCCCGAACTCTCTACCTGAAAAATTCCTAAAGTCTCTCCTTTAGAAAGAAGGCGAAAAGTCTTTTGGTCGTTTAAGGGGATTGAAGTAATATCTATGACTTTACCCTGAGTCCTCTTAATAATCTTGAGAGTCTCTTCAATTACAGTTAAAGTCTTAAGGCCTAAAAAATCCATCTTGAGAAGGCCTATCTTCTCTAAAGACTTCATATCAAAACCAGTAACTACTTGATTATCCGAAGTTTTAAATAAGGGAAGGTATTCAGTTAGAGGCTTATCACTAATCACTACTCCGGCTGCATGTACTGAAGCATGGCGGGAAAGACCCTCCAGATGAAAAGCTGTATCTATCAAGCGCCTTATTCGAGCATCACGTTGATAGATAGATTTAAGCTCGGAATTAACTTCTAAAGCCCTCTTTAAAGTCATACCACTTTCTTGAGGAATAAGTTTAGCAATCCTATCCACTTCAGAATAACTAAACCCCATAACTCTCCCTACATCCCTCACCACTGCCCGGGAAAGCATTGTCCCGAAAGTAATAATCTGAGCAACATTGTCTTTTCCATATCTCTGGGCTACATATTCTAAGACTAAAGGCCTCTTTTCATAACAAAAATCTATATCTATATCGGGCATAGTAACTCTTTGAGGATTAAGAAATCTCTCAAAAATAAGGTTGTACTTTAAAGGGTCTATTTCAGTAATCCCCAAGAGATAACTTACTACGCTTCCTGCTGCTGAACCTCTACCCGGACCTACAGGTATACCTTTTTCTTTAGCATACTTTATTAAATCCCAAATAATTAAGAAATAACTGGAAAACCCTGTCTTTTTAATAATGTCTAACTCCCAGCGTAATCTCTCCTCAATCTTAGAATCAGGCATTTTGTATTTTTTGGGAAGAGCTTCTTTACAGAGTCTTTCTAAAAAGGTATTTTCGTCTACACCCGGAGGTAAAGGAAATTTAGGAAGGTGGGTCTGAGAAAAATCTAATACCAAATTGCATTTCTCAGTTATCTCCAAAGTGTTTTTTATTGCTGAAGATAAATCTTTAAAAAGAGCTTTCATCTCCTCAGGTCTTCTTAAGTAAAACTGGTCACTATTAAACTTCATTCGGTTAGGGTCAGCTAAAGTAGTCTGAGTCTGAATACAGAGAAGAACCTCATGGGCAAAAGCTTCTTCTCTATTAATATAGTGGACGTCATTAGTGGCTACTAAAGGAATTTTTAATTCTTTGGAAATCTTTATTAAATTTTCATTAACTATCTTTTGCTCTGATAAACCATTTTCCATAATTTCTAAATAAAAATTATCTTTCCCAAATATTTGAAGATAATCGTCACAAACTTTATAAGCTGAAGAAATCTTTCCACCTAAAATCAGGGAAGCTATTTCTCCTTTAAGACAGGAAGAAAGGCAGATTAAACCCTCCGAATACTGGGAAAGAAGTTCTTTGTCTATTCTCGGCTTATAATAGAAGCCTTCTAAATAGCCCCGGCTTACTAATTTTATAAGATTTTTATAACCCGAAAGGTCTTTAGCTAAAAGGACAAGGTGGTATTGATTTTCTCCATTATTTTTAGAATCCTTATTCCAGCGAGAATTAGGAGCTAAATAACATTCTGCCCCAATTATGGGTTTAATCCCTGCTTGCAGACACAAATTATAAAATTCTATAGCCCCAAAGAGATTGCCGTGGTCAGTTATAGCTAAAGCTGGGAGCTTAAATTCTTTGGCTTTTTCTACCAATCTGGTAAGCAAACAAGCTCCGTCTAAAAGACTGTATTGAGTATGAACATGTAAATGGACAAAATCTGAGTGAACCATAGTAATAATTTATAAAACTTCCTCCTCTCACAACCAACCGGTAAAATTTCTAAACATTTCAGATTGTTAAAAATTCCTGTTAGAAAATTAAAATTTACTCACTTACTTTCCCATCCCCACTCTTTGTACTGCCTGGAAAATCTTTCCTTCAGTCTGGATAGAAGGGGCAATTATTATCTCTACAAAGTGCATATCCTTTAAAGTTCTTGCCCCCAAAGAACCCATAGAAGTAGCTAAGGCTCCCATTAAATTTTGAGAACCATCGTCTACCTCCGCCGGACCAAAAAGAATCTGCTCTAAACTCCCCGAAGTACCTACTTTGATTCTTGTGCCTCGAGGTAAATTAGTATGAGAGGTAGCCATACCCCAATGATAACCTCTACCTGGGGCTTCCTTGGCTCGAGCTAAAGAAGAACCAATCATTACGCTATCGGCTCCACAAGCAAAAGCCTTACAAACGTCTCCTCCTGTCCGCATACCCCCATCAGTAATTATAGGAATATACTTGCCAGTCTTCTGGTAATAAAGATCCCGGGCTTGACTACAATCAACAGTAGCAGTTACCTGAGGAACACCAATCCCTAATACTCCCCGGGTAGTACAGGCAGCTCCTGGGCCTACGCCTACTAAGACCGCTGAACAACCTGTATCTAAAAGTTGAAGGCAGACTTCAAAACTAACACAGTTACCTAAAATTACCGGAATTTTTCTTTGCTTACAAAACTTATAAAGGTCTAAAGGTTTATAGCGGGTAGAGAGGTGTTTTACAGTAATAACCGTAGACTGAACTACAAAACAATCTGCGCCAGCTTCTTCAGCCAAAGGAGCAAAGGTTTGGGCGTTTTGAGGAATACAACTTACGCAGGCAACCCCCCCTTTCTTTTTTATCTCTTCTACCCGTTTAGAAATTAATTTTTTCTTCACTGGCGCAGTATAAACTTTTTGAATTAAGTTAGTAGCTTCTTCAGGAGTAGCTTGGGCAATTTCTTCCAAGACTTCTTCAGGATTCTCATAACGGGTTTGAATCCCATCTAAATTCAATACTGCTATCCCCCCCAATTTTGACATTTTTACAGCAAACTTTACATCCACTACCCCATCCATAGCTGCGGCTAATATGGGCACAGGGAATTTTCTTCCTGCAAACTCCCAAGATGTATCTACCTCCTCGGGGTTAACAGTAATTTCTCCGGGGACTAAAGCAATCTCATCAAAACCATAACAGCGTCGCGCTCTTCTGCCTCTGCCTATCCATTCAGCCATCTTTTAAACCTCCTTTTATTTACCTTACTCTTTCTCTATTGATTCTATAACCAAGGAATAACCCATAAACGCCGGGACTTCCATCTTTAAAGGTACTCTCTCTTCACCCTCTCTAAGCCAGAGTTTAAAGTAAGAAGAGTCAGCTTCCAAAAGGTAAGCCCAAAACTCACCTAAAGGAGTAGAGACTTTTTCCCTGCCTTTAAATATTAATTTAAAAGATTTAGTAGGAAGGGTAATCAAAAATTCTTCGCCGGGGTTAAATTCTTTCTTTTTCCGATAATAATAGCTTAAAAGCACTGCATTATTGATAGGGCAATCTCTCTTTATAACAAAATTTTTAGAGAATAAGAAGGTCTTCTTTTTAATCCTTACCTTAAAATTATCCTGGTCGTAGTTTTCCTCTATTGTAGTAGGAAAAGCAGTCAAACCTCTAATCTTTCTTTCTACTTTTAAAGGCAAAAAACTCTCTTTATCAGCAAATATCCTCTCTAAGTCTTTAAAATATAAACTCTGGGTAGAGAAAGTAACTAAAAATACCTCCTTATTTTTGAATTTTTCTTCTCCATGAAAAGTAAGTTCTGCTCTTCCAATCTTTACTCCCTTATAGTTTAATCTATACACTATTTTTTCTCCAGGTTTGAAGGGGTAGTTTTCAGCCAAAAGAAAACTCTCGGAATAACCCCATAAACCCTCCCCCCAGGAAAAAAACCATAAATAAGAAAAAAAACTTATCAACCCTAAAATTACTCTCTTCATATT
>QNCG01000041.1 GCA_003644445.1 Candidatus Duberdicusella sinuisediminis | reverse complement strand
GGATGCTTTTTTTATAAAAGATTTTTTGGAGAAGGAGCTTAAAGGAATTAAGATAGCTCTTCTTTTTGGCTCAGATAAGCCATCTTCTCAGCTTAAAGAGTGGCTGAAGATAAGGAACCAGCAGGCTGATGTCTCTATTGGTACAAGATTTGCAATATTTTCACCTTTTGAGAATTTAGGAGCAATAATCGTAGAGAAAGAAAACTTCTTTGGCTACTTTCAGCCTGAGAAGCCTTTTTACCATTTGAGAGACCTGGCTTTCTTAAGGGCAAAGGTGGAAAAGAGCAATTTAATCTTACATTCGGATTATCCTTCTTTGAAATTATACAGGTTGTTAGAGAAGAAGAAACTTATCTTTGTAGATAAGTTTAAAGAAAGCCAATCTCGAACAAAAATATTTGACCTCGCCGGTTATAAGTTTAAAAGAACCCCTTTATTTTCCGAATTGAGTTTAGAGATAATCAGAAGCAATTTAGAGAAAGGCAGAAGAGTGGTTGTCTTTTGGAATAGGAAAGGGTTTAGTAATATATTGCGCTGTAATTTCTGCAAAGAGATAATTAAGTGTCCCCAATGCGGTAATTTTCTATCTTTTTCTTTGGAAAAAAACTATTTTTGCAGGTATTGTGGATATAAGGATAAAGGAGAGAAAATCCACAAATGTTCTGAAAGGTATATTAGAAAGATAGGCACAGGCATTGAAAGAGTAGAACTTACTCTTAAAAGGTTTTTCCCCGCTAAAAAGATTTTTAAATTCACTAATCGCCTATCTTTTTCTCAGGATTGGGATATTCTTATCTCTACTCAAAAACTCGTCTTTCTTAAAGAATTACCTTCAGCAGAAGTTGTTATTTTAGCCGGGATAGATTCTTTGCTTTCCTGGGGAGATTTTAATTCTTCTCTGGAGTTATATTATTTACTCCAGCGTCTTAAGAGTATAGCTAAAGAGGAATTGATTATATTTACTTTTCACCCTTCTTACTATGTTTTTTTAGCTCTTAAGAAAGAGTGGGGCTGGTTCTATGAGAGAGAGCTTAAAGAAAGAAAAACCTGGAAATTACCTCCTTATGTTTGTTTAGCTAAACTTACTTTGAGAGCTAAAAAAGAAAAGCCTCTTTTAAAAAGAACCGAAACATTAAAAAATTTTTTAGAAGAGCAAGCTTTAAAGATAAAGAAAAAAGTAGAAATTTATGGACCTTTAAAAGAAAAATTATCAGCGAAAAAAACTGTCTATTCTTTGGTTGTAAAAGCTTCTCAATTTACTATAATAAATAAGGTATTAAGGTTGGCTTTACAAAAATTTAAGAAATCTACAGCAAAATTATCTATAATAATAGAGAGATGAAAATAGTATTCTTTGGAAGTACTGATTATTCTTTAGAAGTTTTAAAAGAGCTTTTAGCTAAAAGTTATATCCCTTGTTTGGTAGTAACTTCTCCGGATACTCCTCAGGGAAGAGGTTTAAAGCTTTTACCTTCCCCGGTTAAAAGATTTTCTCAAACAACTGGGTTGGAAGTTTTAACTCCTCACAAACTTGATAAAGAATTCATTTCTTTAATAGAGGAGAGAAAGCCCGACTTATTTATTGTAGTTTCTTATGGCAGGATTTTACCTCCTCAGTTATTAAAGATACCCAAGATTTTACCTTTAGGAGTGCATCCTTCTTTGCTCCCTAGGTATAGAGGGCCTGCTCCTATAAATTGGGTCTTGATTAACGGAGAAAAGGAAACCGGCGTAACTCTATTTAAGCTTTCTAAAGGAGTAGATGAGGGAGAGATAATTGTTCAAGAGAAAATATCTATAGACGAAGACGATGATTTCCTAACTCTTTCAGAAAAAGTTTATTCTTTGAGCAAGAGGCTTCTGGTTAAAACTTTACCTCTTTTAGAGAAGGGGGATTTTTCTCTGGAGGTTCAGCCTTCTCAAGGTATAAGTTTTGCTCCCAAGATAGATAAAACTTTGAGTAAAATCAACTGGCAGCAGCCAGCTCTTAAAATTAGAAACTTAATAAAAGCTTTAGTTCCTAAGCCTTGTGCTTTTTCTTTTTTTAGGGGCAAGAGAATAAAATTCTATTCTGCTGAGGTTGAAAAGTCTGAGGTTAAAGAGAGCCTGCCCGGTGAGATTGTTCAGGTTTTTAAACATACCCTAAAGATTAGTACTTCTCAAGATTTACTCCTCCCTCTTAGACTTCAGCCGGAAGGAAAAAAAGTATTGGAGGTTTCTGAGTTTATAAATGGTTACCACCCTAAACAAGGAGAGGCTTTCACCTGATTTTTATAGTATTTTTAAAGGAGTTACACCAATTGATGATTAAGGTTAGAATAAAAAATTGAAGATTGAGGTAAGAAAGTTTTTGACCTAAAAATTTTTTTAAAAGCCTTTGCCTTTTTTGAAAGAAATACTTTTGGAGAGCTGTTAGCTTAAAATTTTCGTGTTTATTTTCTCCAATAAATACTTGCCTAAAACAGGATAAATTTATATAATAAGCTCTAATGTTTAAGAAGGCTGCTATTTCTGAAGCTTCTCAGATTTATAGGCTTATAGGCCTTTTTGCTAAAAAGAGGCTTATGCTTCCCCGTTCTTTGAATTATATTTACGAGAGGATAAGAGACTTTTGGGTTTGCCAGAAAGGAAGAGAAGTTGTAGGGTGTTGTGCTTTGACTATTGTAGGATGGCAAGAATTAGCTGAGATAAAGTCGTTAGCAGTTAAGGAAAAATACCAGGGTAAGGGGATAGGTAGCGGTTTAGTTAAGAAAGCTTTAGAAGAAGCTAAGTCTTTGGGACTTAAGAAAGTTTTTGTTTTAACTTATGAACCTGAGTTTTTTAAAAGGTTAGGCTTCAAAGAAATAGATAAAGAAAAACTTCCTCATAAGATTTGGTCAGATTGTCTTAATTGTCCGGAGTTTCCTGATTGTAAAGAAATAGCCTTAATCAAGAAGTTATAAACCAGGAGGAGAGATGTTAGATTATGGATTAACTGAAGAGCAATTAATGATTAAAGAATTAGCCCGTAAAGTAGCTGAAGAAAAGATTAAGCCTTTTAGTAAGCAATGGGATGAAGAAGAGAAGTTTCCCCAAGAAGCAATAAAGGCTTTGGCCCAATCGGATTTATTTGCTCTTTGTATTCCTGAAGAATATGGAGGTATGGGAGGAGGTTTATTAGACTTGTGTATTGCTACTGAGGAGATATCCCGTGTTGATGGAGGAGTGGCTGCTTCTTACGCTGCTTCTTTTTTAGGAATGTTTCCTATACTTTTATTTGGGACAGAAGAACAGAAGAAAAAGTATTTACCTCCTATAGCTTCGGGAGAAAAACTTTCAGCTTTTGCCTTAACTGAGCCTGAAGCTGGTTCCGACGCCGGAGCAGTTACTACTAAAGCAGTAAAAGAAGGTGATTTCTATGTACTTAATGGCCTTAAGCACTTTATTACTAACGGAGGAGATGCGGATATTTATACAGTTATTGCCTTAACTGATAAATCTAAAGGTCCTCGAGGGATTTCGGCGTTCATAGTGGAGAAAGGTGATTCTGGTTTTTCCTTTGGCAAGAAAGAAGAGAAAATGGGCATAAGAGCTTCTTCAACCCGAGAACTCGTCTTTCAGGATTGTAAAATTCCTAAAGAAAGACTCTTGGGTGGTAAAGAAGGTATAGGTTTTATTGCTACTATGAAGACTTTTGACCAGTCTCGTCCAGGGGTGGCAGCCCAGGCTGTAGGGATTGCTCAAGGGTCGTTAGAGTTAGCTGTAGAGTATGCCCATCAAAGGGTTCAGTTTGGCCAGAAGATTTCTTCTTTTCAGGGGATTCAGTGGATGTTAGCTGATATGGCTACAAAAGTAGAAGCAGCCCGGAGTTTAGTTTATGCAGTAGCCAGGGCTATAGATAGAGGGGCTAAAAATATTGGAGCTTATTCTGCTCAGGCTAAACTTTTTGCTTCTGACGTGGCTATGGAAGTAACTATTCAGGCAGTTCAAATTTTTGGAGGTTATGGTTATATGCGGGATTATCCAGTTGAGAAATTTATGCGCGATGCTAAGATTACCCAGATTTACGAAGGAACAAATCAAATCCAAAAGAATATAATTGCCTTAAATTTAATAAAAGAGTTTGGTAAATAAGATGCAGATAGTAGTCTGTATAAAACAAGTCCCCGAAACTACTGAAGTTAAGATTGACCCTCAGACTAACACCTTAGTGCGAGAGGGGGTTTCTTCAATTATTAACCCTTTTGATATGTATGCAATTGAGGAGGCAGTAAGATTAAAGGAAAGGTTTCAAGCCAAGACCACAGTTATTACTATGGGGCCTCCTCAGGCAGAGACTGCTTTAAGAGAAGCTTTATCTTTAGGTATTGATAGTGCAGTCCACCTCTGTGATAGGGCTTTTGCTGGTTCAGATACCTGGGCTACCAGTTTAGTTCTGGCTAAAGCTATTGAGAAACTTTCGCCAGTAGACTTAGTTATCTGTGGTAAGCAGGCCTCTGACGGAGATACAGCTCAGGTTGGTCCGGGGATTGCTTCTCATTTGGAACTACCTCAGGCTACCTATGTAAGAAAGATAGATACCATCCATTTAGACACCAATCCTAAGATTATGGTAGTAGAGAGGCTTTTAGAAGATGGCTATGAAATCTTAGAACTTAAATTACCGGCTTTAATTACCGTGGTAAAAGAAATAAACGAGCCCCGCCTTCCTTCTTTAAAGGGGAAACTCCGGGCTAAAAAAGAAGTTATTCCGGTCTGGACTCATAAAGATATAGATTTATCCCAGGAAGCAGTTGGTTTAAAAGGCTCTCCTACCCAGGTAGTTAAGATATTCAGCCCTCCTCCTAAGAAAGGAGGAAAAATCTTTGAGGGAGAACCCCAAAAAGTAGTTTCGGGGTTAATTAAAGAAATCAAGGATTTGTTATGATTAAAGTAATAAAAGATAAGTGTGTAGGTTGTGGGCTTTGTGTTAAGGTTTGTCCTTCCTCAGCTATTAAAATAGTAGATAAGTTAGCTGTAGTAGACTTGGATAAGTGTAATCTTTGTTCAGCCTGTTTAGCTGCTTGTAAATTTGAAGCAATATTAATAGAGAGAGAAGAACTCAAAAAAGATTTATCTTCTTATAAAGGGGTTTGGGTTTTTTCTGAACAAAGGGCTGGAGAAATAGCTCCGGTAGTATTTGAACTCTTAGGAAAAGCCAGGCAGTTAGCTAAAGACTTAAATACCTATGTAGGGGTAGTCTTCTTGGGCTATCAGATAAAGGGGAAAACCCAGGAATTGATAGAAAGAGGAGCAGATAAAGTCTTTTTGGTAGATAATCCCGTTCTAAAAAACTATATTGCTGAAAATTACAGCCGGGTAATCACTCAGCTTATCAGAAAATATAAACCTGAGATTTTCTTAGCTGGAGCCACTACTACCGGCAGGTCCTTAGTTTCCCGGATTGCAGTAAATATTCATACCGGTTTAACTGCTGATTGCACGGGTTTAGATATTGATAAGGAGAAGAAGATTTTAATCCAGACGAGGCCAGCTTTTGGAGGCAATATTATGGCTCAGATAATCACTCCTAACTACCGGCCTCAGATGGCTACAGTCCGCCATAAAGTTATGCCTTCTGCAGAAATTTTACCCCAGAGGAAAGGTGAAGTTATTGAGGAGAAATTTTCTTCAGAGATAGAGGACCCCAGAGTTAAATTTATTGATTTCATAAAAGAAGAATTGTCTACTGTAAATTTAGCTGAGGCAGATATTATAGTATCCGGAGGAAGGGGATTGGGTGGGCCTGAGAATTTTAGATTGATTGAGGAGTTAGCTCAAGTCTTAGGTGGAGCCGTAGGAGCTTCCCGGGCAGCTGTAGATGCAGGATGGATTCCTTATTCTCACCAGGTAGGTCAAACCGGAAGGACAGTCTCTCCTAAAATATATATAGCCTGTGGGATATCCGGCCAAATTCAGCACTTAGTAGGTATGCAGTCCTCAAAATTAATTATAGCCATAAATAAAGACCCTTCTGCTCCTATCTTTAAAGTGGCTAATTATGGTATAGTGGGAGATTTATTTCAAATAGTTCCTCTTTTAACTCAGAAGATAAGAGAACTCAAAAATCTTAAAAAATAATTGACCCTTCCCTACTTCAGCTTTAAAATAAAAAACTAATGAGAAAAATTCTTTTTATTCTTTGGTTTTGGGGAGGGGCAAATTTTTTCGTTTATCCTCTAAGCCCTTCGTTAAATTCTCCTCAGCCAAGCCTTCTTCAACAGAACCTTATCATAGCTCAAAAAAATTCTTCTTTAAAAGAAGAAGCCCCTCTTAAAGGTAAGATTTTGGCTTTTTCGGGAAGAGTAGAGCTAAGAAAGCCTAAGTCTATAATTTGGCAAGAGGCTGAAGCTGGAGAAATTATTTCTGAAGGCTATCAAGTCCGAACTTATAAGGGTGCAAAACTAAAGATAGAAGTAGGCCCAAATATAATTTATCTTAAAGGAGATAGCAAGCTTATTTTTTCCAAGTCGTCTCTGAGCAGGTTTACCGGAAAGTACAGAAACATCTTTGAGTGTCCTTACGGAAAAGCAAAGTTTCATATAAGAGATACTAAAAACTTATCAGAGTTTAAGGTTAAAACGCCTACTGCTGTAGCTGGAGCAAGAGGAACTATTTTTTATCTTATAGTAGAACCTTCTTTCACTCAGGTTATAGTAGAAGAAGGCTTAATTATTTTAGAGAATCTTATTTCAGGAAGAATACAAGAAGTAAAAGAAGGTTTTATGTCTAAGTCTCAAAAGGACGGAAGTATTAGTAAGCCTCAAGAGGCTCCTGAGGAGATTAAGGAGGGGTTTTCTCCAGAAGTTTGGGAGTCTGAAGAGACTAATGAGTCTGAGGAAACCGAAGAAGAAAAAAAGGACTTGAGCGAGGATACAGAAGAGATAAAGGAAAATCAGGAAGAAAAGATAGAAGAGGCCAAAGAGGATAAAACAACTTCTCAAGATGCAGAAAAGCCTCAATTTTCTGAGGTTGATTTTGACGGCGACGGAGTCTCTGACGATAAAGATATTGATGATGATAATGACGGTTTATCCGATAAATGGGAAATTATTGCTGGCACCGACCCTAAAAATGTTGATACCGATGGAGATGGTTTATCTGACTATATAGAACTGGCAATAAAAGGAGACCCCAATAAAGCTGATTCAGATTCTGACGGTCTAAATGATGGTTTTGAACTTAAACATCTTATGAATCCTGAGGATACTGATAATGATAATGATGGCTTCTCTGACGATGAAGAAGTATCAGAAACCACATCTCCTGTATCTTCTTTTTCTTTTCCTTCGGGTTTAACTTATAATAAAGATTTGGATGAAGAGACTGACAATTATGATGAGGACAGCGATGATGATAGGATTCCTGATAGCGTAGAGAATAGAGTAGGTTTAGACCCTTATAAGGTAGATAGTGATAACGATGGCACCTCTGATTATGATGAAGTCACTACTGGAGGTACCGATTCTGATGGGGATGGTTTAAATGATAGTTTTGAGAATTCTTGGGGAAGTGATATTAACAATCCTGATTCTGATGGAGATGGTCTTTCTGATTTAGAGGAGATGCGTAAAGGAACTGATCCTAATTCTTCTGATACCGACGGAGATAATTTAGATGATGATACAGACTCTAAACCTTTACTTAGAGATGCAGACTATGATGGGGTTGATGATAATATTGAGCTAAACAGAGGTACAGATCCTTGTTACCCTACAGATTTTCCTGATAAAGGGGTGAAGGGTAGTTCCTATGATTACGATGGCGATGGCGTGCCTAATGAAGCTGACTGGGACGATGATAACGACGGCTTAGAGGATGATGTTGAGGAAGATTTAGGTCTAAACCCTCAGAATCCCGATACTGATGGTGATGGAGTATCTGATGGAAGGGAATTTAATTTAGGCTTAGACCCCAAGGTAGCTGATTCAGGAAATACCCCTCCGGGAGCTATAGATACTACCTTAGATACTGACGGAGACGGTTTGTCTGACTATTATGAGCATTTCTTAGGGACAGACATAAATAACCCTGATTCTGACGGCGATGGTTTATCCGATGGTTATGAGATTTTTAGTTTCGGTGAAAATATGGCTACAAACCCTTTGAAAAAAGATACTGATGGTGATGGTTTAGACGACAAGCAGGAAATAGACAACAAGACTTGTCCTTTTGCTGCTGATCCTGATGGAGATAAACTGACTGACTTTGATGAACTTAACTATGGAACAAATCCTTCTAAGAAAGATACTGATTCCGACGGTTTATCTGATAGTAGAGAGGTATGGTATGGGTCTAACCCCTTAAATTCTGATACTGATAATGATACTTTAGAAGATTTAGATGACCCTTTCCCTAATGACCCTGATGCTACCTTAACTTTTACCCGAGCTGATATTCGTCAGAAGCGTTATCAGGAACTAGATGAGCTTACCGACCTTAGAACAGAGATTAATGATATGCTTACGGATAATTTTCAAAGAGAAAAAGATTACTTGATAGATAAAATTTGTGATGCCCAGATGCACAAGGTTTTAACTGATAGGCAAGGTTTTAGGGTAAGAGTTGAGGAGTATGTTTTAAGACCTTCTTCTAAAAAGGTTATGCTTCTTAATATCTGCCTGCGCACGGATAATTCAGACCCTCAAAGAGATGGTTTAACTCTTCTTGGTTGGATTACTGAGTTTAACACTTCTTTGAATAGTCTTACTTCTTCTCAAATAAAAAACCTGGCTTGGGATAAGTATTTATCTTCTACCCCTAATTATGGAACTACTAAGCCCAGTTATTATCCAGTAAAAATGGAAGTAAAGCTGGAGAATCCTTCTAATAATTATTTGAGAGAAGAAAGGACCTATTCAGGTCTTTCCCAAGCAGGAAGTAATTGGGTGCAAAATGCCACTTCTCAAATTGATATACAGGGAGCCTCCGAAGGCCTTGAGAACTTCAACATAATAAATATCTCTTCAGGCAATCCAGCGAGGTTTACTTATCAGGCAAGTGGAAGTGGAAGAACGGTGGAGTTTAATATTTATGTAATAGATGAAACAGGCGGTTTAATTGGAGGAGGTTATAATTTTGCAAGCCTCTGGGATGTTTTAGGAACAAACTTGGGAAGCTCAGCTTCAGGAAGTTATGTAGGAGCAAACTTTATAGAGATAGATGCTGGGGTTGATACTGATGGCGGAGGAGAGCCTGATTTTTATATTGATTCTATATATATTCCTTTTCCCGATCTTCGCTGGAAGGATAAATTTAGCTGGAAAGGAGCCCAGCCTTAAAGCCTTTTTAGAAGTTTAAGGAGAAGCCCGCCTCAATTAAGTAGGTGTCATAATTGTAGCGATAGTAAGCTTCATATCTTTGGTTGGAGCGAGCCCAGGTATAAGAATATCTTATAAGCCAATTTAGTTTTTTGGTTATAGGAAAGCTTAAAGCGGCTGAAAGTTCATATTCTAAGTCTCGTTGGTCTTTTTGAGAGTAGGTCCCACTTTCAGTTTGGGCTTTACGGTCAAAGTAGTCTTTATACAGAAAAGAAAAACCTAACTTTAAACTAATTTCTTTTTCTCCTTCTAAAGGATATATATATTCTAAAGAAGGGCTTATTAAGAAGCTTTGGTAGTAATAGTAGCGAGGTATAAATTTATCATCAGTAAGAATTAAGGTATTTTTAGAATCATAATAGCCTAATTTGCTGTAGTTATAGCTGTAGTTATTATCTAAAAAAAATCTTATTTTTTCAGTTAGAGGAAAGCTAATTCCCCAATCTAAGTTAAGCAGGGTATCTTTTCTCTTTTTTGAACTATTAAGGGTTCCATCTTCATTTAATAAGTGCTTATCCAAAAAGAACTTAAGGAGAAGATAAGGTTTTATATAGAATTTTAAGCCTTCCGAAGTAGCCCTCTCCCAGCCAAAAGAGAATTTGTAGCCGTCAAAATCTTTTTCGTTTTTTTCAGGAGCTGAGGGCATCCCTATGGATAAGAGAGACTGGAAATTTGGGTATTTTCTCCGGAAGTATTCAAATCCCCAGGTGTAATTTTCAAAAGTTTTTTCAGTTCTTATCCTATGGCGAAAATCTAAAGAAACTCCCGCATCTCTATAGTCATAAAGACCTTCTCCCCAGTCTTCATCTTTAGTCTCTTTTACATAATTCCAGGTCCCCAAAGTTGAGATTTTTATGAACCAATTCTTTTTAAATTCTTTTCTTAAGCCCAGAGTAAGATTGTGAGTCAGGTAATTAGTGTATTGAACTATACCTTCTTCTTCAGAGATAAACTGGCGCAAGCGTTTATATTCTAAAGTATATAAAGGGATGAGATATAAAGTCGGGTCTATTTTTAGAGATGGGCAGATATAGCCAAAAATATTATATCCCCAGAGAGCTTCTCCTTTCTTAATATCAGAGTAGGTTCCTAAGACCTCTATGTGTCCTGTATTGATAAACTTAAAATTTTGAGAAAAAATATTGGTAG
>QNCG01000040.1 GCA_003644445.1 Candidatus Duberdicusella sinuisediminis | reverse complement strand
TTTCCATACTTCTTTATCGGAAACTAATTATAGCTTTCTTAATATTAAGCCTGATAAAAACTTGGGATAAAAGTAAGTAGTCTTCTGAGGAAGTATCTTTCCTTCAAAAGCTATCTCCGTTACTGCGGAAATATCTGGCTTTCTCAACAGAAAAGCACAATTCTTATTTTTGGCAATTAGCTTAGATAACTCTTCTATACTTTTAGTATAAAAGAAATCTTCCTCTTTTAAGTCTGTTTTTAGTATATCCTTAAAGACCCAATTATGCAACAAAAATACATCTAATTTTTTATAACTCCTTAAAGAAGGCTTATTTAAGTATTTGGGAATTAAGGACTTATCTTTTAAAGAGAAAAAGAGGATATTTTTGCCCTGAACAAAACCAAAAGAAAAAATCTCAGCTTTATCTAATAAATCCTGCAGTTTCTTAAAAGACTTAACTTCTTGAAAGAAGAAATAAGGTTGTAAAGAACTCTTAAGAAAGTTTAGGTCTAGGTTTTTGTTAATAATGCGGTGAGTGGGAAGGACTAAGAGATTTTCATCCTGAGGAGAAAAATAAGTTAAAATGTAGTCTAAGTCTCTAAATTTATTTAGCTTATGCTTATTCTTACGGAAAAATTTTAAAGCAGTTTCAAAGCGGTGATGGCCATCAGCAATAAATAAAGGGATATTTTCAAAATATTTTTGAATCTTTCTTATTTTCTGGGGTTGAGAAATCTTATAGATTTGATAAAGGATACCTTTATGTCTGAATTTAATAAAGGGAGGTTTATTTTTTAAACTTTTAAAAAGGAGAGTTATTACCTCATTTTTTTTCCTGGGATAAACCACAAATATAGGAGAAAGATTTGCCTGGGTATACTTTATTACCTGGTATCTGTCCTTCTTGGGAGTTGAGTGAGTTTTCTCGTGAGGAAAGATAGAGGCATCCAGGTTAAGGAGGCCTAAAAAACCTATTCTTTTAAAAGTTTTAGAGCCTAACTTAAATTCTTGAAGAGTTAGATAAAAGGCGGATTCTCTTTCTTCAATCAAAATACCTTTTTTAAGCCACTGTTTAAACCTTTTTCCTAACTCCTGATAAGAAGAACCATCTTCTTTAAGGAGAATATGAGAAAAATTGTAGGGCGAGCTTTTTCTTAAAGCCCTTTCTTCTTCTTCAGTAATTATATCGTAGGGAGGGCACACTAAATCCTTTAGCTTCTTAAATAATCGGGGATTATAATGGAGAGCTAAAAAAGGCTTTAGTTTACTTTTCACTGTAAGAACAGGAGTTAGGTTTGAGGTTAGAATCTTTCTTATCTTGGGGCTTCTCTTTATTGCTTTTATTATTATTTCTCTTATAATCAGTTATGTAAAATCCACTCCCTTTAAATATCAAACCACAACCTGCACCAATGAGTTTTTTGAGTTCTCCCCTACATTGAGGACATTCTTTTAAAGGTTCATCATCTATTTTCTGAAAAACTTCAAAGGTATAGCCACATTTTTCACAACTGTAATCATAGTGGGGCATTCTTCCTCCTTATCTAAAAGTTCTTTTTATCTTATCAGCAAAACTCTCAGAAACTCTCTCTCCTCTTAATCTGGCTAATTCCTCAAATAAAGCTTTCTCCCGGGAGCTAAGTTTTTTAGGAATTTCCACATTAACTCTTACGAATAAATCGCCCCGGCGGGAAGAATGTAAATTAGGAAGCCCCTTCCCTTTAAGCCTGAATAAGGTCTGGGGTTGAGTGCCAGAAGGCAGAGACATTTTAACTTTTCCATCCAAAGTAGGCACTTCTATTTCTCCACCCAAGACTGCTTTTACTAAACTTATCTTAGTCTCAGCTAAAAGGTCATCACCTTCTCTTTTAAATAAAGGATGAGGTTTAATCTTTACAGTTACATAGAGGTCTCCAGCTCCTCCTGGTGCTTGTTCTCCTTCACCTCTAATTCTTAAAGAAGAGCCATCTTTAATACCAGCAGGAATCTTCACAGTTAAAGTTTTCTTTTTCCTCACAAAACCCTGGCCCTTACATTCTGGACAGGGTTTAGAAATTATCCAACCTTCTCCCTTACATTCTAAACAAGTCTGGCCAAACCTGATGAACCCGGCTGATTGATAAACCACTCCCTTACCCTTACAGACCGGGCAAGTTATCTTGGAAGTGCCGGGCTTTGTCCCTTCTCCTCTACAGGTAGGGCAAACTTCACTTTTATAAAAAGTAATGGTTTTTTCTGTGGGCTTAACTATATCTTCTAAGCTGAGTTCAGTTTCTACTTCTATATCCCTTCCCCGAAAAGCTTTTCTCTGAGAAGACCTTCTCCGGGTTGAAGTCCCGAAAAAGTCAAAACCTAAATCTGAAAAGAAATCCTCAAAAATAGAACCGAAACCTAAATCCTCAAATATCGAAGAAAAGTCTGCTCCTCTAAAGATATCCTGCTCAGTAAACCGGGAATCAATCCCGGCATGGCCGTAAGTATCATAGAGTTTTCTCTTTTGAGGGTCAGACAGGACAGCGTAAGCTTCGGATATCTCCTTAAACTTTTCCTCAGCGGATTTCTTTTCACTTTCCGGGACCCTATCGGGATGAAATTTTAAAGCAAGCTTACGATAAGCCTTCTTTATCTCCTCTAAAGAAGCGTCTCGGGAAACTCCTAAAATTTCATAATAATCGCGTTTAGTGGTCATCATCCCACAACATCTAATTGCTAAATTTTAAATTTTAAATTTTAAATTTTTATTAACAGTTTATTTGCCTTCTTCCTTGTAATCAGCATCAATAACTTCGCCTTCCTTTGCTTTTTGGGGTTCTTCTTGACCACCAGAAGTTTCTTGAGTTTTAGTTTCTGAAGAAGTTGAAGAACCTCCTTGAGCCTGAGTCTGAGCCTGCGTAGCTTTATAGACTTCCTCCGCTAACTTATGAGAAGCCCGGGTTAATTCATCCATAGCCTGATTTATCTTCTCTTTATCGTCAGTTTTTAAAGCCTCTTTTAAAGCCGAGAGTTTTGCCTGAATATTCTCTTTCTCGGAAGAAGAAATCTTATCCCCATACTCTCTTAAAGACTTCTCAGTGGTATAGACTAAAGTATCGGCTTTATTTTTAAGCTCAGCCAATTCTTTTCTCTTCTTATCCTCTTCAGCAAACCTTTCAGCCTCTTTTACCATTCTATCTATTTCTTCCTGAGAAAGCTTCTGGGGTGCGGTAATTCTTATAGATTGTTCTTTTCCTGTGCCTAAGTCTTTGGCTGAAACATGAACTATGCCGTTAGCATCAATATCAAAAGTAACCTCAATCTTAGGTACCCCCCGAGGTGCCGGCGGAATACCTACTAAGTCAAACCTTCCTAACTCTATGTTATCGTTAGCCATAGGGCGTTCACCCTGTAAGACCCGGATAGTAACTGCTGACTGATTATCTTCAGCAGTAGTAAAAATCTGGGACTTCTTAGTGGGGATAGTGGTATTTCTTTCAATTAATTTTGTAAATACCCCGCCTAAGGTCTCAATGCCTAAGGACAAGGGAGTAACATCCAGCAAAAGCACATCTTTAACATCACCTTTAATTATTGCTGCCTGAATAGCTGCACCTGAAGCCACACACTCCATAGGGTCAACCCCTCTTTCAATTTTTTTGCCAATGTACTCTTCTACAAATTTCTGCACTATCGGCATACGGGTAGGACCTCCCACCATAATTATCCGGTCAATATCTGAAGGTTTGAGTTTGGCGTCAGATAAAGCTCTTTCCATAGAATATTTTGTCTTCTCTACAATAGGCCTAACTAATTCTTCTAATTTTGCCCGAGTAATCTGCATTACTAAGTGTTTAGGCCCAGTAGAATCAGCAGTAATAAAAGGTAAGTTTACATCGGTAGTAATAGTTGAAGAAAGCTCAATCTTAGCTTTTTCTGCAGCTTCTCTCAACCTCTGCATAGCCATAGGGTCATTGCGTAAATCTATTCCTGTATCTCGCTTAAACTCCTCAATTATATAATTCATCAGCGCTTCATCCATGTCGCGTCCCCCAAGTTGGGTATCTCCACTGGTTGCCTTAACTTCGAATACTCCCTGAGCCATCTCCATAATAGTTACATCTAAGGTTCCTCCTCCAAAATCAAAAACTAAAATTTTTTGCTCTTTTTCTTCTTTACCTAAGCCGTAAGCTAAACAAGCAGCAGTTGGCTCATTGATAATCCTCAAAACTTTAAACCCGGCAATTTCTCCAGCATCTTTTGTAGCCTGACGCTGATTATCATTAAAGTAAGCAGGACAAGTAATTACTGCCTCTTTTACTTCTTCGCCTAAGTAGGCTTCAGCATCACGTTTGATTTTCTGAAGAATAAAAGCTGATAATTGCTGAGGAGTATATTCTTTTCCCATTATCTTGTATTTGAAAGTAGTACCCATCTTACGCTTAAAGCCGGTGACTGTGCCTTCAGGATTTATTGAAGCCTGTCTTCGGGCTGGCTCACCGACAAGGAGTTGGCCATCCTTGGTAAAGGCTACATAAGAAGGAAAAGCCTTTCCTCCACCCACGGTTGTGCCTTCGGCTGAAGGAATTATTGTTGGACGGTCACCGTCCATATAAGCAGCAGCTGAATTAGAAGTTCCTAAATCAATACCAATTACTCTAGCCATATTAACCTCCTTCTTTATTTATTGCTTTCCTCTATTTTTTCAGTTTCTACCTTTTTAGGTTTCACTGAGACTTTTACTTTAGCCGTTCTTAAAACTTTATCTTCATAGAGATAACCTTTTTGAATCACCTCAATTATTGTATGTTCTTCTAAGTCCTGCCTTTCTTCAAAGAATAAAGCTTCGTGAAAATGAGGGTTGAATTTACCCTGGGTATCTATCTCTCTTAAACCTTCTTTTTCTAAAAAGTTTTTAAGCTTTGAATGAATCATTTCTAAGCCCTGCTGAATTTTCTCTTTATCTAAAATATTCTCTAAAGAATTCAAGGCTACCTCTATTTCGTCTAAAAAAGTAACAAACTCTTTTAAAATTCGGAAATTAGCAAATTTTAACAATTCTTCTTTTTGCTTCTGCCAGGCTTTTTTAGAATTCTCATATTCAGCGTATAACCTTAAATACTTATCCCAAAGAGCATCTTTTTCTTTAGCCCTTTTTTCCAAATCCTCAAATTCCTTCTTAAGAACGGTAATTTTTCCCGAATCTACTTCTTTAAGCTGTTTATCCTGAGTTTCTGCCTCTTCTTTTTTAGCCTTTATTTCTTCGTCCTTCTTCATTTTAGAAATTCTCCCCTTAAAAAATTATCTTCTAAATAATTCTTTAAAGCTTTCAGCCGGGATATAGTAAAAGAATAATTCATTCTTATTGGCCCTAAAACACCTAACAAGGCTCTCTCATCTTTAAAGGGGCCCAAAGAAGAAAGAACCAAAGAACAATTTTTTACCTCCTCTAAACCTATCTCCTCGCCAATTAATACTTTTATATCCTGAGTTAATTTCCTTTCTAAAAATTTTCTGAATAAACTCATTTTCTCTTCAAAGGCAGTAAAGATATTCCGCAAAGTAGTAATATCTTCAAATTCCGGCTCCTGGAGTATAAAGTGAGCGCCCCAAAAGAAAAATCTGTCTCTGGTTTTGCTAAGAAGAGTAAACCCTGCCAAATGAGTGAGTTTAGAAATTATAATAGAAGCTTCCTCTAATAAATCATCTAATTCTTCTATATAATTAATACTCTTCTCTATTAAAGAAAAAACTTCTTTTCTATCAGGAGTTTCCTCCTCCATTAAAGAATCCACATAATAGCGAAAACCACACTGAGTAGGCACTCTTCCTGAAGAAGTATGGAGATGAGATAAATAGCCTAAATCCTCAAGCTCAGACATAATGTTTCTCAAAGTGGCTGAAGAAAAGGGAAGCTTAAATCTTTCTCTTAGATATTCAGAACTTACCGGCCTTCCTTCTTCTATATAGCTCTTAATAACTAATTCCAAGATTTCATCCTGCCTTTTCTGATGGTCTAAGTATCTTACCATCCTTACCCCCTCTTTTTAGCACTCTCAATATAAGAGTGCTAAATATATTAGCATAAGTTTAGACTTTGTCAAGTCTTAGACTTCTTACGTAAGTGCCTTTCTAGCAATGCCTTATATTTATCTAACTGCTTTATTAAAGCCAGAAAAGTCTTGTTTATAGCTAAAACTGCGCTTTCGTATCTTTCCTCAGCTTTTAAAACCTTGCGGGGTAAATAGAGATTAGCTGATACTGAATATCGCTCTTTATGAGGGTTCTTTTCTAAGTGCAAAGAAAGATGAATTGGATCCTCATTCTTAAACATCTTTACCCTTTTTTTAATTTTTTCTACATCTTTATTAATTATATCTTCTAAATACTCAGATTTCTCCATATTCTTAAAAGAAACATCTACTCGCATAAGCCTCCTTTCCTTAATATAGGTTAAGATTTCTCAAAAATTACTTCTTTATTCTTTAGCTTAGCAATTAGTTTATCCTGCTCTTTAAATTCTCCTGCTAAGAGTTTTCTGCTTAAGGGGTCTATTATAAACTTTTGGATTGCTCTTTTCAAGGGCCTTGCTCCATAATCAGGGGAATAACCTGTCTCAGTAAGAAATTCTATAACTTCTTCCTCAACAACTAAATCTATCTTCTTTGCTTTAAGTTTTTCTCTGACTGGTTTAAGTTGAAGCTGGACAATTCCTTTAATTGCTGATTTACTGAGTTTTCTAAAAATAATAATCTCATCTAAGCGGTTTAAAAATTCTGGCCGAAATCTTCTTTTTAACTCACTGTGAATCTTTGCCTTTATTCCCTCCCAGGAAGCTCCAGCCTCCTGAAAATATTCTGAACCAATATTAGAAGTTAAAATAATTACGGTATTTTTAAAATTGACAGTTCGGCCTTGAGAGTCAGTCAATCTTCCTTCATCTAAAACTTGCAGTAAAATATTAAAGACTTCCGGATGGGCCTTCTCAATCTCATCAAAAAGTACTACCCGGTAAGGCCTTCTTCTTACTGGCTCAGTAAGCTGGCCTCCCTCTTCATAACCTACATATCCGGGAGGAGCTCCAATAAGCCGAGAAGTAGAAAACTTTTCCATATATTCAGACATATCAATTCTAACTAAAGCATTTTCGTCATTAAATAAAAACCAGGCTAAAGTCTTAGCTAAATGAGTCTTTCCTACTCCAGTAGGACCTAAAAACATAAAAGAACCTATCGGCCGGTTAACATCTGATAACCCTGCCCGGGCTCTTCTTATACAATTAGAAATAGCTATGATTGCTTCATCTTGACCTAAAACCCTTTCTTTTAAAACCTCTTCCATACGAATAAGTTTTTTAACTTCTTCTTCCATAAGTTTGGCAACCGGTATTCCTGTCCAGCGAGAAACAATTTCAGCAATATCTTCTTCGTCTACTTCTTCTTTTAAAAGAGAACCTTCTTTTTGAAGCTGTTTAAGTTGTTGATTAAAATCAGTGAGTTTTTTCTCCAATTGAGGGATTTTACCATAACGAATCTCAGCTACTTCATCAAGTTGAGCTTCTCTTTCTAAATTCTTTTCTCTTATTTTTAAAGTCTCAATTTCTTCTTTCATCCTTCTTATATTAGAAATCAGCTCTTTTTCTTTCTGCCATCTTGCTTTAAGAGAATTTAGTTCTTCTTGTAAGGAAGCTATCTCTTTTTCTACCTTCTTCAGACTCTCTAAAGAAGCAGGGTCTTTTTCTTTTTTAAGGGCTTCTCTTTCAATCTGAAGTTGAAGAAGCTTTCTTTGAAGAACATCTATCTCTTGAGGCTGGCTCTCAATCTCAATTCTTAACCGGGAGGCAGCCTCATCTATTAAATCTATTGCTTTATCAGGCAGAAACCTGTCACTTATATATTTATCAGAAAGAACAGCTGCGGAAATTAAAGCCGAATCTTTTATTCTTACGCCATGGTGGACTTCATACCTTTCCTTAAGGCCCCTTAAGATAGCGATAGTTTCTTCTACAGTGGGAGGCTCAACAATTATTGGTTGAAACCTTCTTTCTAAAGCCTTGTCTTTTTCAATGTGTTTTCTATATTCATCTAAAGTAGTAGCCCCCACACAGCGCAAAACTCCCCGGGCTAAAGCTGGCTTAAGCATATTCCCGGCATCAATTGCTCCTTCAGCTGCTCCTGCTCCCACTAAGGTATGGAGTTCGTCTATGAAAACAATAATTTTTCCTTCTTTTGCCTCAATTTCTTTTAAAAGAGCTTTTAGCCTTTCTTCAAACTCTCCTCTAAATTTTGTCCCGGCAACTAAACTCCCTAAATCTAAAGCAATCAATCTTTTTTCTTTCAGGCTTTCAGGAACGTCGCCGGAGGCTATTCTCTGGGCTAACCCTTCTACTATGGCGGTCTTACCTACTCCTGGTTCTCCAATAAGCACCGGATTATTCTTAGTTCTTCGGCTAAGAACCTGAATTACCCTTCTTATCTCTTCATCTCTTCCGATTACTGGATCTAATTTTCCTTCAATAGCTTGTTGAGTTAAATCCCGGCTAAATTTCTCTAAAACCTGATATCTTTCTTCAGCATTAGGAGAATCAGCCTTCAGGCTTCCCCTTAGCTCTTTGATTATTCTTATCAAGTCTTTTCTAGAAAACCCTTGTTTTTTTAAATAATTTCCTAAGAAATCGTCTTCGGCTAAACTAAGAAGAATGTGTTCTAAACTTATAAATTCGTCACCCAGGCTCTTAGCTAATGAAGAAAGTTTACTGAAGCTACGATTTAACTCTGAAGAAAGATAAGGCCCAGAAAAAGTTCCTTCTATCTTGGGCAACTTATCTAAAAACTCTCTAGTTTTTGATTCTAAATCAATAATGTTTATCCCTAACTTCTCTAAAACAGAAACAGCTATATTTTTTCTATCCTCGAGAATAGCTAAAAGAATATGCTGAGGATAAAGGGCCTGGTGGCTAAACTCCTGAGCTAAATTTACAGCCTTATTTATAATATCTTGGGCTTTCAAGGTGAATTTACTTAAATCCATAGAGAACCTCCTCTAAATTTAGGCAAAAAGAATCTTAATAAAAATATCCCGGCTAAAAAACCTCCAACATGAGCCCAGAAAGCAACCCCCGAGGCAAAGCCTATGCTGAATAAAGCTAAAAGAAGTTGATAAATAAACCACAAACCTAAAAAGAAGAAAGCAGGAACTTCTACTATCTGCCAGAATAAGAACCAGGGGATTAAAGTAACTATTCGGGACTGAGGAAACATTAGAAAATATGCTCCCAAAACTCCAGCTATAGCTCCCGAAGCTCCAATTGCCGGAATTGTCGAATTTATATTCATAAGAAAATGAAAAAAGTTTGCCCCTAAACCACAAAGAATATAAAATAAGAGAAAATTAACACGCCCCAGCCTATCCTCTACATTATCAGCAAAAATCCAGAGATAAAGATTATTACCTAAAAGATGAAACCAGCTTCCATGTAAAAACATATTAGAAAATAAAGGGACTATTTTTTCGTCTAAACTATAATCTAAAAATAACTTAGCAGGAACAAAACCAAACTTAAATAAAAAATCTTTAATAGACACCCCCTGCCTAAGTTCAAGAAAGAAGACTAAAAAATTTATTATAATTAAACTTACAGTAATTAGAGGCGTCTTACGGTGAGGGATTGTATCTTTTAAAGGTATCATTTTACTTTCCCCCTTCAGTCTGGAAATTATATTTAAAAAATTCCTCCTGCCAGCCAGAATCAAACCTAAACTTTTTATTCAACATCAATTTTAATCTCCTTTTCCTTCTCCTCTTCCTTCTTAGGGAGAGTAACCTTCAGAACCCCGTTTTTATAGACTGCTTTAATTTTATTAGTATCCACTGCTGAAGGAAGAGCAACCTCTCTGTAGAAGTTTCGAGAAGCTCGCTCTATCCGATGATAATTCTTTCCTTTTTCCTCTTTCTTCTCCTCCTTTTTAGCTGAGATACATAAAGAATCTCTCTTCAAAGTGATGTTTATATCCTTCTGTTCTAAACCCGGTAAGTCTGCCTCCACATAGATGTTATCTTTATCTTCAGAGACATCCACAGAAGGTGCATATACTGTCTCTAACTCCTGAGGAAGCCTTCCAAAAGAAAAGTCAAAAAGTCGGTTAATCTCATCCTGAAGCTGTTCTAATGCTCTCCAAGGATTATCTGACCATCTTACCAGCTTCATAGTCTCACCTCCTTTCTTTTACCGGCTGGCAGGAGGAATTTAGCACTCCTATTATTAGAGTGCTAAAAAGAGAACAAAAAATTTTAGATTTCCCCGCTTATTTCAAAGAAGACTTTAATCCCTTTTATATTTATTCCTTTCTTATTCATAAGATATTTTATACACTCAACTTTTTTTATATCTTCCTTAGAAAAAAGCATTTTTTTCTTCCCTACCTTTTTAGGTTTAATTATGCCTTCTTTTATAATGCTTCTTAAAGTCCAGTAAGGAAGATGGGCCATCTTACAAACTACTTCAATGGGAAAAACTGGCTCATCCTCCTCAATTTCTACCTCAAAGTCCTTTTCTATCTCCTCTAAGAAATCCTTAAAAAGTTTATCTATGTGCTTTTGGACTTTCCTTCTCATCCCGTTTAAGTATATACCATATTTTTAAAAATTTGTCAAGATTTTTTTAAAAAAATTTTTAAAATTTTTTATTTAAAAATTTA
>QNCG01000039.1 GCA_003644445.1 Candidatus Duberdicusella sinuisediminis | reverse complement strand
CTTGGTTTTTCCTCAGGATAATTTAGTTAAATTAGAACTCATATTTAATAAAGCAAATATTCTTTATGAAGAGAAGAAATATTCAGAAGCTGTTAAACTTTATGAATCTATCTTGAAAAAAGGATATGAGAGCGGGTATCTTTTTTATAATTTAGGGAACGCCTATTTTAAAAAAGGAGAATTAGGCAAAGCCATATTAAATTACGAGAGAGCTTTAAAACTTATCCCTTTAGATAGTGATTTGCGGACTAATTATAACTATGCTTTATCTTTAATAAAAGTTTCGGTAAAAGGCTTAGAAAGTTTTTGGTTTATCAGGTTTTTAAACAAGGTATTTTCTCCTTTTACGATTGACACTTTGA
Organism: Candidatus Duberdicusella sinuisediminis; assembly: GCA_003644445.1. GTDB lineage: Bacteria > Omnitrophota > Gorgyraeia > Duberdicusellales > Duberdicusellaceae > Duberdicusella > Duberdicusella sinuisediminis. Next base: position 10,435 of record QNCG01000039.1, on the reverse strand, counting down.
CTATTTTACTTTCTTTTATTTATTTCTCCTTATTGGGAGTTTTAACTTTAAGTTTTTATTTAACTTTTTTTAGAAAATACAGAAGGGTTATTGCCCTTTCTTTAATTTTTCTATTCTTCTTTTCTTTTTCAGGGTTAATTTTGAAAGTCTCTAAGCAGGGTAAAGAAGCTATAGTAATAGTAAAAGAAGCTCAGGTAAAATTTGCTCCTTTAGATGAAGCTACTCTTTATTTTAGAGTTTATGAAGGTCAGAAGTTAAGAATAATTTCCCAGGAAGGAACTTATTATAAGATTAGAGACCATCGTCAGAAAATTGGCTGGATTGAAAAGAAAGCCTTAGAAGTTATTTAGGGTTATGTTAATAGCAGCTATAATTATTCTTATTGGTAAATTTATATTAGATTTGAGTGTAGAGGTTTTGGATTTGAGAAATATAAAGCTAAATCTTCCTTCAGAATTTAAGGATTTTTTTGACGAAGAAAGATATAGAAAATACCAGCTCTATCTTAAAGAAAACATTATTTTTTCCCTGGTTAAAAGTTTTTTATTTACCCTTATTTGTATTGGCTTTATTTTCGGAGGTGGCTTTAATTTTTTAGATAACTGGGTAAGGAGTCTGGGATTTTCTGAATTAGTTTCTGGGCTTATCTTTATAGGAATTTTATTTTTTTCTTTAGAGATCATTTTTCTGCCTTTTTCTATTTATAAAACTTTTGTTATTGAAGAAAAATACGGTTTTAATAAAACCACTCCTAAAACTTTTATTTTAGATATAATCAAGAGCTGGGTTTTGGCGGTGATAATTGGAGGGTTGATTTTAACTTTAGTTCTCTGGCTTTTTGAGATTAAAGGAGAGAGAGCCTGGATTTATTGTTGGTTAGGAGTCTCTCTATTTCAGCTTTTCTTAAGATTTATAGCTCCAGTAATTATCTTTCCTCTTTTTTATAAATTTACTCCTATAGAGGAAGGAGAACTTAAGACTGCTATTGAAGATTATGCCCAGAAAGTGGGTCTTAAATTGAAAGGAATTTTTAAGATAGATGCTTCCCGCCGAACTTCTAAAGCTAATGCTTTTTTTACAGGGTTAGGCAAATATAAGAGGATAGCCCTTTTTGACAATCTCATTAAAAAATTAACACCTCCAGAAATCGTATCCGTTTTAGCTCACGAGGCTGGACATTTAAAAAAGAAGCATATCTTGAAGGGGTTTATTTTTTCAGTAATTACTACTGGTGGGGTTTTTTATCTTTTCACTTTCTTCTTGAATAACCCTGTCTTGTTTTCTTCTTTTGGGGTTAGAAATCTTTCTGTTTACCTGAGTTTAGTGCTATTTACTATTTTTTACATCCCCTTAGAAATCGTCTTTTCTATTTTAGGAAATTTTCTCTCTCGTAAATGGGAGTTGGAGGCAGATAAATTTTCCTGTGATACTGCTTCTTCTTCTGATTTTGTTCTGGCTTTGGAGAAATTAACCGCTGAGAATTTTTCTAACTTAAGACCCCATCCTTTTAAGGTTTTTCTTTATTACAGCCACCCCCCGGTTTTAGAAAGGATAGCTTACATTAAGAACTTGGCTTTTTCTTCTTAGCCTGGTAGCTATTTTTTATTCTATACTCAATAGCTTTCGGGCCAGAGAATTAGGAGGCTAAGATAATATCAAAAGGAATGTTCAAAAGGAACAGCAAGAATATACAATACAGAGACAAAACAGCAGGAAATAGAACAATTTAAAATTTTGTTGAGGTTAGCCCAGAGAAAACCCATTTGACAGGCGGGGCTTTCTTCTATATAATTTGCTTCTATGCAAGAGAGATTAGAAAAGTTAGAAAAAATAAGAAAAGAAAAAGGTTCTCCCTATTCTCTACATTCTTTTCCCAAGCAGGCTTCTATTATTAAAGTAAAAGAGAATTTTTCTGAAGGAAAAGAAGTTAGTATTGGGGGGCGTCTTTTTAATCGTAGAGAGCATGGTAAGAGTATTTTCTTTGATTTAGGAGATTTTTCGGGGAGAATTCAGTGTTATTTAAAGAAGGATTTAATAGGAGAAGATAACTTTTCTTTCTTTAAAAATTTAGATATAGGAGATATCTTAGGTGTTAAGGGGAGTTTATTTAAAACCAAGACAGCTGAAGTTACAGTTCTCGTTTCTGAATTTAAGCTCCTTTCCAAGAGTTTAAGACCTTTACCTGAGAAATGGCACGGCTTAAAAGATACTGAGCTCCGTTTTCGAAAACGTTATTTAGATTTGATAGCTAATCCCCAGGTTAGCTCTCTATTTATTAAGAGAAGTAAACTTATAAGTAAAATTAGGGAATTTTTGGATAATCAGGGTTTTATTGAAGTAGAGACACCTTTTCTTCATCTTATTCCTGGAGGAGCTTCAGGAAGACCCTTTAAAACTCATCATAATGCTTTAGATATTGATATATATTTAAGAATTGCCCCGGAATTATATCTTAAGAGGCTTCTGGTGGGCGGTTTTGATAAAATTTATGAATTAGGTCGTTCTTTTCGTAATGAAGGCATTTCTTTAAAGCATAACCCTGAGTTTACTATGCTTGAGGTTTATTGTACTTACCAGGATTATACCTTTATGATGGAGCTTGCCGAAAAACTCATAAGAACTTTAGCTAAGGAAGTTTCTCCTACTGGAGTTATTAACTACCAGGGTTTTAGTATAGATTTTAACCAGGAGTTCAAGAAAATTTCCTTAGCTTCAAAGTTGAAAGAAGACTTGGGTATAGAATTTGATGCCGGACCCGCTGAGTTTATCCGGAAAGCCCGCCAGCATTTTGATATTAAAGATAATCTTTCTCGTTCCCAAATTATAAAACTAATTGAGGATTTAATAGAGGAAAAGTATTTTGGAGGAGAGCCGGTATTTGTGACTGATTTTTATACCTGGATGTCTCCTTTAGCCAAGACAAAAAAAGATAACCCTAACTTAGCAGAAAGATTTGAGCTGTTTATAGGGGGCATAGAGTTAGCCAATGCTTATTCTGAACTTAATGACCCTATAGAACAAAGAGAACGCTTCTTAAAACAAATAGATTCTGAAGAAATTTCTTCTAAGGTTGATGAGGATTTTATTGAGTCTTTAGAATACGGTATGCCTCCTGCTGCCGGATTAGGTATTGGTATAGATAGGTTAGTTATGCTTCTTCTTAACCAGCCTTCCTTAAAAGAAGTTATTTTCTTTCCTTTACTTAAGCCCCAGGATAAATGAAGGTTGAATTCTGGCTAGCCTGCAAATTTATATTTAGAGGTAAAAGCAAACACATTTCTTTTATCAGCTGTGTTTCTTTTTTGGGATTAGCTTTAGGCGTTTGTGCTTTAATAGTTGTCTTAGGGGTAATGAACGGTTTTGATAAGAATTTAACTGAGAAACTTTTAGGTTTTAACTTTCATCTTATAGCTTATCTGCAAGAGCCTGATTCTCAGATAGCTCAAAAAGTAAGAAAACTAAACTTAGTAGAGAACGCAGTTTTGTGTTCTCAGATTCAGACTGCTGTCCGAAAAGATAAAGCCATAGCGCCGGTAGTTTTAGAAGCAGTGAACTTTAATCCTGAGGAAAAAAAAGTCTGGTCTAAATATTTAGAGAAAGGGAATTTTGAGGGATTGTTGATAGGGAAAGTTTTAGCTAAAAATTTACACTTAAACTTAGGGGAGGAGATAGAGATTTTTAATCCCAAAACCCTTAAACCTCAAAAGGTTAAGATTGGGGGGTTATTCAGCTTTGGGATTTACGATTTAGATTCATCTTTTATAGTCTCTCCTTATTCGTTAGTTAAGGATTTTTTAGAAAAAGCAGAAGCCCTTCCCCTGTTAGGCATAAGAATAAAGGATATTCATCAGGCTGAGAAGGTAAAGGCTAAGCTTCTTTCTCAGGGTATTCCCGGTATCAGTTTAGTGAGAACCTGGGCCGAATTAAACCAAACTCTATTTTCAGCTCTGAGGTTAGAAAAGATTACTATGTTTGTAATTTTAAGTTTAATAATTCTGGTAGCTTGTTTTAATATCTTTGCTACCCAGACAGTGCGGGTAGTAGAAAAAACCAAAGACATAGGGATTCTTAAGAGTATCGGGTTGAGAAAGGCTTCAATAAACTTTCTTTTCTCTATTCAGGGGTTAATCTTAGGTTTTATTGGGGTGGGTTTGGGTGCAGGTTTAGGTTTATTTTTATGTTTTATTTTAGAGAAGTTCCACTTTATTAAACTACCTTCTAAGATTTATTATATAGATTATCTGCCGGTCCTCATCGATTATAAAGATGTAGTTTTAGTCTGTTTAGTGGGGTTAGGTTTTAGTCTTTTGTTTAGTTTATCTCCAGCTATTAAGGCTTCTAATGTAGAGGAAGCTAAAGCTTTGCGTTATGAATAAAGAGATAATAATTAGAGGTGAAGATTTAAAAAAAGTATATAAAGATGGAGACAGAGAAGTTTTAGCTTTATCAGGTGTAAATATTTCTATAAGGCGGGGCGAGTACTTGGCAATAATTGGGCCTTCAGGAGCAGGAAAGTCTACTCTCGTTCATATTTTGGGAGGTTTAGATTATCCTACCGAAGGTGAGGTTTTTTTTGAAGAGAAGAATTTAAAAGAGCTTAAATCTAAAGAAATTTTTCTTTTAAGAAATAGGAAGGTAGGTTTTGTTTTTCAATTTTACCATTTAATTAAGGAACTCACAGTCTTAGAGAATATTTATCTTCCTTATTTATTAAAAAGAGGGAGTTTCCGAGAAGCTAAAAGAGAAGCTAAGAATTTAGCTGAAAAATTGGGGTTGGCAGAAAGGTTGAATTTTTACCCTGCTCAGCTTTCTGGAGGAGAACAGCAAAGAGTAGCCATAGCCCGGGCTTTGATTAATAAGCCTTTAGTAGTTTTTTGTGATGAACCTACCGGCAATCTGGATAGGGATTCTTCAGAGAATGTGCGTAGTATCCTTAAAGATTTAAACGAGGAAGAAGGGGTAACTATAGTTTTAGTTACCCATAATTTTGAACTTGCAAAAGAAGCTTCAAGAGTGTTAAATATTAAGGAAGGAAGGATTATTTCTTAATTCAGGAGGTTAAATCCTGGTTATAAAAGGGGGTTAAATGAAGGTATTTATTAATGGGAAATTGTTTGATAAGAGAGAAGCAAAAATATCCGTATTTGACCACGGTCTCTTATATGGAGACGGAGTCTTTGAAGGAATAAGGAGTTATAACTGTTTAGTTTTTAAATTAAAAGAGCATATTGAGAGGCTATTTGAATCAGCTCATACTCTTATGCTTAATATCCCTTATACTAAGAGCCAAATTAAGAAAGCAATAATAGATACTCTAAGGGCTAACCAGTTAAGAGATGCCTATATTAGAGTAGTAGTTACTCGGGGTGAAGGTGATTTAGGATTAGACCCCAGAAAGTGTAGAGGCAGAGAGACTCTCATAATAATCACTGATAAAATTACACTTTACCCTAAGGAGTATTATCAAAAAGGTTTAGAGATTATAACTGTTCCTACTATTAGAAATCTTCCCGAAGCTTTAAATCCTCAAATAAAGTCTTTAAATTATTTAAATAATATTTTAGCTAAGATAGAAGCTATTAATGCTGGATTTGCTGAGGCGGTAATGCTCGATTCTTTAGGATATGTGGCTGAATGTACTGGTGATAATATCTTTATAGTAAGGAATAGAAATATTTATACCCCTCCTCAATGTATGGGTACTCTTCGTGGTATAACCCGTGATGTTGTTTTAGAGATAGCCAAAAGACTGAAGATTTCTACCCATGAGCATGTGATTACTCGTCATGAGCTTTACATTAGTGATGAATGTTTTTTAACCGGAACAGCTGCTGAGATTGTTCCAGTAGTAAAGATTGATGGTCGGATTATCGGAAAGGGAAAACCCGGGCCTATAACTGAGCTCTTAATGAGAGAATTTAAAAAACTTATTCAAAAAGATGGGGTAAGATATTCTCTTTAAGGGTGAGAAGATTTTGAATTGAGAAGATTTTGAATAAGGAAGGAGGAGAAGTTGCTTTGTGATGTTTGTGGAAAAAATCCAGCTACTGTCCATCTTACTGAAATAATTGAGGGGAAAATCATTGAGGTTCATCTCTGTGAGGATTGTGCTAAAAAGAAAACTGAAGAGTTTCAAAAACAATTTAATATTGCCGATTTTTTATCGGAATTAGTAGATATTGATTCTTTAGATAAAATTACTCTTTCTGAGCTTTCCTGTCCTAATTGTGGCCTTAGTTATGAGGAGTTTAAAAACAAGGGGAGGTTAGGGTGTGCAGAGTGTTATTCTGCCTTTAAAGACAAACTCACACCTTTGTTGAGAAAGATTCACGGTTCTCTCCGTCATAGGGGTAAAGTCCCTAAATTAGAGATGAGGAAAGAACTTTCTCGGGAGGAGAGAATAAAGGAATTGAAGCAACATTTAGAGAGGGCAGTAAGGTTGGAAGAATATGAAGAAGCAGCTAGAATTCGCGATGAGATAAAACAATTAGAGGCAGAAAAAACCAAAAAAAATAAGAGGAGTAATAAAAGGAGTAATAAAAAATGATTTTGGAGGATTTACTCAATAAGCCCGGAGAGTGGTTTAAAGGAAAAGGCCCTGATGCTAATATTATTATTTCTTCGCGGATTAGATTAGCTAGAAATTTAGTAGATATTCCTTTTCCCAAAAGAATGAAGCCTCCTCAAGTAGAGAAATTGTTTGAAAGGATAAGACAGGCTCAGGAAAAGAGTAATTTTTTAAGGGGCTTTGAGTTTCTTAAGGGAACCGAAATTTCTCCTTTAGACAGAGAATTTCTTTTAGAACGCCATTTAGTAAGTCAGGAGTATGTTAATTATAGTCAAGATAAGGCTCTCCTTTTAAGAAGAGATGAAGTTTGTTCAATTATGGTAAATGAAGAAGACCATTTAAGAATTCAGGTAATAAAGTCAGGTTTTGACCTTCAGGATACCTGGGAGATTGCCAACCGGGTAGAGGAAGAGTTTTCCAAGACTCTTAATTTTGCTTTTTCTCTTAATTTGGGATTTTTAACCTCTTGCCCTACTAATGTAGGCACAGGCATGCGAGCTTCCTGTATGTTGCATTTACCAGGATTAATTATGACTAAAAGGATTAATAGGGTTTTAGAATTGATCAGTAAGCTTTCCTTTACCACCCGGGGTTTTTTTGGAGAAGGAACTCAAGCTATAGGTAATTTTTTCCAGGTTTCCAATCAATTGACTTTAGGTTTAAGTGAAACTGAAATTCTAAGTAATCTTTCAGGGATAATAAAACAGCTTAAGAACCAGGAACTGCAGGCTCGAGAATATATGCTTTCCCGCTACAGGCTTTCTTTGGAAGATAAGATTTGCAGAGCTTTGGGAGTCCTTAAAAACTGCCGACTTATTAGCAGTAGTGAGACGTTGTCCCATCTTTCTTTATTGCGTTTGGGAATAGATTTAGGTATAATAAAAAATTTAGATACCGAACTCCTTAATTATTTATTTATTATGATTCAACCGGCACACTTACAAAAAATATATAAAAAGAGCCTTTCTCACCAGGAAAGGGATTCTATAAGAGCTGAACTTTTAAGAGAGAAATTAGAGAGAGTATATATAAGATAGCTAATTTGGAGAAGGAGGGGTGATGTTTAATAGATTTACCGAGAGAGCAAGAAAAGTTTTACTTTCAGCTAAAGAACATGCTCGGCGTTTTAATCATGATTATATAGGTACCGAACACATTCTTTTAGGATTAGTTTCTGAGCAGGAAGGAGTAGCTAGCGTTGTTTTACAGAATTTAGGTGCAGATTTAGAAAGAGTGAAGGAAGAAGTAGAGAAATTTCTTCACCCCGGAGGGCAGACTCAGGTGCTGGGGGAGCTTCCCTTTACTCCCCGAGCTAAAAAAGTCTTAGAGTTAGCTGCTGAGGAAGCAAGAAGTATGGGGCACAACTACATTGGTACTGAACACCTTCTTTTAGGATTACTTAGAGAACAGGAGGGTATAGCTTCTCAAGTATTGGTAAGCTTAGGTTTGGATATTAACAAAGTAAGAAGAGTTATTCTTGACCTTTTAGGAGGGGAGTATTCATCTTCGGGAAGTTTTCCTTATTCTCAAAGCAGTTCTTCGCCTAAAAAAACTCCGGCTTTAGATTCTTTCGGGAGAGACCTTACCGCCTTAGCTAAGGAGGGTAAATTAGACCCAGTCATTGGAAGAAAAGTTGAGATAGAAAGAGTTATTCAGGTTTTATCCCGGAGGACCAAGAACAATCCTGTATTATTAGGAGAGGCCGGAGTAGGTAAGACTGCCATTGTAGAAGGTTTAGCTCAGGCAATTGTTTCGGGAAATGTCCCTGAAGTTTTGAGAAATAAGAGGATTGTAGTTTTAGATTTAGCTTTGATGATAGCAGGAACAAAATATAGAGGTCAATTTGAGGAAAGGATTAAAGCAGTAATGGAGGAGATTAAGCGTTCAAAGGATGTGATAATGTTTATTGATGAACTTCATACCTTAGTGGGAGCAGGAGCGGCTGAAGGGGCAATTGACGCCTCTAATATTTTGAAACCTGCTTTATCCCGGGGAGAAATCCAGTGTATAGGAGCTACTACCTTGGATGAGTACAGAAAGCATATTGAGAAAGATGCAGCCTTAGAAAGGAGGTTTCAGCCGATAATAGTTGAGCCCCCTACTGTAGAGGAGACTATAGAAATTTTAAAAGGGTTACGCGATAGATACGAAGCCCACCACCGGGTTAAATTTACTGACGAAGCCTTAGAGGCTGCAGCCAAGCTTTCGGATAGGTATATTTCCGGAAGATTCTTGCCCGATAAAGCAGTAGATTTGATAGATGAAGCCGGTTCCCGGGCTAGACTCCAGGTTCTTACCACTCCTCCTCAGATAAAAGAGATAGAGAGAAAGCTCCAGGATATAACCAAAGAAAAAGAAGCTTTTATTAGACAACAAGATTTTGAGAAGGCAGCAAAATTAAGAGATCAGGAAAGAGAGCTAAGGCTTAAATTGGAAGCAGTCCGTAAAGATTGGATTAAGTCTCGAGATAAAGTCTTACCTAAAGTAACTGCTGAAGATATTGCTAAGCTCGTTTCCCAATGGACGGGTATCCCTATATTCAAGCTGGAGGAGAAAGAGTCAGAAAAACTTCTTAAGGCTGAGGAAGAACTTTCTAAACGAGTAGTAGGCCAAGAGGAGGCGATAAAATCAATAACTAGAGCTTTAAGACGTTCCCGGGCAGGGATAAAGGATCCTAAACGGCCTATTGGTTCTTTTATCTTTATGGGTCCTACTGGAGTAGGAAAGACTCTTTTAGCCAGAGTCTTAGCTGAATTTATGTTTGGGGATGAAGAGGCTCTTATTCAGTTAGACATGTCCGAATATATGGAGAAGTTTAATGTTTCCAGGTTGATTGGAGCTCCTCCCGGATATGTAGGCTATGAAGAGGGAGGTCAACTTACTGAACGAGTAAGAAGAAGGCCTTATTCAGTAGTTCTTTTAGACGAGATTGAGAAGGCTCATCCTGATGTCTTTAATTTATTACTTCAGATATTAGAGGACGGAAGATTGACTGATAGTTTTGGAAGAAAAGTTGACTTTAGGAATACCATTTTGATTATGACTTCTAATGTAGGCGTGGATATTTTAAAAAAGAAAGGGTCTTTAGGGTTTACTATAGCCAAAGAAGAAATAAGTTATGAGGAGATGAAAAGCAAACTCTTAGAGGAGGTAAAGAGGACTTTTAAGCCTGAGTTTCTCAATAGATTAGACGAGATTATTGTCTTTAGGCCCTTACTTAAAGAACATTTAGAGAAGATTGTAGATATTGAGATAGGTTATGTAAATAAAAGATTAGGCGAACAGGGTATAGAAATAGAACTCACTCCCCAGGCTAAGGAATTTTTTATTGAGAAAGGTTTTGACCCTATTTTTGGAGCCAGACCTTTGAAGAGAGTAATCCAGAGATTTTTAGAAGACCCTTTAGCTGAGGAAATAATCTTAGGAAGATTTAAATTAAAAACTTCTTCTGAAAGGAAAAAGTTAACCGTGGAGAGAAAGAACGATTATCTTGTTTTTGAATGACCAGATTTTTAGTATTTTTTTTTATATTTGTGGGTCTTTTTAACTTAGGCTTTTCTTACCCTCAGGGGAGAATTTCCCAAAAAGAAGTTCCTGCAGCCCTTTTTTTGAGAAGAGAGGGCTCTTTTTACTTTTGTAAGGGTGAGTGGGATAATTTAATTTTCTTAGGGAAGAAACTCAGCCTTGATTTTCAAGGAACAGTTAAAAAAGATAAAGACTTATTTATCTTTAATCTTGACCCTCTAAGGGTATGTCTTAATCACTGTAAAGCTAAGAATTTTTCTTCCTACATCCTCTATAAAAAAGGAGCCTTAACCCTTAGTTATTTTAGAGGAGAAGGATTTACTATTAGTGGTAATATCGATT
>QNCG01000038.1 GCA_003644445.1 Candidatus Duberdicusella sinuisediminis | reverse complement strand
GTAATAAAAGAATGGGATAAGAAAGTAGTAGAAAGGATTTCTAAGAGATTAATCAGGCATGTCCAGGACCAAAAAGAGAATTTACTGCATCCAGAAGCAAAGTTTCCTCTGCCCGAATATCTTATCGTGGTAGAGCCCCAAGAACTGGTAGACTTATCTCCTCAAGAATTGAGAAAGGTTTAAAATATGGATAGAGAGTCTTTGGTGATAATACCCCTTTATAATGAGGAGAAGAATTTAATAAAATTATATTCTCTTTTAAGGAGTTTTTATTCTGGCGATGTTTTATTTGTAGATGATGGTTCTGTTGATAAAAGTAGGTTAATCCTTTCAGAATTTAAATCTTCTAATACTTTTATTATTTCTCACCGGGAAAGAAAGGGTTTATGCAATATTTTGTTTGAAACTGAAATGTTGCAGAAGATTAAGAATTTTGGTAGGAAAGAGGAATAACCTTTAATAAGAAAACTTAGCTTGAAAATAAATGTTAACATTTTTAATTGCTATAGCAATAAATTTTGTTATATTTTTGGGAAGATTTTGTTGTAAATCTGGGGAGGTTTTGTTGTATTGGTAGAGGAAGAAGCGGTGAGGATTTCTTATGTTTAGTTAAGAAATTTTATGAATTTACTTTTCACTTGAGACTACCTCCCTAATAAATTTATTTTTTTGGTAAAATTTGTGATAAAATAATAATGTGGATAAAGATAAATTTTTGATATTCCAGAGGAGTGAACTTAGTGAATATTCATCTTTATCGGGTTTTTAGCAAGGAGGATATTTGGGGTTGAAGTTTAATTTCTTTGACAGGATTCTTTATTAGTGTTAAATTGAAAGTTGTAAAGGAGGGAGGTAGAGATGGAGAAGACTTCAACAGGCTTACAGGAAAATGTGGCATCTTTGTTATGCTATCTTTTGGGTTGGATAACGGGTTTAGTTTTTCTTCTTATTGAGAAGGAGAACAAAACAGTAAGGTTTCACGCTCTTCAGTCGATAGTTATTTTTGGAGGACTTTTTGCTCTAAGCATAATCTTAGGATTTATTCCTATCGTAGGCTGGATACTTATACCTATCATTAGCATTTTAGGTTTAGTCCTTTGGATTGTGTTAATGGTTACTTCTTTTCAGGGTAAAAAAATAAGAATTCCCTTTGCTTCTGAGATAGCTGAGAAGTATATATAAAATCTCTCTTTAAGAGGGGTATTTTTGGTATAGGGAGGTGAGGCCTTATGCCAGAGATAGTTTATAGTAAATTTTGGTCAGAAGCTTTTGAGGCAATGGAAGATTTTGTCTTCTTAATAGACAAAGATTTTAATATCCTCAAGGCAAATAAGAAATTTTTAAAGTTTATAAAAAAACCTAAGAAAGATGTAATAGGAAGTAAATGTTATAAGATTATTCATGGTTTAAATAAGCCCTATAAATACTGCCCTCATAAAAAAACCCTTACTACTAAAAAGCCTCAGACTGTTCAGTTTTTTGAGCCCTATCTTAAGAGATGGTTTTTCCTAACCACTGCCCCTATTTTTGATGAGAAAAGAAGAGTTTTAGGGTCTTTACATTGGGCTAAGGATATCACCAAGGAAAAAATTTTAGAGCAAGAGTTAAAGATTCAACTTGAGAGATTCAACCGTTTTTGCAATGTTATGGGCGGGATAGTGGTAGCCTTGGATTTAAATAAGAAAGTTACTTTTATAAACAAAAGGGGCGCTCAATTGTTAGGATATAAGCAGAAAGATATTATTGGGAAAAATTGGTTTAAGAATTTTTTACCTAAGAGGGTAAGGAAGCAGACCGAGAAAGCATTTGAAAGTTTAATTTCTGGAGAGCCAAGAACTTTTGGCAGTTATGAGAATCCTGTATTGGTTAAAGATAAGAAGGAGAAGGCTATTCTTTGGAGTAATACTGTTCTCAAAGATGAGAAGGGAGAAATTATTGGAACCTTAAGCTCAGGCCAAGATATTACTCAGTTAAAAAAAGCAGAGGAATCTGTACTAAAGGCTGAGCAAAGATACAGAGAGATATTTGAGCTTGCTCCCCAGGCTATAGTAGTGCTGGATAAAAAAGGAAGGGTTATAGATGTAAATAAAAGATTGTATGCTTGGTTAGGATATAAGCCTGAGGAAGTTATTGGAAAGAGTTTACTTAGACTTCCTTATCTTCCAGCAAAGAGTAAGGTTAAAGCTTTTCAGATGTTTTCTCAGAGACTTTTAGGTAAGGAAATTCTTCCTTATGAGCTTGAGTTTACTACTAAGAGGAGAGAAAGAAAGGTTGGTAAGATAGATGCTGTGTTAGTAAGGGATAATAAGGGTAGTATTCTTTATGACTTAGTAATGATATCTAATATTACTGAAGAAAGGAAGATTCAAGAAGGTATCCGCAGGGTAAGACAAGAGGAGGCTGTAATAACTTCTCTTTTAAGACTTTCTTTAGAGGAAGTTACTTTAGAAGAGATATTAGATAAAGCCCTGGGTTTTCTTCTTTCTTTAAGCTGGTTTTCTTTTGAAAATAGAGCTGGTTTATTTTTAGTAGAAGAGGAGGAAGGTTATTTGACCCTGAAAGCCCAGCAGAATCTTCCTAAGGAGGTTAAAGAGCGTTGTAAAAAAGTTTCTTTTGGGGAATGCCTCTGTGGAAGAACCGCCTTAACTAAACAGATACAATTTACCACTTCTTTGGAGGAGTCTTATGGTTTAAGGTATAGAAAAGGCATTTCTCAGGGATACTGGTCTATCCCTATTTTATCCGGAAAGAAAGAAATTTTAGGAGTAATTACTCTTTATCTTAGAGAGAAGGCTCATCCTGATAAATCTCAGGAGGAGTTTATTAAGGCCTTTGCTAATGTTTTAGCCGGGATTATTGAACGCAGAAGAGCAAGAGAGGAGTTAGAAAAATCCCGGGCTTTTATAAAGAGAACTTTGGAGATGGCTCAAGGGATAATTATGGTGTTAGATAAAGAAGCAAATATTATAGATGTAAATGAATATATTGAGAAACTTACTGGCTTTAAGAAGAAGTATTTTCTCGGTAAGAACTGGATTTCTCTTTTTATGCCTCAGGAGAAAGAGAGTTTAGAAATCCATGAGCTTTTTAAGAAGTGTTTTGTAGACAGAGAATTAGGTTGTCATGAGACCGAATTCTTGACCAAAGATAGAAATAAGCTTACTATCTCCTGGTATATTTCCGGAGTCCGAGACGAGAAAGGTAGCCTTTTAGTTACAATTGTTGTGGGCGTGGATATTACCCAGCGTAAAGAGGCCGAAAAACTTCAAAGACTGGCTCAACTGGGGAGGTTAGTAGGAGATATGGCTCATGAGGTAAATAATCCTTTGATGGTTGTTTCAGGAAGGGCCCAGCTCTCTCTAATGGAAGAAAATGTGCCTGGAGAAGTTAAAAGGAACTTAGAAATCATAATGAAGGAGTGTCAAAGGGCAAAAGAGATAATCCAGAGATTACTTACTTTCTCCCGTCCTTCTCGAGGAGAGATAAAGAAAATAGATATAAATAAAACTATTGAAGAAGTATTACAACTAATAGAGCACCAATTTATATTAGCTAATATCCAGATAGAGAGAGAATATTCTCAAGATTTACCCTTGATATCTGCTGACGAGAAACAACTCCAGGAAGTTTTTATGAATTTCTTAAATAACTCTAAAGAGGCAATGCCTAAAGGGGGGTTAATTAAGGTTACTACTCAGAGAGAAGGAAAGTTTTTGAGGATAGAATTTAAAGATACAGGTATAGGTATGACTTCTGAGGAGCTGGAAAAAGCTACTGAGCCTTTCTTTACCACCAAGGAGAAAGGCACAGGTTTGGGTCTTTCTGTCTGTGAAGGGATTATCCGGGCTTATAAAGGAAGACTTTTTTTTAAGAGTAAAAAAGGTGAAGGTACAACCGCAATTGTGCTTTTGCCTTTAGAAGAAGGAGGTGAGGGTGGCTAAGAATTATAGGATTTTAGTGGTAAATGATGAGTTAGAAATCTTAAAGGTGATAGAGGAGTTTTTGAGTAGGCAAGGGTTTTCGGTATGGATAGCTTTGGGTTCAGAAAAAGCTTTAGAAGTTTTAACTTCAGGCTCTAATATAGATTTAATTATCGTAGATTTAAAGATGCCTAAGATGGATGGGATTAAGCTCATAGAAGAAATACGCAGACTAAGAAAAGATATTCCGATTATTGTCTTGACTGGTTCAATTTATATAGAAAAATATAGAGAAGAGTTAAATAGGCTAAACTGTAAAGATGTTCTCCTTAAGCCTATAGATTTAAATTTACTTTTAGAGAAGATAAGAAAGAGGCTTTCCTAAATCAGTCTTTTACTCTTCTAAAAGGGGGTGGGAAGGTATGCTGGAGAAGATTTTGGTAGCGGATGATGATATAAAAGTAAGGGAGAGATTCTATGAGATACTTTCTTCTCTGGGTTATAAAGTAACTTGCGCTCCTTCGGGTTCAGAAGCTTTATTGAGGCTTACTGAAGAGAAATACCACCTTATAGTCTTAGACGAAGATATGCCTTCTCTTTCTGGCCCGGAGACAGCCAGAAAGATTAGGGAGTTTGACAAAGATACCCCTATAGTTATACTTTCCGATAAAGAAGAATTGAGTTCTCTCTTAAGTGTGCAAGTTATTAAAAAGGATTTTTCCACCCACCTTATGCTGAGAAGAATTCTGGAACTTCTTAAGGAAGAGGAGGTTGTGAGGAGAGAATCTTCTCCTGCAGGTTTAGAAGCAAAAATCTTAATAGTTGACGACAATCCTCAAATAAGAGAAGTTCTCTATTCTTTCTTAGACAAGAGGGGGTATAAACCTATTTTAGCCTCTTCAGGAGAAGAGGCTTTAATGAAAGTTAAGATAGAAAAACCCCAATTAGTCTTCTTAGATATAAGGATGCCGGGTATGGATGGCTTGTTGGTTCTGAAGAAGATTAAGGAGATAAAGCCCTCCACAAAAGTAGTTATGCTTACTTCAGCCCAAGAAGCCTACATGGTTGAGCAGGCAAAAAGTCTAGGTGCTGAGGATTATTTAACTAAGCCCTGTGATTTTAAAGAATTAGAAGCTGTCCTTCTATCTTTATTGGTTTCAGAAAAGTAGGTTTATGGAGGAGTTCTTCAGGAGAGAATTGGCAAGGAAGTATCGTTGGGCTGGGAAGATTAGGTTTATAACTTCTCTCCTCTTTTTTTTCTTCCTCATTTTTCTTAAATTCTTAGGAGGCTATTCTTACCTTAATCCTTATCTTATCTCTTTAATCTTAATAGAAGCCTTCTTAAATCAGCCTTATCCTTTATTCCTTAAAAAGGTAGATATCTTTAGGTTTCAGTATTACCAGATGTTCATAGATATTATAGTTATAACTTGGCTTATCTATTACTTAGGAGGTTTAGAAGCAAAAGTAGTCAGTTTAGGTTATTATGCAGTTATTCTCTGGGCAGGGTTTATCTCGGGGAAGAAGGCAGTTGTTTTTGCTACCTTGTCTTCAGCTTCTTTATTTACCCTTGTAGTCTTGGGTCTTTATCTTGGCTTCCTTCCCTCTTGGGGTTTGGTTAAAACGAGTTTGGGATTAGGTGAAGTTTCTTCTTTTCTCTTTGGTAATTTGTCCTTTCTTTTTTCCTTTGGTTATTTTAGCCTTAAAAGTTCTCATTTGATAAAGGATTTAGAAAGGCAAAGATTTAGAGATTTTTTAAAGTATAACAATAGATTCTTGACTGTAGGTTATCTTCTTTCAGGTTTAATCCACGATATTTTAAACTACCTTTTAAGTATTAGAGGCTATATCCAGATTCTTTATGAAAAGTTTGGCAATTTAGAAGAGTTAGGAAAGATAGAAGAACAAGAAGAAAAAATTAGAAGACTGGTGTCTGAAGCTTCAACTTTCTCTAATGTCTCTGAAGAGAAGCCTTCCTTAATTAACCCCAATCTTCTTTTAGAAGAAACTTTAACTCTGGTTTATCCCCTTTTAAGAATGTATAATATTAGAGTAATTAAGGACTTTGAAGCTGAGGAGTCTATTTTAGTTAAGAGCCAGGTTTTAAAAGAGGGTTTTCTTTACATTATCTTAGAATTGGCTGAGAGAATAGGAGGCCAAGGTACAATCTTTATTTCTACTCAAAACTTAGAAGAGGGTTTAGAGGTGATTTTTAAGAAGAAACCCGGTTTAAAAAGGAGAGAAAGTCTAACTCCTTTTGAAGATACACCCTCTTTTAGAAGAGAATCAGTCTTTCAGATGCTTTCTCAATTAGGTTTAGAAGTGGTTGAAGGAAAGGATAGGATAGTAATTAGATTTACTAAGAAGTGAAGAAGATTTTAGTGGTTGATGATGAGTCTGAAATAAGAGAGCTCCTTAAACTTTTCTTAGAAAGAAAGGGCTTTTTAGTCAGCTTAGCTTCAACTCCCCGAGAGTTTGAGAAGTTATTAAAAAAGGAGAAAGTAGAGGCATTAATATTAGACTACACTTTTTTTGAGGAAAATATTGAGGAGCTAATAATTAAAGTTAAATCTTTAAATAAAGATAGTAAGATATTTATTCTTTCCGGGTTTAGCTCAGAAATCTTAGAAAGAGAGTTGTCCTCTCAGGGGCTTGTTGAAGCTATTTTTTCTAAAGCTGAAGATATAGGTAAGATTGTAGAGAGGATTAGCCAGGTTTTAAGTTAAGTTTAGGAGGTTTTTATGGAGAAAAAAGTCTTAGTAATTGACGATGATACCCAGATAAGGGACTTACTTTACGATGCTTTAACTAAATCCGGATATAAGGTGATAACTTCGGGAGTTTCCTCAGAAGCTTTGCCTTTAATCCAGAAGGAAAAACCTGACTTAGTCTTATTAGATTTTAAGATGTCTGGGGAAAACGGCTTAGAAATCCTCAAAAGGATAAGAGAATTGAATCTACTTATTAAAGTAGTCATCCTTACTGGCTTAGAGGATAAAAATTTAGAAAGAGAAGCCCGTCTTTTAGGAGCCAGTGGTTTTTTAAGGAAGAGTTTGGGAGTTGAAGCTATCCTCAAGGCTGTAAATCAAATACTTCAAAGAGAAACTTCTTATCAAAAAGAGAAGATTTTGGTAGTAGATGATGATAAGTCAATCTGTTCTTTAATAAAAGATTTTTTAGAAAAGAAGGGATTCTCAGTAGAGACCGCCTATACTGGCGAGGAAGGTTTAGAGAAGTTCAGAAAAATCCGCCCCATACTTATCCTTTTAGATATAAGGCTTCCCGGGATGGATGGACTTCTTACCTTAAAAAAAATTAGAGAGATTGACCAGAACATAGGAGTTATAATGATTACCGGGTTAAAAGACGAAGAAACCGCCCAAAAAGCCTTAGAATTAGGGGCTTATGAATACATAGTAAAACCTTTTGATTTGAATTACCTGGAGTTGTGTGTCTTAACCCGCTTATGCATAGTTTCAGCTTTAATAGAAAAATAAATTAGGAGGGAAAAGATGAGTCAGTTAGTTCACCATCGGGCTCAGTGGAAGACCCATATTGGATTTTTATTGGCAGCTGTTGGTTCAGCTATTGGTTTAGGAAATATCTGGAGGTTTCCTTATCTCTGCTATAAGAATGGAGGCGGAGCGTTTTTAATCCCTTACTTCATTGCTTTATTCATAGTAGGGATTCCCTTAATGATTCTAGAGGTAGGTTTAGGCCATAAGATGAGAGGTTCGGCTCCTGCTTCTTTTGCTACTATAAATAAACACGGCGAATGGCTTGGTTGGTGGCAGATTATCTTTGTGATGTTTGGGATTGTTTTATATTATTCAGTAATAATATCCTGGTGCCTTAATTTCTTCTTCTTCTCTTTTAACCTTTCCTGGGGGGCTGACCCTAATAGTTTCTTTTCTAAAGATTTTCTTATGAAGAGCTCTTCCCCTTTTAACATTGGAGATGTAAGGGCTCCAATTCTTTTTTCTTTGGCAATAGTCTGGTTTTTAAACTGGCTTATTGAATTCTTGGGGGTTCAAAAAGGGCTAGAGAGAGCCAATAAGTTTTTTATGCCCCTCCTGTTTATCCTGGTAGGTGTATTGGTTTTTTGGAGTTTAGGATTTCCTGGTTCTAAACAAGGTTTATTAGTTTATCTTAAGCCGGATTTCTCCCGTCTTAAAGACCCCCGGGTCTGGATAGATGCTTTTTCTCAGATATTTTTTACTTTAAGTTTAGGCTTTGGAATTATGATTGCTTATGCTTCCTACTTACCCAAAAAGAGCCAGATAGTAAAAGATTCAATAGTTATCAGCCTTACTAATTGCTTTTTTTCCGTATTTGCGGGGTTGGGAGTATTTTCAGTATTGGGTTATATGGCTAAAGCCACCTCTCAACCCTTGGAGGAGGTGGTGAGTGAGTCTCTGGGGCTGGCTTTTGTAGCCTTTCCTAAGGCTATCTCTCTTTTGCCGGCCTTTTCTCATTTGTTTGGGGTGTTATTCTTTGGGAGTTTGGTTATTGCCGGGCTTTCTTCATCCATTTCTATAATTGAAGCCTTTACTTCAGGGCTAATTGATAAGTTTCATTATCCCCGGAGAGTTGTGGTTTCAGTATTGTGTGTGGCTGGATTTTTGGGGAGTATTATTTTTACTACTCAGGCCGGTTTACTCTGGTTAGATATAGCAGACCATTTTCTCACCCACTACGGTTTAGTGATTGGAGCAATCTTAGAGTGTTTATTGGTAGGTTGGTTTTACCGCACTCAGAGGTTGAGAGAGCATATAAATAATGTATCTTCTTTAAAAATCAATAGATGTTGGGATTTTTCAGTAAGGCTTTTAATCCCCTTAGTATTAATAATTATACTTATTAACTCTTTGATTAAAGAGTTTTCTTCTCCTTACGGAGGATATCCTGTATTATCTCTAATTCTTATTGGTCGGGACTGGCTTATCTTTACTTTATTTTTAGCTTTAATAGTAGCAGGCCGAACCTGGAAGATAGAGCCCCACACTCGTCTTCAGCACTAACTCTCCTTTTGAGCTAATTATTTCTCCTTGGCAAATACTTTAAGAAATTCCAGAGGTAGAGGAAATACTATAGTTGATGAACGCTCTGAAGACATCTCTACCAAGGTTTGTAAGTACCTCATCTGCAAAGCAATGGGGTGGTCTTTTATCATTTCAGCAGCCTGTCTTAACTTGTCAGCTGCTTGAAATTCTCCTTCAGCAGCAATAATTTTTGCTCTTCTTTCTCTTTCAGCTTCAGCCTGTCTAGCCATAGCTCTTTGCATCTCTGCTGGTAAATCTACATGTTTTATTTCTACTACTGATACTTTTACTCCCCAGGGATCGGTTTGTTTGTCAATTATCTCTTGTAAAGAGAGGTTTATTTTTTCTCTATTGGAAAGTAATTCGTCAAGCTCTGCTTGGCCTACCACACTTCTTAAGGTTGTTTGAGAAATCTGAGAAGTAGCAAAGTCGTAATCTTCTACTTCTATCACTGCTTTTATAGGGTCCATTATCCGGTAATAGACCACAGCATTTACTTTTACTGAGACGTTATCCTTGGTGATTATGTCCTGAGGAGGAACATCCAGAGTAACAGTCCTCAGAGAAGCTTTTACCATCTTGTCAATAGGCCAAAGAACAAAAAATATTCCTGGCCCTTTAGGAGTCTTTAAGACTCTTCCTAACCTGAAGATTACTGCCCGTTCATATTCTTTTACTATCTTTATGCAGCTGATAATATAAAAAATGGCCAATATTAAAATTGTTTTTAACATATTTAGCCTCCTTTCTTTTTAACTTCTAAAACTAAGCCTTTAGTTCCTACTACTTCCACCTCCTCTCCTTTTTCTATTTTTTCTTTACTCTTTGCTTGCCATACTTCTCCGTGAATAAACACCTTACCTATATTATATATATCAGTGAGAGCTTGACCTACTTCTCCAATTAAGGCTTCTTTGCCGGTTTGAGGCTTCTTAAGTCTTGCTTGAAGAACTTTTCCTAAGATAAAAAGACCCCAAACAGCAATTGCTAAGCCTAAGGGAGCAATTACTTTGAGAGAGACTTGGAATATTTGGGGTTCTCTAAAGAGGAGGATTGAGCCTAATATAAAAGAGACAAGCCCACTCAAAGTGAAGACTCCGAAGGTAGGAGTAAGGGCTTCAACTATAAAAAATATAAGGCCTAAGATTATTAAAGCTAATCCCGCATAGTTTACTGGAAGGATGGAAAAGGCATATAAAGCTAAGACTAAACAGATTACTCCAGCAATTCCCGGAAAGCCAAAACCCGGATGGGTAAACTCAAAGATTAACCCCAAAAAACCTAAGGTAAATAATAAATAAGCAATATTAGGCTCGAGTAGAGTATTTAAGAACTTCTGGCGGGGATTAAGTTCTACAAATTTAGTTTTTACATTTTTTAAAGAGAGAATAATTTCTTCATTATCTAACTTTATTTTTTTGCCTTCTACTTTTTTCAACAATTCATCTAAGTCTTCAGCTATTAAATCAATTATTCTTCTTTTCAGGGCTTCTTCTTCAGTAAGAGACTTGCTTTTTTTTATGGCTTCTTCCAAAAAGTTATAAGGTCTATTTCTTTCTTTGGCAATATTTTTAGCCCAGGCTAAAGTGTCATTCATAATTTTTTCCTGAAGTTCTATGGAGAGTTTGCCCCAACTGCCTCCTCCTAATACTGGATGGGCTGCTCCAATATGAGTAGAAGGAGCCATAGCCAGAATTGAAGAAGCGCACCCAATAAAAGTTCCTGCTGAAGCAGCTCTGGCTCCTTTGGGCCAGATATAGGTGATTACCGGGATTTTTGCGTTTAAGATTTCCTTTACAATATTCTGGGTAGATTTAAGAAGCCCTCCGGGTGTATTCAGTCTGATCAGAAGGTAAGAAGAATTTTCTTCAGCAGATTTTATATTTTCTCTTATATACTCTTCAATAACCGGATTAATTATATAATCTTTTATAGTTAAGATTCTTATTTCCTGACTAAAGGAGAGGGAAGAAAAATTTAAGAGGAAAAAAAAGAGAAAGACAAGCCTTTTCATCAGTCTTTATTATACTTTCTCCCTTTTTTTAGTCAAGCTTTCCTTACATTTATAAAATACCCTAAATGCTAGTTTAGCAGGTTAAGCTTGCCAGAGGCTTTTTATCAAGATAATATTCTTAAAAAGAAAGGAGTTAGAATGTATATCTCTTTTGAGGATTTTTCTAAATTAAGT
>QNCG01000037.1 GCA_003644445.1 Candidatus Duberdicusella sinuisediminis | reverse complement strand
TGTTTTATCTTCCAGAAATGCTCCAACTTATAATTTAATATCTCACATAAAATAATTCTTATTGGTCCGGCATGAGTTACTATGGCTATTGTTTCAGCTCTATTCTGAGTAAAAATTTTAGATAAGCCCCTTTTAACTCTTCTGGACAAATCCACCAACCCTTCACCCTTAGGAAGCCTAATGTTTAATGGTTCATCTATCCATCTTATATAAATTTGGGGATATTTTTGCATAATCTCCTGATAGTTTAATCCTTCAAAAATTCCAAAATTCATCTCACGAAAATCTGAACTTAGCTCAAAGGATTTATTTTTAAAAACAATCTTAGCAGTCTCTGAAGCTCTCTTTAGATCACTCGAATAGACTCTATCAACTTTAAAGTTTAATCTGATTAGTTTAGATTTCAGTTTCTTTGCTTGGAGTATTCCTTTACTATTTAAAGGAGGGTTGCTAAATCCACAATATTTAGTCTTAAGATTATAATCTGTTTCTGCATGTCTTATAAGGATTAATTGCCTCATCTTAAATAAAAAACCCTATACCGTTTCTGGTATAGGGTTGCACCCTGATTTTCTTGGCCCTTCTTAATAAAAAATCTTTAGGCTATTTCCGCGACAACCTAAAGAATTTCCTTTTAGGCCAGGTCTTCTGGCTCCCCTGTTCTTAAGCCAGCCTTCCCATCCCAGGTAATTGGAGACAGTGACTATTTCCGCATTTCTGCGTAAGCTTAAGAAACTTCCCTAAACCCTTTGGAATTTAGGGCAGGGTTACAGCTGCGGGACAGCTGCCGACTCCTCCGACGTAACGTCGGAGCCACGGCATTCCCTTCTGCCTGAGGCAGATCCGCCTTTAGCGGATACCTAAAAGTTTCTTTAATTTTGTAAAGAGCTATTTATTAAGATAGCAAAGTTTTTAAACCTGTCAAGAATTTTTTAGTTTAAATAATATACCCCACCTATCTTCTTTAATTATCTCAAAACGCTTATCCTTCTTAATTTGATTTACCAAGCCCATAAAATAGTCTTTTCCTACATAACCATAATAGGCCTTAAAGACATTTTTTAGAATAAAATAAGGGTCAGACGTTTTCCCAAAGGAAAGTTCTCTGTAGAGTCTATATTTATCTTTGTCATAGTAATACATATAGACAGGGTCTAAAGTGACAAAATAGTCGTTGTCTGGATTAAGGCCGATAAAATATTGCGAATCCGACCAATTAGAATGGAAAACCAAGGCTCCTTTAGGAAAATACCTTTTCATAAAATAAGCCATATTCTCATAATGTTTATTCCTTAACTCTGTATACTTTATTCTTTTCTTAAGTTCAGGAAATTGTGTGAGGGAAAATAGCATCAAGACAATTAGGAGAGAACCTGCAAATATCTTTTCAGTTTTTTTACTTCCTTCTTTAAACAAATCTTTATTATAAGAAGAAAAAAATAAAATAAATACAGGCCAGCCATGAATTAAATAACGCTGAGAAAGAAAAGAGCCTAAGTAATAGATAATGGTTATTGCAAATAAGCTTTTAGTAGTAAGACTTGTTTTGGTATTTTTAAATAGAAGTGTTCCTAAGATAAAAAACATTCCCAAAGTAAAAAAGGGATAACTTAATAAGAATTCTCGGGAATGTAAAGGAAAAAATTCCGCTCCTAATTCTAATACTCCTGTCTTTGCTGCGTAGAAAGGAACAAGGAGGCCGTTGAGGTAGAATATTAAGAGATTATTGGGAAAGTAAGGATGAAAGAAAAACCCACAGAGCACCCCTGAGGAAATCCCCCCTAAATTTCTTAAAGATATTTCTTTATTGTGAAAAAATCTTACCAGTTCAATAAGGAGGGCGTAACCTATCATATAGGGGAAAGAAACATGAGTAAGAGAGTAGATATAGGTTAAGATTGAAGCTAACACATATCTTTTTTGAATCAAGAGATAAATTGAGGTTATAGTAATAATAATAACCAAGGGGAAAGGACGGGGTCGGGATAGAGCTGTAATAAATTTATAAGAAAAGAAAAACATAATTAAAAACAAAAAGGTAAATTCTTTTTTGGAGTATCTTTTTAGGAAAAAATAGACCACCATTAAGAGGAAGGAATAGAATATAGCTGAGGCTAACTTTGCTCCCCAGAATATATTTCTAAAGTAGGTAAGGGGAATAAGCAAGATGTGAAAAAGGAAGTCTTTGTCTGAGAAGTTATTAAAGAATACTGAATATCTTGTCCAGTGAAATTTATAATAGAGGCCGTATTTTTTTATAAACTCAGCCATTCTTATATGGAGATAACCGTCAGCCCCAAATATTGTTGAGTTAGAAAACTGAACTTTAAAAATAAAGATAACCCCAGTTATTATTATAATTAGCTCTAAGATATTAAGGAATGTTTTCTTCTTCACTCTGTTTAGAATTTAAGGTTTATTGCCTGAATAAAGAGTCTTATAAGAAAGAATAAAAATATAAAAAGTACTATACTTATTCCTAACATAGCCAGGATTATTTTATTCTTCATTGCTTTAACTATAATAATTGCTGAGTATCTCTATTGAAGAGATAGAGTTTGTCCTCATTAAACTTAATCCACAGGTTTTCTTCCCTAATACTGGTAATAAAATCTCTTTCTACAACTGCTTTTAAGGTTTTATTCTGGCAATTTAAATTTAATATAGCGTACCCACTCATTTTTTCAACTGTAGAAATATTACAGACAAAAGAGCTTGGCTCGGGTTTTAGATAGACTTTAATATCTTCGGGTCGAATTCCCAAGATAAGCTTACTTATATTCTTAATTTTAGGCCAATATTTTTCAGGAATTTTAAAACTATAGGGGCCAAAAACAAAATTCCCTTCTTTAATTGTAACTTCGAAAGTATTTATAGGAGGGGTTCCTAAGAAAGAAGCAACGAATAAATCTTTAGGCTGATAGTAGAGTTCATCAGTTGAACCTAATTGTCTTAATCTTCCTTTATCTATTAAAGCTATTTTATCGGAAAGACTAATTGCCTCTGCCTGGTCGTGGGTAACGTAGATTACTGTGCCCGAAATTCTTTTGAAGAGAAGTTTTAATTCCGTTCTCATCCTTTCTCTCAAGATAGCGTCTAAATTAGAAAGAGGCTCATCCAGCAAAAACACTTTAGGTCTTTTGGCAATTGCTCTGGCTAAAGCCACTCTTTGGCGTTGCCCTCCACTTAAAGTTTTTGGTTTTCTTTTAAGTAAATCGGAGATTTCCAATAATTCTGCTACCTCCTGGACTCTTGTTTTGATTTCATTTTGAGAATACCCTTTTATTCTCAAGCCTACAGCAATATTTTCATAAACATTCATATGGGGATAAAGGGCATAACTCTGAAAGACGAAAGCGATATTTCTTTCTTGGGGAGGAATTCGGCTAACATTAATACCATCAATGAATACTTCTCCTTTATCTTGGCGTTCTAATCCGGCAATAATCCTTAAAGCTGTAGACTTGCCACTCCCTGAAGGTCCAAGAATAGTTACAAATTCCTTGTCTTTTACTTGGAGGTTAAAATCTTTCAACCCCACTATATTCTTATCAAAGATTTTGGTAATCTTTTCTAATCTGACTTCTGGCATATTTTATTTCAGGGCTCCCCGGGTTAAGCCTTCTATTATTCTTTTTTGAAAAATAATAACAAATATAATTAAAGGCAGAGTTGTTAATACACAAGCCGCACAAATTTTATTCCAAGGCATCTCATACATAGACGCTCCACTTAAGAGAGCAATTCCTACAGGCACTGTCCGAGATGTGTCTTTTATCATAAAAGAAAGAGAGAATAAAAATTCATTCCAGGCAAATGGTCCAATAAAAATGAGTATAGCACAGGTAGCTAATGCCGGTCGGGAAAGAGGCAGAATTATCTTAGTTAAAATCTTTAATCGAGAAAAACCATCAATTATTGCCTGTTCTTCGATTTCTTTGGGAATAGTCTGGAAAAATCCAGTCATTACCCAAACTGCTAAGGGTAAGCTGAAGGTAACATAGGGCAAAACTAAAGCCAAAGGTTTATTGATGAGTTTTAAGTTTGCCATAAGTTCATAAAGAGGGACAAGAAAAATTATCTGGGGAAAGAGGCAAGCAATCAAAAGCAAAAATTGGAAGAAAGTTTTAAATCTCAAACTTAATCTACTTAAGGCATATCCAGATAAACTTGCTAAGAGCAAACAGAAAAATGTAGTAGAAAGCGAGATAAGTATGCTATTCAAAAGATATCTTAAAAATAGAGGGTTGGAAATTAAGTCCCTGTAGGCGGATAAGGAAATCTTAGAGGGGATATACTTTAGAGGTAAAGAATAAATTTCATCTACATTTTTTAAAGAACAAATCACCTGCCATAGAAATGGTGCTAAGTGAAGAATAACTATAAAAATTACTAAGAGATAAAAGCTTATTTGCGTTAATCCGTAGATAATCGGAGAAAATCTATATTTTTTAGTACTCAATTTGTCTGTCTCCCCAAAATTTATAAAAGATAAAGACAAAAATTAAGGAAAGGATAAAACTGAATATTACCATAGTTGAACCATAGCTAAATTTAAGATATCTAAATACAGTATCATAAACATATAAAGATATAGGTTCAGTTGAACCTCCCGGTCCTCCTCCGGTTAAGACCCAGATAGAGTCAAACACTCCCAAAGCCTGGATGGTCCGAAATACCAGAGCTACCAGAAGAAATGGTCTTAATAAAGGTAAGGTTATCAGTCTAAATCTTTGAAGAGTGTTTGCTCCATCAACACTTATTGCTTCATAAAGTTCAGGAGGAATTGACTGCAATCCCGCAAGTAGAATCACAGTCACAAAGGGTGTACACTTCCAGACTTCAGCTAAGATAATGCAGAAAAATGCTAAATCTGGTTTTCCCAACCAAGCCAGAGGCTCCTTAATTATCTGTAATCTTAAGAGGATATCGTTGAATACTCCGTAAGTATCGTTGAATATCCATTTCCAGGCAACAGCCATTACTGCAGTGGGTAAAGCCCAGGGAAGGAATACACTGGTTCGGACAAACCCCCGGGTAAAAAATCTCTGCTGTAAAATAAGGGCAAAAACTAAACCTAAAAATAATTGAAGAGGAACTGAGATTAGGCAGAATAACAAGGTATTGAAGAGACTGCTTTTGAATCTTTCATCTTGAAAAAGGAGTATAAAATTTTTAATCCCGATAAATTGGTCATTTTCAGTAAAACTTAAAATTAGATTTCTCAATATTGGATATAAAGCCACTAAACCCAGAAGAATAAATGAAGGTAAAATAAGCAATAATCCAAATTTTTGCTCATCAAAGCTTTTAGGCATTTAAAAAGAAAGGTCTTAAATAAAAACAAAAACTAGACATTTATTCTTTTAATACTTTCTTTATTTTCAGCTCTGCTTTATCTAAAGCAGTTTTGGGAGAGAGTTCTCCTAATAAAACTTTATGGATAAAGCGTTTTAAGATGTCAGAAATCTGAGCATACTCAGGATGGACCGGCCGGGGTTTTGCTGAGAGTAAAATTTGATAAAGGTCAGGATAATGGGGGTTTAATTTTAGTATCTCTTCATCTGAAAATAATGCTTTTCTTGTGGGTACAATCCCACTCTTAAGATGGAGTTTCTTTTGGGCTTGGTAACTGGTAATATACTTTATAAATTTGATGCAGGCAGATTTATTCTTGGAAAATTTGGAGATGCCGAACCCCCAGCCACCCAGGGTAGAAAAAGAATTTTTTCCTTCTTTATGGGGTATACGAATTATGCCAACTTTATCTTTAACCGGTGAATTCTCTTCTTGGGTTAACTTCCACATATAAGGCCAATTACGGCAGAATATAGTTCTCCCTTCCTGAAAAATATGTCTTGTTTCTTCTTCCTCATAGGTAGTAACGCCTTCAGGGGTAATCTTATAAGTATGGATAAGCTTATACATAAATTCTAAAGCTTGTACTCCTTGAGGCGAGTTCAAAATCAAGTTTCCCTTTTTATCAAAGATGTCTCCCCCAAACGACCAGAGGATTTCTAAGAAATTACAGACAAGGCCTTCATATTGCTTTCCTTGAAAGACAAAGCCCCAAAGATGAGGTGGATTCTGCAATTTTTGGGAGATTTTAATCAGTTCATCCCAGGTTTGAGGAGGCATAAACCCCTCTTTTTCTAAAAGGTCTTTACGGTAATACAAAACTCCTGCATCACTCTGAAGAGGAACTCGGTAAATTTTCCCTTGATAAATACTTCCTTGAATGTCTCCGGGTAAAAATTCTTTCCTTTCTTCTTTAAACCAGCCGTCTAAAGGGATGAGCCAGCCTTGTTTAGCAAACTTAGGTACCCAAATTATGTCCATAAACACCATATCATAGGTAGCTTCACCAGCCAAGAAACTAGTTACATACATAGTTTCTCTGGTATCTGTAGAAGTGGGACCTTTAATCATCTCTACATCAATATCAGGATTTTCTTTCTCAAAATCAGAAATTACTTCTTCAAACCCTCCTCCAGGATCCGGCCATCCCAGAAAAGTAATCTTCGTCTTTTCTTGGGGATAACAAGAAAAGTATGAACTCGCAATCATTAAACTTGTAATTATAATTAATTTATACATAGCAAAGCCCTAAAAACTTTTTTTGTGATAATTTTTTAAAACTAACTTAACAGTATTTTAAAATAAAATTATTGAGCTCACAAGGATATTTTTAGTCTTATAAGAATAGTACAGGCACAAGGTATCCACCTTAAAAGATTAATTTATTTAACCAAGGAAGAGCTTAATCTCTTAAAATTACTAAAGAAGGTTGTCCCTTTAACAGTTTCCGTAGGCTAACTTCCTTTCTTTAAACTAACTATTATAGTTTAAAGATTTCTAAATACAGGAGGTTAGCCTTATCGAAGAATTCATTTCTCATCTTGAAAACTAAAAAATTTAAGTTAAATTGGGGGTCTTTTTAAAAATAAGAGAGTGGGACTGTTTTATCACCTTTAAAAAGGGAATATCTAAACTCAAATTATCGTTATTTTTCTTTATCAACTCAGATAATTTATCTATGTGTTTTAATTCAATCCTACGGAGATTACCCTTTATTCTCTGAATAGCTGCTCTTAAAATGTTGTTAACTAATCCTTGAGGAAGGGTTTTAAGTTTATTTAGGTCTATCTCTAAAAGCTGATGAGTTTCTTTAAGGATTAATTTTTCTAAGGTTTGAGTAGCAAAACTGGAAATAAACTCATAATCCTGGGAGGAAGTAACTGCTAAGTTATAAAGATTTTCTTTTATATTGGGGAAGGTTTTAGCTAAATAAGGTAGGATGTCTAACCTTATCTTATTTCTTAAAAACTCATTCTCAAAATTACTCTTATCTACCATATAAGGAATTTTATTTTTACTAAGAAAATCTAAAATCTCTCTTTTTTCTAAAAATAGAAGAGGTCTTATCACAGTAAGATTTTTATATTTAGAGAGAGGCAATATTGCTCTTAACCCCAAAAGGCCAGTGCCTCTAAAAATTCTTAAAAGTACAGTTTCTACTAAGTCATCTTTATGGTGAGCTAAGGCTAGTTTTTTTATTTTGTACCTGCGGGCTATCTTTAAGAAAAAGTCGTACCTTAAGTTTCGAGCGGTCTGTTCTAGGGAATCACCCTTATAGAGTTTTTTAACTTCTTTCTTCTCACTTACAAATTTTATATTTAAATTTTTAGAGAAATTTCTTACGAATTCTTCTTCTCTGTCAGCAGATTTTCTTAAAGAATGGTTAAAATGAACGGTAATAAAATCAATTTTTTTTAACTCCTTTAATTTAGAAAACATAATAAGTAAGAAGACAGAGTCAGGACCCCCCGAAACTCCCAACATGAGTTTCTCTTTCTCTTTAACAAGATTATTTTCTTCTATAAATGTTTTAAACTTCTCAAATAACATTTTTATGAAAAGTAAGAAAGAACTTTATAAGAAGAGCGAACATAAGGAGAACTTTCTACATGCTTAAACCCTAATTCTAAAGCCTTTTCTCGGTAGAAGTTAAATTTTTCTAAGGGTAAATATTCTTTTACCTCCATTTTTTCAGGAGAAGGTCTTAAATATTGACCTAAACTTAAAAAATCACAATTAACTTTTCGTAAGTCTATAAGAGTCTTTATTACTTCTTTGGGTTTTTCTCCTATACCCAGTAAAAGCCCACTTTTAGTGAAGATGGTTTTGTCTTTTTCTTTTATTAACTTAAGTAATTTTAAAGAATCTTTATAACTGGTTCCCTTTTTCACTGAAGGATGCAGTCTCTCTACCGTTTCTAAATTGTGAGCTATTATTTGAGGATGTTCTTTAATTAAATTATCTATTAAGCTCTTTTGAGAAAAATTAGGAATAAGGACTTCTATCAATACTTGGGGAGTTAATTTTCTGATTTCTTTAATAGTTTTAAGAAATTGAGATAGGCCTTCATCTTCTAAATCTGGTCGGCAGACACTAGTTAAAACTACTCCTTTAATTCCTAAAAGTTTTACTACTCGGGCGATATTTTTCGGCTCCTGAGTATCGGGTGATAACGGCTTTCCTTTCTTAACAGCGCAGAACTTACAATTATAAGAACAGACATTTCCTAAGAGAAGAAAGCTTACTGCTTTTTTAAAGAAACATTCAGAAATATTAGGACACATTGCTTCTTCACAGATGGTATGTAAATTAAACTTTCTAAGAATTCTTTTTACTTTGATACACTTCTCAAAATCTATTTTCTTATTTAACCAAGAAGGCTTCTTCATAAAAATTTTCTGGTAAGTTGCGGTAGATGTTCCACTCTAAACTTTCATACTTTCTCAATAGGTAATTTGCTAAACTGCATTCCTGAGAATTAAAATAATCTTTCTTTAATTGACAATTTAAAACTTCTTCTAATGATTCTTTTACCAGATAACTTAGTTCTTTAAAACTTAAATTTCTTCCTAATAATTCTTCCAAAAAGGTATAGGTTTTATCCTCTTTTTCTAAAGGCTCTTTTACAAATTTTTTAATCTTTTCTATCTCTACTCTAAAAGGTATTATCCCCTGCTGAAGGATTATTCCTTTGCTTATTTTTTGAGCATAGCCTCCGATTTTTCTACCTTCAATTAAAACATCGTAAACACTTTTTCTGAGAAGACAGAAAGAAGAATTCTTATTTTCTAAGTGATTTTTAGTTTCAAAGCAAAAATAGGGTTTAAGTCCTAATTTTCTATAGAATTTAAGAAGAAACGAGCAAAGAAATTCAATAATTTCTCTTTTAACTGCTTCCTTTCTAAAGCCTAAATCCTGTTTAGAGCAGACTATACTGTAAGTAAGTTCTTGGCTGTGAAAAATTAACCCCCCTCCTGTGGGTCTTCTTACCAGGGTTAAGCCTTCTTTTAAACATTTTTGCCAGTCTAAAACCTCGGAAGTTTTCTGAAAATAGCCCAGAGAAAAACTAAGAGAACTAAATCCGTATATTCTCAATAAAGGCTGGCGGTTAACTGGGTAGTTTAAAAAAAGAGCTTCGTCATAAGCCATATTTTGAAAAGCAGGACTAAAATCTGACTGGATAAATCTCCAGGTTTTCATACCTAAGATTATTTTTAGAAAGTATTAGCCTGTTGTCTGCAAGAATTTTTCATATTCCTCAAAACTCATCAACTGGGACTTTTCTTCAGGGTTTTCTATCTTTAGGACAAGAAGCCAACCTTCCTGATAAGGAGAGCTATTTATTAATTGGGGAGTTTCTTTTAACTTCTCATTTATCTGGATAACTTCTCCAGATAAAGGACTATGAATATCTACTACTGCCTTCATTGCTTCAATTACAGCTATTTTTTCAAATTGTTTTACTCTTCTACCTAAAGGAGGAAGTTCTAAAAAGGTAATTTCTCCTAAGTGAGATTGAAGGTAAAAGCTTATCCCTATCTTAACTGTATTATCCTCTATCTTTGCCCATTCGTGAGTCTGGGTATATAGAAGCTCTTGAGGGCTAACCATAGAAAAATTATAACACAGAAAGATAAGTTTTCAAATCCTATCCAGAATTTTCTCTATTACCCAGAAATTTAAGCTTCTTAGATTAAAATCTTTAAAAGAAGTTACTTCTTTGTAGAGAAAAACTTTTAAGATATAATGTAGGAAGATGAATCTCTTAGCAGTAAACCCCTGGATTATAGACTGTGCTGCTTATGATTTCTGGCTTAAGCCTTACGGATTCTTAGTAATTTTAACCTACTTAAAAAGAAAAAAACCTAATATAAATATAGAATATATAGACTGCCTGGAAAAGATAAAAAGGGATAGGTTTGGCCGGGGAAAGTATCCTGAAGAAATTATTCCCCAACCTCCAGTTCTTAAAGGAGTAAAACGTTATTTTAAACGCTACGGAATAACTCCTCAAGAATTCCAAAGAAGATTAAAAAATGAAGAAAAAGATTTTATTCTCATCAGCTCTTCTATGACTTACTGGTATCCAGGAGTTTTTGAAGTTATAAAGATTTTGAAAGAAAAATACCCTAAAACCCCAATAATTTTAGGGGGCACTTACCCTACCCTTTGTTTTAATCACGCTAATAAATTTAGTCAGGCTGACTTTGTATTTAAAGCCGATAAACTTCAAGATTTTTTTAACCTTCTTGGGGTAGAGTTTGACTTTTCTGAACTTTTCTCTACTTTACCGGATTATAATTATTTTTATTCTCAGCTTGACTATGTAGTCTTAAGAACAAGTTGGGGGTGTCCTTTCAATTGTAGTTATTGCGCTATAAAAAGATTATTTAAAGGTTTCTTTAGGGTACCTGAAGAAAAAATCTTAAATTTCATATTAAACTATTATCAAAAAGGCATAAGAGACTTTGTCTTTTACGACGAAGCCTTACTCTACGAACAATCTTCTATAAAAAAACTTCTTTCTCAACTTAAAAAACTTAAACTTTCTTTAAGATTTCATACCCCTAATGCTCTCCATTTAAGATTTTTAGACAAAGAGGTAGCTGTTCTTTTAAAAGAAACCAACTTTGTAAATCCCCATTTTGGCTTAGAAACTCTTAATCCTACTCTTCAAAAAGAATGGGGCGATAAAGTAAATATTGAAGATTTAACTCGGGCTATTAAAATCCTTAAGAAAGCTGGTTTTAAAGAGGGGGAATTTAGTGTCTATCTTCTTTTGGGATTTCCCCATCAGGACTTAGAAGAATTAAAAAAAGAAGTGGAATTCTTACATCAACAAGGAGCAAGGGTCTCTTTGGCTGAATTTTCTCCTGTGCCGGGAACTAAACTCTACCAATTCTATAAAAAAGAACTTTCTGAAC
>QNCG01000036.1 GCA_003644445.1 Candidatus Duberdicusella sinuisediminis | reverse complement strand
CTAAATCCTGGCCCAATCTATAGAGAAGTATTTTTACTGGCCTAATGAATAAATAAGACTTAAGATTCTCTTTATCGGGATAATTTGTATCCAGAAAGACTCCTGGAGAATCTTTAAGGGGAGATATCAAATTTAGAATTTTCTTTTCTGAAAGGGAAAGGACAACTTCCTTCATTATTTAACATCTTACTTTTGGCATTTAGGACAAAAACAGGTTCCTCTTCCCCCTAAGGTAATTTTCTTAATAGGAGTTTTACAGACAAAACAGGGTTTTCCCTGCCGGCCATAAACTTTAAGCCTCTGCTCCATTCCGCCTTCTCTGCCCTGGATATCCCGATAAGCATCTACTGAGGAACCTCTGTATTTTATAGCTTCTTTTAAAACCTCTAAAATACTCTTGAAAAGAAGAGAAATTTCTTGCGAAGACAAAGAGCTACTCTCTCTTAAGGGAGAAATCCTGGCTCGGAATAAAGCTTCTTGGGCATAGATATTGCCTATTCCTGAGATTAAAGTCTGGTCCATTAAGAGAACTTTGATTTTTGTCTTTTTAGAACTCACTATTTTTTTAAACTCTTCTTCCTTAAATTCAAAAGGCTCAGGGCCTAACTCTTTTATAAATTTTAAATCTTTAAAATCTTTTCTTAATCTTAATTCACCTAAAAGCCTTTGGTCCATATAATTTAAAAATTTCCCGTCAGAAAATTTAAATACTACTCTGGCTTTTTGGTCTTCTTCTCCGTAGAGAAGCCAGCCTGAGATTCTTAAGTGGATTATTAAGAATTTATCATCTCTTAACTTAAGGATTAAAACCTTAGCCTTCCTGAGAATTTCTCTTACCCTTTCTCCCTCTAAACCTTTCTTAAACTTAAAAAGGTTGGGTTCTTTAATAACCTTTTTCTTGATTATTTTGACTTCTACTATTTTTTTATTAAGAACTCTCTTTTCTAAGTCTCTTCTTATAGTTTCTACTTCCGGCAATTCAGGCATATTGACTCCTTTCTATTCAGACCTAAAAGTTAACCTACACTTAACCGAGAAGTTTTTAGTTTAAAACCCCTACTTAAAAGCCGGCAAAAAATATACATAGACTTTGCGCTGGCGGGGTCCATCAAATTCACAGAAATAAATTCCCTGCCAGGTTCCTAAAACCAGATTCCCTCCTTCTATTAATACTGCCAAGGAATTTCCCAAGAGAGAAGCTTTTATGTGAGCATCAGCATTTCCTTCAGAATGGGAATAGTCACCAGAAAAGGGAACTATTTTTTTAAGATGATTTAATAGGTCTCTTTTAACTGAAGGGTCAGCATTTTCATTTATAGTAATGCCAGCAGTAGTATGAGGAGAAAAAATAAAACAAACTCCTTCTTTTATTTTAGATTCTCTGACTACAGATTCTACCTCTGGGGTGATATCTACAAACTCCTCCCTCTGGCGGGTATTAACTTTAATTACTTTCATTTACTAACCTCTTTATGATAAATTTGTATGGGCTTTACCTGAAAATCCTCTCTCCTAAAAACTTCGATTGCTGACAGAGAAGCCTGGGCTCCGGAAATTGTAGTAATACAGGGTATCTCGTGCTTTACAGCTTCGGAACGAATCTTAATCTCATCCTGACGGGGGATTCTTCCTGAGGGAGTATTAATAATTAAATTAACTTTTTTGTCTTTTATATAATCTAAAATATTGGGTCTTCCCTCAGAAACTTTTGGTAAAACTAAACAGGGGATGCCATTACTCTTTAAAACTTTTCCTGTGCCTTCAGTAGCTAAAATCTCAAAACCCAAATCCCTTAACCCCTTGGCAATAAAAACAATTGCTCTCTTATCACTATTCTTCACGCTGATAAATACTCTCCCCTTTTTGGGAAGAAATTGTCCAGCTGAAATTTGACTTTTAAGATAAGCCTTAGCAAAACTCTCATCTATGCCCATTACTTCTCCGGTAGATTTCATCTCTGGGCCCAAAATTATGTCTATGCCCGTAAACCGGTTAAAGGGAAAGACTGATTCTTTAACACAGGTATAAGCTGGGATAATTTCCTCAGTAAAACCTAGCTCTCTTAAGCTTCTGCCCAACATTACCTTAGTAGCCAGTTTAGCTAAAGGCACTCCTATAGATTTAGAAACAAAGGGGATAGTCCTTGAAGCCCGGGGGTTTACCTCCAGGACAAAAAGTTCTTCGTTTTTTACTGCATACTGGATATTCATAAGGCCTACTATTTTCAGCTCTTTAGCCAAAGAATAGGTAGCCTTTCTTATTTTTTCTATCATAGAGTCAGGCAGGCTATAAGGAGGAAGGCACATCGCTGAATCTCCGGAATGAACCCCTGCTTCTTCAATATGCTCTAAAATACCACCAATAACAAAATTTACTCCATCCCCAATCATATCTACATCTACCTCAATAGCATCTTCTAAGAATTTATCAATAAGAATAGGTTGGTTAGGAGAAGCTAAAATTGCTTCTCTTATAAATCTCTCTAAGACCTCCTCTTCATAAACTATCTCCATGGCCCTGCCTCCTAAGACATAAGAAGGCCTGACCATTACTGGAAAACCTAACTCCTTAGCAATCTTCTTGGCCTCATAGAAAGAATAAGCTATGCCTGAGGGAGCCTGTTTAAGTCCTAACCTATGAAGAAGTTTTTTAAACTTTTCTCTGTCTTCAGCTAAGTCAATGGAAGAAGCCTGGGTGCCTAAAATCTTTACTCCGGCTTTCTCTAAGCCCAAAGCTAAGTTAAGAGGGGTTTGGCCTCCAAATTGAAGGATTACTCCTAAAGGATTTTCCTTTCTTATAATATTTAAGACATCCTCTAAGGTTATCGGTTCAAAATAGAGCCTGTCCGAAGTATCGTAATCAGTAGAAACTGTCTCAGGATTACAATTTACCATAATTGAAAGTAAACCTTCTTCTCCTAAGGCAAAAGAAGCGTGAACACAGCAATAGTCAAATTCAATACCCTGGCCAATCCGGTTAGGGCCTCCACCTAAAATAATTACTTTCTTCTTTCTGTTGGAGAAAACTTCTTCTTCATATTCATAAGTAGAATAATAATAAGGAGTATAAGCCTGAAATTCTCCGGCACAGGTATCTACAAATTTATAGACCGGGGAAATTGAGTGTTTTTCCCGAAAAGAAGAAATCTTAGCAGGATTTATATTTAATATCCTGGCAATCTGGATATCAGAAAAGCCTAACTCCTTAGCTTTCCTTAAAGTGCGGGGGTCTAAACCCCGATAGAGTTTAAGAGAACTCTCAAAGTCAATTATCTCTTTTATATTACTTAAAAACCACCTATCTATCTTAGTAAGTTGATAAACCTCTTCTACTGAAAAACCCAACCTAAAAGCATCGCCAATATAAAAGATTCTTTGAGGATTGGGGGTAAGGAGTTTGGCTTTCACTTCTGCCTCTACTTCTTGAGGCTGGACTTTATACCTTCTCTCGTCAATAACTGATTCTAAACCATTCTTACCTATCTCCAAGCCTCTTAAAGCCTTTTGGAGAGCTTCTTTAAAAGTTCGGCCAATAGCCATAACTTCGCCTACTGACTTCATAGAAGTAGTTAATACGGGCTCAGCCCCAGGAAACTTCTCAAAAGCCCAACGAGGAACTTTCACTACGCAATAATCTATAGTCGGCTCAAAAGAAGCAGGAGTTTCTTTAGTAATGTCATTGGGAATCTCTTCTAAACTATAACCTACTGCTAACTTGGCAGCAATCTTGGCAATAGGGAAACCTGTAGCTTTAGAAGCTAAGGCTGAACTCCGAGAAACCCGGGGGTTCATCTCAATTATAACTATTCTCCCATCAGAAGGATTAACCGCAAACTGAATATTAGAGCCTCCGGTCTCAACTCCAATTGCTCTTATGGCTTTAATAGCTAACGTCCGCATCATTTGATACTCTTGGTCAGTCAAAGTCTGAGCAGGAGCCACAGTAATTGAATCTCCGGTATGGATACCCATAGGGTCAAAATTTTCTATAGAACAGATAATTACTACATTGTCGTTTTTATCCCGCATAACTTCTAATTCGTATTCTTTCCAGCCCAAGACTGCTTCCTCAATCAAGACCTCTTTAATCAAACTCAACTTAAGCCCTAACTCCACAATCTGCTCAAACTCTTCTTCGTTAAAAGCTATACCTCCGCCGGTGCCTCCCAGAGTAAAAGCAGGCCTAATCACACAAGGAAGGCCTATGTCTTTTAAAGCGGACTTTGCTTCTTCTAAGGAATAAACCACTTTCGACTTAGGCAAACCTATCCCTGCTGACTCCATAGCTTGTTTGAAAAGCTTTCTATCCTCAGCTTTAGCAATAGCCTCCTCATTTGCTCCAATAAGCTCTACATTATATTTTTTAAATATACCTTTTTTGCTAGCAGAAAAAGCCACGTTTAAAGCAGTCTGACCCCCTAAAGTAGGAAGGCAAGCCTGAGGTTTTTCCTGCTGGATAATCTTTTCTAAGACCTCTACAGTAATAGGCTCTATGTAAGTGGAGTCAGCAAATTCAGGGTCAGTCATAATAGTAGCAGGATTAGAATTAAGAAGTACGACTTTATAACCTTCAGATTTAAGGGCTTTACAGGCTTGAGTGCCTGAATAGTCAAATTCGCAAGCCTGAGAAATTATGATTGGACCTGAACCAATTATAAGAATTTTTTCTATGTCTTCTCTCTTAGGCATATCTCTTTAAACCTGCCAAATATATAGCGAGCATCAAAAGGACCGGGACCAGCCTCAGGATGAAATTGAACACTGAATAAAGGAAGCTTCTTATGAGCCATACCCTCAGGAGTATTATCATAGAGATTAATATGGGTTATCTCTATATCCTCAGGAAGGCTCTGACTATCTACACAGAAATTATGGTTCTGAGAAGTTATGTCAATTTTACCGGTTCTTAAATCCTTTACCGGGTGGTTTCCTCCGTGATGGCCAAATTTTAACTTATAAGTCTTAGCCCCTAAAGCTAAACCAAGAATCTGATGGCCTAAACATATCCCCATAACTCCTAAATTTAATTTCTCTTTCTCTAAATTAGCAATTATCTTTTTAGCTAAATCTATGGCATAACTTACTGGTTCAGGGTCTCCGGGGCCGTTAGAGAATAAAATCCCCTGAGGCTGGAATTCTAAAATCTTTTCCAAGGAAATTACCGGAGGAGTAACTATTACTTTCTCAAAATAAACTTTAAGATTTCTCAATATACTAAATTTAACCCCACAATCTATAACTACGGCTTTGCCCTGAGGAGAAATTAGGGGATTAAACTCAGAGATTAAGGGTTGCTCCCATTCGTAAACCTGGTTATTAAAAACTTCCTTTACCAGGTCTCTGCCTA
This sequence comes from Candidatus Duberdicusella sinuisediminis, assembly GCA_003644445.1. Lineage (GTDB taxonomy): Bacteria > Omnitrophota > Gorgyraeia > Duberdicusellales > Duberdicusellaceae > Duberdicusella > Duberdicusella sinuisediminis. The sequence goes on along the minus strand of QNCG01000036.1, from coordinate 6,198 downwards.
CTATCGAGGGGGATTTTTCCAACTTTTCTTTCAAACTCTCTAAGTTAAAATCAGTTGTAGAAATTATTCCTCTCATAGAACCTTTTACTCTTAAGTGTTTAGTTATTGCCCGGGTATCTACACCTTCAATGCCTACAATATTATTTTCTTTTAAATATTCTTCTAAAGATTTTTCTGCCTGCCAGTTAGAGTAAATCTTACTCTTTTCTTTTATAATAAACCCCTCAACCTGAAGTTGAGAAGATTCTACATCCTGAGAATTTATCCCGTAGTTTCCTATTAAAGGATAAGTCATACAGACTATCTGGCCCTTATAAGAAGGGTCAGTTAAAATCTCCTGATAACCAGTCAGAGAAGTATTAAAAACTACTTCGCCAATAGTTTCGCCTTCAGCCCCCAAAGATAAACCTTCCTGATAAAAACCATCTTCTAATAGCAAACAAGCCTTCTTCATAGCCAACTATATTAACTTTTTAACCTTCTCTATAGCTTGCTGAGGAGACTTAACTTTCTTTATCCCTTTTATCGGCCAGGTATTTATACCTAACACAGGTTTGCCCTCATTTAAAGCAAAGGCAATTTCCGATAAAGTCCCGTATTTACCATCCACAGCTATCAAAACATCTGAAGCCCTTACTATTAAAATATTGCGGGCATACCCTAAACCCGTAGGAAGCTTTATATCTAAATAAGGGTTGGCTTCTGTTCCAGTATAACTGGGCAATATTCCACAAGTTAGGCCTCCTTCTTCTTTCGCTCCCTTACAAACAGCCTCCATTATCCCTGAACCTCCGCCACAGATTATCACCCAGCCCTCTTTAGCTATAAGCCGGCCTAAATTATAGGCAAGTTGATAGTTCTTCTTAGAACACTTATATCCTCCAATTACTCCAATGTTCATAAGGCTTACTTACTTATGCGCCTGGGCAGAGTCGAACTGCCACACCAGGCTCCGGAGGCCTGTGCTCTATCCACTTGAGCTACAGGCGCAAAAATTTTTTAACTTTTCCTCTAAATAACTTCTCTCTTTAACCTTTTTGCCTTCTAAGCTGGCAAAACTTTCTACCTGGGCAGATTTTTCTTCTAAAATACTCTTTAATTCCCGGATAGCTTTATTTAATCCTGCTCCTGAACCATAGGTAAAAAGAAAACTTACTCTTTTATTTTCAAGATTTTTAGCCTTTTCTAAATAACTCCTTAAAGCTGGAGAAAGAGTAAAAGCCCAGAGAGGGGTTCCTAAGATTATATAATCAAAATCTTTCAGGTCATAAAAAACCTCTCCTGCCAGTTTAGGCTTCTTCTTAGTAAAAGCAGAAAAGCCCTGTTTAAAAAAATTCTTAGGTTCATTTTCTGGTTTTAATTGTAAAAATTCTACACTACAACCCTTAGATAAAAGAATCTCTTTTAAATATTCAAAAACTTTTTGGGTATTACCAGAAAAAGAATAAAATATTAAAGCTACTTTCATAACTTCTCCTTTCAAAATAGGGTGAGCTGGTCTCTTTCCTCTTCTTGGCCAAATATTTTTATCTGGCCATACTCACCGTCAAACCCCGGCAAAATGTTTAAACTCCCCCTTCTTACTCTTTTAACCCCTTCAGCAATCTTTGGGGGGAGCTTAGAAAACAATTCTTCTTCAGCTAATTCCACTAAGATATTAAATTCTGAACCAAAACTATTTACCAGCTCTAAGTAGGTTCTTTCTACTTCTTTCGCTCCTTTTCTTAACCCTTTAGCCTCAGCAATAATCTCGTCTAAAGGAACGAAGCTTTTATAAGGAATAGCTGATGGGGGGACAAACCCTTTTTCTCTGTCAGCTAACTCTTCTACTCTATTGAGTACTCCCCGGGTTAGAGGTTTACCACACTTAGGACAAACACCTTTATGAATCTTAGTTTCTTTAGGGTGAAATCTTACCCCACAATTTCTGTGGCCATCATAATGATATTTACCTTCTTCCGGGAAGAATTCTATAGTATATAAAAACTTTTTTCTATCTTTTGTTTCTAAAACTTTTTTAATCTCCCAGTAATTTAACTCGCAATCAAAGACATTAGCTTCCCGGCCAATCCGGGAAGGAGAGTGAGAATCAGAATTAGAGACTAAAGAAAATTTATCTAATTTAGATAATCTCCAGTTCATACTAGGGTCGCTCGACAAACCCGTCTCGAGGGCAGTAATCTTGTCTATATACTTCCCAAATGCCTCCTCTAAAGAATTAAATCCCGAATTTGAGCCAAAAACAGAAAACCAAGGAGTCCAGATATGAGCAGGTATCAGCATAATATCCTCAGATATTTTAAATAACTCTTCTGCTAACTTCTCACAACTTATCCCTAAGATTGGCCGTCCATCAGAAGCTAAATTTCCGTAGAAAGAAAGAAGTTTATTTATCTCTTCAATTATAGAAAAAGAAGGACTTAATACTAAGTTATGAACCCGGTAAACTCTCCCCTTCTGAGAAAAAATGCTGGATATTTCTCCTGATAATACAAAGTAGACTCCCTCATAAATAAATAAACCTTTATCTTCTAAAGGAGTCAGATACCTTTTTAACTCCTCCAGCCAAAGATGGTGGGTAAAGTCTCCGGTACCTAAAAGAGTTATCCCTTTAAGTTTGGCCCACTGGGCTAATTTAGGCACCTCCATATCCCGAGAGGTTGCCCGAGAATATTTAGAATGAATGTGTAAATCAGCTACAAACTTCATTTAACCCCGGCTTTATTTAAAGCTTCTCTTATATTCTGCCAGTGAGAACCCGGCCAGTAAACCCTTTTACATTGAGGACATTCCATAAAATCCTCTTGAGTCCTGTAAACATATTCAGGAACTCTCTCTTTTACCTTCTCTTTTTCTATCTCCTCTAAACTTTTATTACAGATAACACAGCGGGAAAACATCTTATTTTCTTCTATCTTTAAATTAAGCCTCTTAATAACTTTTTTTAGCTGCTCTGGTAAATTCTCTTCCTTTAAATATACTGCTTTGGCAGCTACTCTCTCAGCTAAAGTCTTATTGCGAGTAATAATTATTCTTTCTTCCCTTAAAGCTAAGAGAAGCAGTTTAGAATAATTCTCTTCTTTAAAATAGACCGTATCAAACCCCAAAATTCTCAACCAGCGAGAAAGTCTTCCCAGCTCTTTAGTAAGAATAAACCTCATCTTGAAGATGAGTAAACTATCTTACCTTTATATATAGTATAAACAACCTCTCCTTTTAAGACTTTACCTAAGAGAGGAGTGTTTTTGGATTTAGAAAAAATATTCTCCTTAGTTATTAACTGCTCTCTTTCTGTATCCACTATAGTTAAGTCTGCCCGCAAACCTTCTTTAATATAACCTCTGTCTTTTAAGTTCAAAATTTGTGCTGGCCGATAAGAAAGCCTGCAGGTTAAATCTTCTAAGCTCAGAAAACCTTCTCTTACTAAACCCAGACTCAAAGGCAAAGCAAATTCTAAGCCAATCATCCCAAATTCTGCTGATTTAAAATCTACCTCTTTTTCTAAATAAGTGTGGGGAGCGTGGTCAGTAGCTATTACATCAATTACCCCTTCTTTTAAGGCTTCCTTTAAGGCTAATTTATCTTCTTCTCTTCCTAAAGGTGGATTTACCTTATATAAAGGAGAAAAGCCACTCTCTTCTATCTCCTTTAAACTGAAGGTAAAATAATGTGGACAAGTCTCAGCTGTAATATTTATTCCTTCTTCTTTTGCCCTCTTTATAAGTTCAGCCGAACGCTTACTGCTTATATGAGCAAAATGGACTCGAGAGTTTAAATATCTTGCCACTTCTATCTGCCGGACTAAATCTACGGTTTCAGAAATCTCCGGCACTGAAGGAATACCCCACTCTGCAGAAAGGGGAGATTCCCGGATTAATCCTCCTCCAGATAAAGACAAATCTTCACAGTGAGAAATTACCAAGAGATTAAAGTTTTCTGCATACTCTAAAGCCCTCCTCAGAAGAGAAGTCTCCTTAAGGGGAAAGCCATCATCACTTACAGCTAAACACCCCGCCTCAGCTAAAAACCCAAATTCCGAAATTTCTTTTCCCTCCCTGTTTTTGGTAATAGCTCCTACAGGATATATATCTACTAAACCGATTTTTTCAGCTTCTTTTCTTATCCTTAGGGCTATCTCATAATTATCAATAGGAGGGATAGTATTAGGCATAGATAAAAGAGTAGTAAAACCTCCTTTAGTGGCTGAAAGGCTTCCCGAAAGTAAATCTTCTTCGTCTTCTCTGCCCGGCGTCCTTAAATGAGTATGTAAATCAATAAAACCAGGGAAGATAAATTTTCCCTCAGCCGAAATTATCTTATCTGCCCCCTGTTCAGAAATATTCTCTTCTATCCGGGATATTTGTGAATTCTCGATTAAAATATCAGCCCTCTTTTTAAAATCGGGATTAACAATTACTCCCTGCTTAATCAATAACTTCATAACTTCTTTTTTCAGCTAAAAGATAAAGCACAGCCATTCTTACTGCTAAACCATTACTTACCTGTTCTAAGATTAAATTAGAGACCTTCTCTTTTAAAGAAGAGGCTATTTCAATGTCCCAGTTTACTGGGCCAGGATGTAAAACTAAAGCTTCGGGAGGCAAAAATTTTAAATTTTCCTCATTCAAAGAATAGTACTTCACATACTCTCTTTGTGAAGAAAAAAACCTCTCTTTCATTCTCTCCTTTTGAATTCTGAGCATAATCACTACTTGAGCCTGACTTAAAGCAGTTTTTAAAGAATAGGTGATTTTACAGGGTAAATTATCAAAGTATTTAGGAATAAGGGTCTTGGGGGCACAAACATAGACTGAGGAAGAAAACTTACTAAAACCCCAGATATTAGAACGAGCCACCCGGGAATGATAAATATCTCCGATTATAGCCACCTTTAAATTCTCTAAACTGCCTAATTTTTCTCTTACCGTAAACATATCTAAGAGGGCTTGGGTGGGGTGTTCGTTTTGGCCATCGCCAGCATTTACTACTGAGGAAGTCGTCCTCTGAGAAAGGTAAAAAGCTACTCCTGAAACACTGTGCCTGAGCACAAAGATGTCCACAGAGTAAGCCTCAATATTTTTAAGGGTGTCTAAAATAGTCTCTCCTTTAAAAAGGCTACTTCCCGAAGAAGAAAAATTTACTACATCAGCACTGAGTCTTTTGGCGGCTAACTCAAAAGAAGTCTTAGTGCGGGTGGAAGGTTCAAAAAAGAGGTTAACTACGGTTTTCCCTCTTAAGGCAGGAACTTTTTTAACCTCTCTTTCTGAAACTTCCTTAAAAGCCTGGGCTGAATTTAAAATAACTTCTATTTCTTCCCGGCTTAAATCTTTGAGGCCTAAAAGGTGTTTTCTTTGCCACTCTCCCATCTTAAGCGTCTTTCTCTAATATCACTACTTCGTCTTTACCATCTAATTCTTTAAGCCTTACCTCTACTATCTCTGAACTAGAAGTGGGGAGATTTTTTCCTACAAAGTCTGCTCTTATGGGAAGTTCGCGGTGGCCCCTGTCAATTAAGACTACTAACTCAATCCTCTTGGGTCGGCCAAAATCTATTACCTCATCTAAGGCACACCTTACAGTTCTTCCAGTAAATAAAACATCGTCTACTAAGATTACTATTTTGTTATTTATGTCAAAATTAATCTCGGTTTTCCCAACCTGGGGAGCAGGACCGATAGCTGTAAGGTCATCTCTATACAAAGTTATGTCAATTACCCCTAAGGGAAGAACTTTGCCTTCTATCTCTGAGATTAACCTTTTTATCCTTTCGGCTAAAAAAACCCCTCTTCTCTGAATTCCTACCAGACAAACTTCCTCTAAACAAAGATTCTTCTCTAAAATCTGGTGAGTAAGTCTTTTGATTATCTTCTCTATTTCTTTTTCTCCTAATATCTTAGATTTTTCTCTGTAAGCCATAACTAGACAAAAAAAATCCCACCTTTTTAGGTGGGTATTTCTGGCTAATAAATTGGTTTAAGTTCATCATAATTCCTTTCTGGCCTCACTGGACCAGATTAAAGGTTGCTCTTAGTTTAGGTTAAAGATAGGCTTTTGTCAAGCACTTTTTCAAGGATGTTGGACAGGTTTAGGCACATGGTATCCACCCTTGTTATAACATATAGACAGCAGTCCCTCAAGTCTTATGGGAGGTAAATTAAATATCCCTTCGTTCACCTCAGGAAATCTCTCTCGCAATAT
>QNCG01000035.1 GCA_003644445.1 Candidatus Duberdicusella sinuisediminis | reverse complement strand
TTAAAATTTAATATAGAATTTTAGCAGAAGAAAAGAACAAACCTTTAATAAGAAAACTTAACTTGAAACAAATGTTAACAATTTTAATTGCTATAGCAATAAATTTTGTTATATTTTGGGATTAGGATGAAGAAAAAAGGAGGAGAAAAGAGAAAAGGGATAATATTTATTATAGCTAGTTATAGTATAAGGAGGTTTAGTTATGGAGGTTAAAGTTTTTGATTTAGCAGTAGAGATTATAAGAGGAGATATTACTAACCAAAAAGATATAGAGGCTATAGTCAATCCGGCTAATGCTTACTTAACCCCCGGAGGGGGAGCTTCAGGGGCCATTCATAAAGCAGCTGGTCGGAAACTTTATGAAGAAGCAAAGACTCTTGCTCCTATAAAAGTAGGCGAAGCAGTCGTCACTTCTGGTTATAATCTTCCTAATAAATATGTTATTCATACTTTAGGTCCAGTTTACGGGAAGGATAAACCTGAACCGGAGTTACTTTCTAACTGCTATAAAAACTCTTTAAAGTTAGCTGAAGAGAAAGGTATTGTTTCTATTGCTTTTCCTGCTATATCCTGTGGGATTTTTGGCTATCCTTTGGAAGAAGCGGTAGAGGTAGTTTTTAATACTGTAAAAGAGTTAGCTCCTAAATTAAAAAAGGTTAAAAAAATAAGGTTTGTTCTTTTTGGGGAATCTGCTTTTAATATTTACAAAGAGAAGTTTTCTCAATTAAATAAGTAATTAGGATGAAGTGCGTTTCCTGTAAAAAGCCAGCTGAAGTTAAGATACTTTATAAGTTTTGCCGGGATTGTTTTATAACTCATTACCAGAGAAGAGTAGAGAAAGTAGTGAAGAAGTTTAACCTTATTGAACCTCAGGATAGGGTTTTAATAGCAGTTTCGGGAGGAAAGGATAGTTTAAGTTGCGCTGATGTTTTGGCTAGATTAGCTAAAATTATTAAGTTTAACCTGGCAGTGATTCACTTGGATGTGGGAGTTAATGCCTGTACTAATATAAGGACAGAAGCAGTAATAAAGACATTTTGTGAAGAAAGAGGAATTCCTTTTTATTTTTTGAGTTTTAGAGAGTATTTAGAGCTCCCCTTTGACTTAGAGGAATCTTTAAAATTTTCAAGGAGACCTCTATGTTCAAGCTGTGGGGCAATTAAGAGATATATCTTAAATAAATTTGCCCGAGAAAAAGGTTTTAATAAACTGGCTACTGGCCACTGTGCTGATGATATCGTAAGGTTCTTTTTTAAAAACTGGCTTTCAGGAAATTTTGACTGGATTTCTAAATTTAAGCCTATGACTGAATCCAACCATCCTAAGGTAATAACCCGGATAAGGCCTTTATTTGAAACTTTGGAAGCAGAAAATCTTGCTTATACCAAATTCCGGGGGATAACAGTTGCAGGGGGCTCCCGCTGTTCCTATTTTTTAAGGAAGGATAAATGGACTGAAATTTTAAGAAGTATTGATGAGAAGATTCCCGACTTTAAACTAGGCCTAGTAAGAGGTTTAGAAAAGATAGAGATAGAGTCTTCTTTCCAGGAGCCTTTAAGAGAATGTAAAATCTGTGGAGAGCCGACCAATAGAGAAATCTGTAGTATCTGTAGATTTAAGGAGGCCCTAAGAGTAAAGATTGGATGGGAAGGTTAAGTATAGAAAGTTCTTTAAGAGAGAAACTTCCTTCGTTCAACTTCTTTTGGGCAGAGTTTAGGGGGATAGAGATAGTTCCTTTCTCTTCAGAATTTCTCCAGGCTTTTGAGAAAGAGAAAGCCTCAATACTTAAGAATTATTCCTTAGAAACCCTGAAAAATCAGGAGAATATTTCTTTGACTCGCCAGGCTTTTAAGGCTTTAGGGTTAGACCCGGCTCGCTACCGGCCCTCTTCTGAGGCTCTCTTAAGAAGATTACTTCTTAATAAGGAGATAACCTTTATAAATAATGCTGTAGATTTAATAAACCTTCTTTCTTTAAAGTATAAGTTAGCCATGGGGATATACGACTCTGATAAGATTAAGGGAGATTTAGTAATAAGAGAAGGAAGAGAATCTGAGGAATACTTAGGGATTAACGCAAGGCTTATAAACTGTAAGAGCAAGATAGTCTTGGTTGATTCTCAAGGAGTGGTAGGCTCCCCTTACGTGGATTCTCAAAGGACAAAAGTAGACTGGCAAAGCAAAAATCTCATCCATGTTATCTATCTTGTTCCTTCTAAATTTAAGGAAGACTTCTCAGAAGCCAGAAAGTTAGCAAGCCACTTCTTAGGAGGGGATATTTCTTCTTACTGGAAGGTAGAGACTTTAAGGGAGAGGGGTTATAACCTTGGAGGTTAAAGATTTTTTCCTAAAGGAAGGGGGTTTATCTATAAGCGTAAGAAGAATTTTCTTGCCCCGTCAAAAGGTAGTATTAATTCTTCCCGGGTTTTTCCAGAGTAAGGATACTCGGATATTTAAGTCGTTACAGAGGAACCTTTCTAAGTTCTTTGATGTTTTCTGTGTAGATATGCCCGGGCACGGGAAGTCTCGGGGGTTCTTTACTTTTGGAGCCAAGCAGGAAGAACTAGCCTTTATTCTGGTTTTAAATCATTTGAGGAGGCTTTACCCAAGAATTGGGATTTTAGCCTTTTCTCTCTCTGCCCTGGTGGCTATCAATTGTTTAGCCCAAGATCAAGAGGGGGTGAGTTCTCTGGCTTTGGTTAGTAGCCCTTCTTCCTTCTCTAAGGTTGAATTCCGGTTTTATACTCTTGGAGCGTTAAGACTGGCTTTGAGGAGTTTAGATTTGAATCTGGGGGTGCTTTTGGGTTTCCCTTTTCTTAAAAAGGGAGTGCCCCTAGAAAATATTAAAAAGATTAATAATATTCCCATCCTTTTCCTTCAAGGGGGTTTAGACCCGATAATAGATAAAGAGCACACCTTTAAACTGGCTCAGGTTTATAAGGGAAAGAAGAAGGTCTATATATTTCCTCAAGGCTCTCATGCTGAGGACCTTTATCGGAGTTATCCCCAACAATTTTTATCTCAACTGGTTGAGTGGTTTAAAGAGACTTTAGACAGTGAGTAGATTAGTTATATTTTCTTGGGCTTTATATGATTTAGCTAATCAGTTTTTTGCCTTAAATATAGTATCTTTATATTTTGTGCGCTGGCTTACTTTAGAGAAGAATACACCTGAGATTTTTTACAGTATAGCTTTTGGGTTATCTTTAGTTTTGGTAGCAATATTTGGCCCTTTCCTGGGTAATCTTGCTGATAGAGAAACTAAACACAGAAGATTCTTGGTATATTTTACTCTTATTGCTATTTTCTTTACACTTCTTTTAGGATTTTCCGAAGAAGTGATTTTGAGCTTAGTATTTTTTTCTCTGGCTAATATGGGGGTGCAGATGGGGGTAATCTTTTACAATTCTCTTTTAGCTCAAGTCAGTTCGCCGGAAAATGTAGGGTTTATCTCAGGTTTAGGAAGGATGTTTGGTTATTCGGGAGCAATTTTAGCCTTGTATCTTAGTAAGCCAGTATTTTTAAATCAGGGGTATAGAGGAGTATTTTTCCTTACCGGGATTTTATTTTTGCTATTTTCTTTTCCTTGCATGTTTTTTGTAAAGGAGAAAAAAGAGGTTATTTCTGATGAGGGGATTCCCGGAAAAACTTTTTTCCAATTTTTTTCCCAAGCCAAGAAAATTTTCTCTCAATCAAAGGATTTCATAAACCTTTTAAAGTCAGCATTTTTTGGGTTTAGCGCAATAAATGTAGTGATTCTTTTTATGTCTGTATATGCCAGTAAGGTTTTTGGCTTTTCTTCAGAAGAAGTAATAAATTTGATAATTTTTTCTGCTTTTTTTGCCCTGGGGGGGAGTCTATTTTTTGGGTCTATCAGTGATTATTTAGGTTATAGAAACTCTCTTTTAGCTGTGTTTATCCTTTGGGGAGTATGTTTTTTAGGAGGAAGTCTTTTGGATAGGCCTTTCTTTTGGGTAATAGGAGCTTTAGCAGGAGTAAGTTTGGGAGGAGTTTGGGTGGTCTGTAGAGCCTTGGTAGTCAGGTTGGTAAAGAAAGAAGAGTTAGGGTTAGCCTTTGGCCTGTTTAACTTAATAGGTTATCTTTCGGGGATATTGGGCCCTCTATTTTGGGGAAGTATTCTTTTCTTTACTTCTTCTTGGGGAGACTTCAGCTACAGAATAGCCCTCTTTAGCCTGATTTTTTTCATATTATTGAGCGTTATCTTTCTTCTGCGCCTTCCTAAATTTCTTTAGAAAACTATTTGACGATATCTAAAAGAAAAAGTATAATTTTTGTTAAAGTATGAGAGTAAACTTAAGACTTTTAATTTTCTCTTCCCTTCTTTTACTTATAGCTCCCCCCTGTTTCTCTTTGCTGTTAGTAAAAGATTTAAAGACAGAGTCTTTAAATTCACAAGCTCCCTCTCAGTTAGACTCTGAGAATTCTTCTCAGGTAATAGAAAAATTAATAGAAAAATTAGGTAAAGAGTTAGAAGAGAGAGAGAACCAGATAGAGCTTCTACAGGAAAAGATTAACGAATATTCTCAAAGATTGAATGAGCAAAATAAGAGAGAAAAGGAGTTAATTTTTCAGATTGAAAAGAATAAAGCTAAGATTGCTGAACTTACTAATAAGCTTAAAGAAGATAGAGAAAAATTGAGAAAACTTACTTCTCAACTTAAAGAGAAAGAAAGAGAGGTTACCTCTCTTAACGAGAAGCTTAATTCTTTAGCTGAGAGGCAAGAAGTATCTTTAGGTGGAAAAGAAAAGCTTATTAAAGAGTTAAATAAAAAAATTACTGAGTATACCCAGAAAGAAAAGGAATTTAAAGAGAGTTTAAATAAGAAAGATATTCAGATTGATAACTTAAATAAAAAATTAGAAACTTTGTCTCAAGAAAATAACTCCTTATCTTCTCAAATTCAAACTCTTAAGAAAGAGAATGAGGATTTGAGAGAAAAAATTAGTTTTCTTGATAAGAAGATAAAAGAAGAAAGAAGATATACAGAAAGAAGTAATGAGGAGAGGAAGAAGCTTAGAAAAGAAATAGATTCACTTAATACCCAGCTTAATAATTATATTAAGAAGTATTCTCAGGCTGAGGAAGAAATCAAGGCTTTAAATAAAGAATTAGAGAGTCTTAATAATCGGGTTATTCAGAAGAATCGTTTAATATCTCAACTCGAGAATAAGCTTAAGAAGGAGGAGAGTTTTAGAGAAAGGCTTGAGGAAGATACTGGTAAACTCAGAAAGGAAAAGAAAAATTACCTTGGTGCTATTAAAGAAAAGGAGCGTTTAGAAGATAAACTGGAAAAGGAAATAAAAGATTTGAGGGATGAGCTGAAAGATAAAGAAAGAATAATTCAAAATTTGAATAAACAGATTGCTGATTATTCACATGAGCAGGAAGAGATGCTTAAAAAGATTCAATTGGATTTTCAGGAAATTGACAAACTAAATAAAAAGTTAGAGGATTTAAAGAAGGCAGTCCAGATAAAGGAAGTTTTACTGAGAAAACTACAGGATGAGAATAGCCTTCTTAAGATAGAATTAGCCAAAAAAGAAGTTCCCACCAGTTTTTCCTCAGAACTTCAAGAAGCAGAAAGGGAGATTTCTCAACTAAGAGAGAGACTTTATTTGAAAGAGAGTTTATTGAAGGGAAAAGAGAAGGTAGTTTCTCAGCTCCAGGCTGAGATAGTTTCTTTTTTGAAAGCCCAAACATATTTAAAAAATAAGCTTAGAAATATGAAGGAGAAGTTCGACTCCTTAAATAAAGAATTAAGTTCAGTAAGAAAGGAACTTTCAAATTCTAAAGATAAACTCAGCCGAATAACCAAGGAAAAACAAGAACTTCTTTCTCAGTTAAGAGAGATGGAAGAAAAAAACCAGGGGTTGATTTCCCAACTTAAGGAAAAGGAGGTTTTAACCCAGAAGATAAAGATTTTAGAAGATAATCTTGCTAAGGCTAAGAGTAATATTTCTTTTTTAGAACAGGAAAAGGAGGAGCTTGCTTCTCAGTTAGAAAAACTAAAAAAAGAGAATGCTTCTCTTTCTTCAGAGATTCAAAAATTAATCTCTAAGTTAGATTTGTATCAGAAGAATATAGAGGAAAAAGACAGGCTTTTGGAGGAAAAAACTTCTCTTTTGAAAAAGACCAAATCTTTTCTTTCTCAATTTAGAGAACGGATAGAAGCTCAATCCCAAAAAACGAGTAACCTTTCCCAAGAGAGAGACGAACTTAAAACTAAAGTTGAAGATCTTAAAAAAGAATTAAGCCTTCTCCGGCAAGAAGCAGAGGAGAAAGAAAAGTTTTTATCCGAATATAAAAGAGATAGAGAGGTGGTATTAAATTATCTTAAGGAAAAAGACACTCTGAATGAAGAGATAGAAGAACTTAGAAAGGCAATCTTAGAAAAGGATAAAGAAATAAATTATCTTAAAGAAGTAATTAAGTCTGCTTCTGAGAAAATTAAATCTATTGTTCCCTCTTTTTCTGTTTCTGAATAAGCTTTTTATGAAGATTTCAGAAAAAATACCTTCTTCCTTAGAGAGAATTCCCTCGTTTATTTCAACAATTATAGAAAGAATTAGACCTTTAGGAATTCCCGAAGAGGAGATTTTTAATATAAGACTTTCTTTAGAGGAAGCGTTAGTAAATGCTGTTAAATACGGCAATAAATTAGACCCTCAGTTAACTGTAGAAGTAAAGGTTCAATTAGATTCTGATAAGTTAGTTATTGAGGTTAAAGACCAGGGAGAAGGCTTTGATTTTGAAAAGCTGGAAGACCCCACTAAAGAAGAGAATATTGAGAAGGTAAGAGGCAGAGGGATATTTTTGATGAAGAATCTTATGGATGAGGTCATATTTAAAGAAAAAGGGAGCCGGGTAATAATGATAAAGTTCCTTAGAAGGGAGGCTTAATATGAAGATAAGAGAAGAAAAGCAAGGTGAGGTTTTAATCTATGCTTTAGAAGGAGAGGTAAATATAAATACTTCTCCGGAATTAAGAAAGGCGTTTGATAAAATAATTAGGGAGGGTCAAAAAAAAGTTATTGTGGATTTTTCAGAAATTTCTTATATAGACAGTTCGGGGTTGGCTACTTTAATTGAAATGTATCAACGCTTAAAGAAAAACGGAGGTAGGCTGAGGCTTTGTGCAATGGGAGAGAAAGTAAGAAGTGTTTTTGAGATAACTAAGCTGGTTAAACTATTTGAAATTTTTCCTAATCTTACAGAAGCTTTGGAGGGGTTTTAATGATTTCTTCAATAGGAAGATTTATAATCGGTGTTTTTTCATCTACTGGAGGGGTGGTGATTCTTTTCTTGCGTACTCTTTACTGGGTTTTTATTGGACCTTTCCAGAAGAAGCCAGTGAAGTTAGAAAGTGTGTTTTATCAGATGGGTTTTACTGGCTTACGTTCTGTTTTAATAGTGTTTTTTGTAGCCATATTTACGGGAATAGTTTTGGCTATGCAGACTGCATATCAGTTGGAGAAGATGGGAGCAGTTTTGTATGTTGCTTCTTTGGTAGCAATATCTTTATGCAGAGAATTGAGCCCGGTTTTGACTGCTCTGGTAGTTGCGGGAAGAGTAGGTTCAGCAATTTCTGCGGAATTAGGGACGATGAAAGTTACCGAACAAATAGAAGCTTTAGAAATTATGGCTATAAATCCAGTAAGATTTCTGGTAGTGCCCAGATTTTTAGCTTTGTTTTTTATGCTTCCTTGCTTAACTATATTAGGCAATCTTTCGGGGATATTAGGGGGGTTCTTGGTGGGTGTAGGAAGCCTCAATATAAACCCTTATCTATATCTTCAGACAAGTTTTAAATATTTAGAATTAAAAGATATATATACCGGGCTAACTAAGTCATTTGTTTTTGCTATTCTTATTGCTTTGGTAGCTTGTTTTGAAGGGCTTAATACTACTAAAGGGGCTGAAGGAGTGGGGAGAGCCACTACTCGCACTGTAGTTATAAGTTTTATTTTAATTATCTTAGCAGATTGTGTCCTTACCTCTATATTCTATTTTTCTAATATGTAAGCTATGCAGAGAGATTATTCTCAGGAAGCTATAATATCTGTAAGGGGAGTAAGCAAAGAATTTGATGGCAGAAAGATTATAGATAATGTAAGTTTTGATATTTATTGTGGCGAGACATTTGTGATTATGGGCTGTTCAGGTTCAGGGAAAAGTACTCTGTTAAGACTTATGACCGGAGCAATTAAACCTACCGAAGGCAGTATTATAATTAAAGGCAAAGACATATCTAAACTCAGGACTTATCAGTTAGATGAATTAAGAAAGAGTTTTGGAATGCTTTTTCAATATTCAGCCCTTTTAGACTCTTTAACTGTTGAAGATAATGTAGCCTTGCCTTTAAGAGAACATACAAAATTAGATGAGGAGATAATTAAAATAATTGTCAAGATGAAACTTTCTTTAGTGGGTTTGAGGGGTTTTGAAAAGTATTATCCTTCTCAGATTTCTGGAGGCATGCGTAAGAGAGTAGGTTTAGCCCGAGCCATTGCTTTAGACCCGGATATTGTCTTTTATGATGAACCTACCTCAGGTTTAGACCCGGTAGTAGGAGGGGTAATTGATAAGTTGATTAAAGACCTCTCGGAAAAGCTCCTCATAACTTCAATAGTAGTAACTCATGATATGCAGAGTGTATTCAGAATTGCTGATAGAGTAGCTATGGTCCATAAAGGCAAACTCATCCAAGTAGGAACTCCCCAGGAAATTAAAAATTCTGAAAATCCTTACATAAAGCAGTTTATAAACGGGTTGCCTCAAGGGCCCATAGACTTCTTTAAGGAAGATATTGGGATATTAGAAGAGTTTATTTAGAAAGGAGAAAAGAGATGAAAAAGTTTAGTAGTGAGTTTGCTGTGGGATTGTTTTTTATCCTCTGTATTATAGGTCTTTTATATCTTACTTTAAGCACAGGAAAAGTCAGCCTTAAAAATGAAGGCTACTACATCTATGTTAAGTTTAGAGATATCTCGGGTTTACAGAGAAATGCGCCGGTTATGGTTAACGGCTTAGAAGCAGGAAGGGTTCAGGATATTGAGACTAAATATACCCTTCAGGGAGCTGAAATCCTCTTAAAACTTTTAATTAATAAAGATATAAAAATAGGGGAAAATCCCAAGATTTCTATTAAGACTTTAGGGCTTATGGGTGAGAAGTATGTCCACATAGGTTCTTATCAGGGAAATAGTTTTATTAAGCCGGGTACAACCTTAGAAGGAAAAGCCTCCTCAGACTTAGATTTTTTAATGGAGAAAGCTGAAGATTTATCTAAAGATTTTAGTGTCCTTTTGGATAATGTGAACAGTTTAACTTTAGAAGTTAAGAATTTAGCCAAAAATCTTAATTACACCGTGGAAGGCAATCAGGATACTATTTCTAAAATTGTAAAGAATTTAGAGGTAACTACCAAGAATCTTGAAGAACTTACTTTTGACTTAAAGAAACACCCTTGGAAACTTCTCCATAAAGGGAAAGAGTAGAAAATAGTTTAAAGTTTAAAGTTTAAAAGTTTAAAAGTTGAAAGTTTTATTTTTACAGGATTTTAGTTAAAAAAGGAGGGGTTATGAAGAAAGTTTTGTTTTTAGTAGGGGTGTTATTATTTTCTTCGTTAAATCTTTTGTTTGGTCAGCATTTAGAAATAGTAGATTTAGAAGGAAAAGTTCTGGTGAGAAAAGTTCCTTTAACTTGGCAGTCAGCAAAGTCAGGTATGTTCTTAGATAAAGACTATGAATTGAAAACTTACTCTAATTCCAGCTGTATTTTAGCTTTTGATTCTGAACTGGAAAATGTTATAAAGATTTCTGAGAATTCTCAGGTTAAGATAGAAAGTCTTTTTCCTTCCCGAGTTTTTATCTCTCAGGGAAGAATTTTTTCCTTAATTAAGGATTTAAGGCAGGCTCAAAGCTTTAAAGTAAGAACTCCGGTAGCTGTAGCCGGAGCAAGAGGAACCGGCTGGATAAGTAGTTTTGGAGGGTCTGCAGAATTCTTATGCCTTGAGGATAGTATTCATATTCAAGGTTTTGACCCTCAGGGAAATTTAACTGGAGAAGAAGATGTAGATGAAGGTTTTGGTATAGAAGTAGATGAAGATGGAGAATTAGGAGATATTTTTAAACTTACCTCTGAGGATTATCAGGATTGGCAAGGGTTTAAGGAAGACTTAGGAGAGATTGTGGAAGAAAGAGGAGAAGAAGAGACTGTTGGAGAGAAGGAAGGAGAGGATAGCGAGGAAAGCTTAGAATATATGGAGAATTTAAGAGATGAGGATTTAGAAGATGTGAGAAGAGAAACGCAGGAGGACCAAAGTCAAGTTTTTCAGGAAGAGAAAAGAGCAGAAGAAGAGCAAAGAGATACTACTATTAGTGGAGAAGGAGGCCAGGATGAAGGAGGAACTTTGCAAACACAGTAATAGATTTTAATAGACCCTGAAAAAGGAGAGTTATGAAGAAGATATTATTTTTATTGTTGTTAATTTTTCTGAGTGAAAGCTATGGATTTACCCAGGGTTCTGAAGATAGAGAAGCAAAACTTTTAAGGATTAAGAGGCTGGAGCGGGAGATTCTTAAGAAGAAAGCTCAAGCAAAACTTTCTCAGAGAATAAGAGTTTACTCTGGTTATGATAGTAATGTAGAATTGACTTCGGAGAGAAAAAACAATACTTTTGAAGGGTTTTTATACTCCTTAGACTTTAAGAAGCCTGTTGGAGAGCAGTTATATTTTAAGGCTGATTACGACTTAGATTTTAAAGATTACAACAAAATAACCGATGCTTCTACTCTTTTAAACCACCTTAAATTAACTTTAGCCAATAAGTTCTATTTTTGTGAATTAGGTTTAGGTTATGATTTAAACTGGCTTTATTATCCTAAGAATGATTACGATTTTCTTCTTCACAAAGGGTTTTTGTATTTAACTAAAGAATTTCCTAAAAAAACCTATCATCGTTTAGAAGTTTATTATGCTTTGAAAGACTATCAGGATAGAAAAGCTTTAGGTGATTCCCTAATTAGCTCTCAAAATAAAACTCGCTTAGACCGGCGCCAGGGAGCCAGATACACCCTTACTTGGATAGTCAAACCTTCTTTAGCTCTGAGATTTGGCTTCAGTTTTTACACTAATAATTCCAACGCCCGTTATCTTGACTATTATGACTATAAGATTTTTGGGCCTTCTGCTTATCTGTATCTTAAATTATTTAAAAATATTACTTCTTACTGGGGGGTATCTTATTTCCAGAGAGACTACCAGGAGAGAACAGTAACTTCAGCTAATTTTAAACAGAAGGATCACCTCTATATAGGAAAAACAGGCTTAGTCTACAAATTAGACCGAAATAACTCTCTATTTTTAGACTATACCTACCGGGAGAATTCTTCAAATGACAGTTTGCAGGAGTATTCAGAAAGTCTTGTCAGCTGGGGCTGGCAGTATAGATTTAAGTAATGACTTTCTTTAAAAAAATTTCTCCTCCCTATATAGTTTTATTTTTTTCTCTTCTTGTTGTAGGAATTCTTACCTTTTTTAATGCTTTTTCAGGAGGAGAACTTTCTCTCTATGATTTGAGATTTAGGTTAAGGGCTCCTTTAAGAGTTTCTCCTGATATCCTGATAATTGAAATTTCAGATGATACTTTAGCTAACTTAGGCAGTTGGCCTATTCCTCGGGATTATCACTCTGGACTCTTAGATATATTAAGAGAATTCAGGGTAAAGTCAGTAGGTTTTGACATTCTCTTTAGTGAGCCTACTTTCTACGATAAAGTTTTTTCTTCTTCAATTAAGGCTATAGGCAATGTTTTTCTGCCTTTAGCCTTAGATTTACAAC
>QNCG01000034.1 GCA_003644445.1 Candidatus Duberdicusella sinuisediminis | reverse complement strand
TTTTAGAAAAATATGGTATTATAAATAGGCTTATGGAGGAAGGGTTGTTAATAAAATTAGCCAGTATTTTGTCTACTGTTAAGGATAAAGAAGCTATTCTTAAAAAATCTTTTAAGATTTTTTCTGAGCTATCTGAGGACTCGCTTTTTCTTATTTATCTTTTTTCTGAATCTTCTCAGCTTAAGCTGATTTATCCTGAGAGTCTTCCTCCTCAGTTTTCCTGGCTTAAAGGGAAGGCCGAATCTAAAGAAATTCTCAAAATTAAAAGAGCGAAAGTTAAAAATATTGTCTTTTCTATTTCTTCTCTGCCAATTAAATTATATAGCAAAGAAATAGGGAAGTTAGTTATTATCGAGAAAGAGGCTAAGAAATTATCTCTTAAAAAGAGGAAGATATTAGAAGTAGGGGTTAAATTTTTAGCCTTGGGGATAAAGAGTAAGCAAGCCGAAGACAGTTTAAAAAAGAAAGAAGAAAGGCTCAGTCTTCTTTCAGAAGTAAGCTCTACAGTTGTTTCTAACCGCTATCTTAAAGAAATCTTAGATTTAATAGTAGTGTTAACTAGCCAGGTTTTAAATTCTAAGATATGTTCGGTAATGCTCTTAGACGAAGAGAGGCAGGAGTTATTCATAGTAGCCACCCAGAGTTTAAGCCCTTTGTACCGGAATAAACCCAATTTAAAGGTTGGTCAATCTATAAGTGGAAGGGTGATTAAAGAAAAAAGGCCAATTACTGTTTTAGATGTAACTAAAGAACCTGGTTATATGTATCCGGAAATTGCTAGGAAAGAAGGGATAGTCTCTATGCTTTCTGTGCCAATGATGATAAAAGATAGGCCTATTGGGGTAATTAATTTATATACAGACTCTCCTCACGTCTTTACTCCTGAGGAGATAGCCACTCTTTTAGCTGTGGCTAATCAATCAGCAGTAGCTATTGAGAATACCAATTTATCTACAGAGCTCCTTGCCTCTAAGGAAGCTTTAGAAGTTAGAAAGCTTATAGAACGGGCAAAAGGAATTTTGATGAGGAAGTTGGAAGTAGGAGAAGAAGAAGCTTACCGCATTCTTCAGAAGAAAAGCATGGATTTGAGAAAGAGCATGAAAGAGGTTTCCGAAGCAGTCATCTTAGCTGAACAAGTAAGTAACATTTCAGTTTCAAACAAAAATGTTGCCTAACTTGACACTTTCTTTTTTATCGTTTATCGGTTTCGTCTATCGTCTATTGGTTATTGGTTGGTCATTGGTTATTTTACGTATAACAAATTGTCACATTGAAAATTGAAAATTGAAAAATTTACGTAACTTGACACTTTCTTTTGAAAACATTTTGTCAAGTTACAAGGGTAAGGTTTCGCTTTTATATTCTGCTTTCAAAAATGTTCCATAGGGAGTGGGTAGCTATTTTAGATTTGGGTTCTCAATATACTCACCTTATTGCTCGCAGGATAAGGGAGTTAGGGGTGTATTCAGAGATTGTAGATTTTCGAATAACCCCTTCGGAACTTATGAAAAGGAGTCCTAAGGCCATAATCCTTTCTGGAGGCCCAGCCAGTTTAACTTTAAGAACAGCTCCTGTTTGTGATAGGAATATTTTTAATTTGGGTATACCAGTTTTAGGAATATGTTATGGAGCTCAACTTATGGCTAAACTTTTGGGAGGAGAAGTTAAAAGAGCAAAAGCCCGCGAATACGGTAAAGCTATTTTGAGGGTAAAATCAAAGAGAACCCTTTTTAAGGGTTTAAATTTTCAGGAAGTGGTCTGGATGAGCCATGCTGATAAGATTACTAAACTGCCTGAAGGTTTCTCAGTAATTGGCTCAACTCCTAATTCTCTCTATGCCGGGATTGAAAACAGGAAGAGGAAACTTTACGGAGTTCAGTTCCACCCCGAAGTCGTCCATACTCCTAAAGGTAAGAGGATTTTAGAAAATTTTGTTGTAGGCATTTCTAACTGTAGAAAGAGCTGGACGATGAGTTCTTTTATAAAGACTAAAATTAGAGAGATTCGGGAAACTGTCGGTAAAGAAAGAGTCTTGTGTGCCTTAAGTGGAGGAGTAGATTCCTCAGTTTTGGCAGTTTTGCTCCATAAGGCAATCAGGAGACAACTTATCTGTATATTTATTGATAATGGTTTGTTGAGAAAGAACGAAAGAGAAACTGTGGTAAAGAGGTTTAGGAATTATTACCGGGTAAATTTAAAAGTAGTAAGGGCAGAAGATTTATTTCTGAAGAATTTAAGAGGAGTGGTTGACCCTGAAAAAAAGAGGAAGATAATAGGCAATCTTTTTATAAAGGTTTTTGAGAAAGAAGCAAAGAAATTAGGTAAGATTAAGTTTTTAGCTCAGGGAACTTTGTATCCGGATGTGATTGAATCTAAGTCTGCCTGGGGAGGCCCTTCGGCCACCATAAAGACCCATCATAATGTAGGAGGGCTTCCCGAAAAATTGGGATTTAAACTCATAGAACCTTTTAAATTTTTATTTAAGGATGAAGTAAGAGCTTTAGGGAGAGAATTGGGGTTGCCTGGAGAAGTAGTTTCCCGTCATCCTTTTCCTGGTCCGGGATTAGCAGTCAGGGTAATTGGAGAGGTGAATAAAGAAAAATTAGATATTTTAAGAGAAGCAGACGCTATTCTTATTGAAGAGATTAAAAAAGCAAAGTTTTACGAAAAACTTTGGCAGAGTTTTTGTGTATTCTTGCCAGTTAAGAGTGTGGGAGTTATGGGCGATGAGAGAACTTATGAGAATGTTATAGCTATAAGAGCTGTAGAAAGCCAGGATGCAATGACTGCTTCCTGGGCTCACCTTCCTTATGAGTTATTAGAAAAGATTTCTAATCGGATTATAAATGAGGTAGAAGGGGTAAACAGGGTAGTTTATGATATTTCTTCTAAACCACCCAGCACTATTGAGTGGGAGTGAAAAAGGAGTTAAAGATGTTAGAAGTTGAGGTTTATGTAAGTCTTAAAAAGACTGTTTCTGACCCTCAGGGGTTAGCGGTTAAGCATTCTTTAGAAAGTTTAGGTTATTCTGAGGTAAAAGATGTAAGAGTGGGAAAGTTCATCCAGCTTAGACTTGATTTAGAAGATAGAGAAAAAGCTTCTCAAAGGATAGAAGAGATGGGCAGGAAATTATTAGCTAACCCTATTATTGAGGATTTTACTTTTAAGATAAAATGAGGTGGGGCGTAGCTGTTTTTCCGGGTTCAAATTGTGACCAGGATTGTTTTTATGTAGTTAGAGATATATTAGGAGAGCAGGTAAGGTATGTCTGGTATGAAGAGACTGATTTAAGAGATTTAGATTGTCTGATTTTGCCTGGAGGATTCAGCTATGGAGATTATTTGAGAGCAGGGGCTATTGCCCGCTTTTCTCCAGTAATGGAAGCTTTGGTGGATTTTGCTGAAAAAGGCGGTCTGGTTATTGGCATCTGTAACGGATTTCAAATCCTTTTAGAAGCAGGTCTATTGCCCGGGGCTATGCTCAGAAATAAGAACATTCATTTTATCTGTAAATATGTTTATTTAAGAGTAGAAAACACTCATACTCCCTTTACTAACCTTTTTAAAGAAGGCCAGGTTGTTAGAATTCCCATAGCTCATAATGAGGGAAATTACTACATTGAAGACGAAGGTTTACTGGAGTTAAAGAATGATAAACAGATTCTTTTCCGATACTCAGATAAGGAAGGAAGGTTAACCCCTGAATTTAATCCCAATGGAGCAAAAGACTTTATTGCGGGGATAATTAGCAAGGAAGGGAATGTCTTGGGGATGATGCCACATCCGGAGAGAGCTTCGGAAAAAATTTTAAATTCTCAAGATGGTTTGTTAGTCTTTAAGTCTATAGTTAACTGGTTTAAGAGATGTTAACTGAAGAAATTTATCGAGGGTTAGGGTTATCTAGCGAGGAATATCAGAAAATTTTAAAACTTTTGGGGAGAGAGCCCACTCTTACTGAATTAGCAATGTTTTCTGTGGAGTGGTCTGAACACTGTGGCTATCCTCGTTCCCGGGCTTATTTAAAGCTTCTTCCCAAGAAGGGGAAGTTTAAACCCTTGGTAGGAGAAGATGCCGGAGGCATTATTTTAGAAGACTTAGCTATTGTTTTTAAGATGGAAAGCCACAACCACCCCTCTTACGTTGAGCCCAAGCAAGGAGCAGCCACCGGCGTAGGAGGGATAATCCGGGATATCTTTACTACCGGAGCAAGGCCTGTGGCTTTACTCGATTCTTTACGCTTTGGCCAGTTAGCTAACCTCTATAATCGCTACTTATTTAGAGGGGTAGTGGATGGGATACAGAGTTATGGCAATTGTGTAGGAGTGCCTACAGTAGGAGGGGAGGTATATTTTGACCCTTCCTATAATGGGAATTGTTTAGTAAATGTTATGTGTGTAGGGATAGCTCCCAAAGATAAACTTATGCGGGCTCAGGCTAAAGGAGAAGGAAATTTAATAATTTATGCTGGCGCTTCTACGGGAAGAGACGGGATTGGGGGATGTAGTATTTTAGCTTCTAAGGAGTTTAAGGAGAATGAAGAAAAAAGGCCTACAGTTCAGATAGGTGACCCTTTTACTGAGAAGTGTCTTATTGAAGCTACCTTAGAAGCAATAGCTACTCAGGGAGTAATAGGGATAAAGGATATGGGAGCAGCAGGCTTAACCTGTGCCAGCAGTGAGATGGCTTCAGCAGGTGATGCAGGAGTAGAGATAGATTTAGATTTAGTCCCCCGGAGAGAAGAAGGCATGTCAGCCTGGGAAGTAATGATGTCCGAATCTCAGGAAAGAATGCTCCTCTGTGTAAAAAAAGAAAAAGCTAAGGAGATTATGGATATCTACAGAAAATGGGGGTTAAAGTGTGTAATTATTGGCAAAGTTATAAAAACTAAAGAAGTAATAGTTAAAGAGAAGGGCCAAATAGTGGCTAAGTTAAAAGCAAAGGATTTGACTTCTGCGCCTCTTTACAATATGGCTTACCAGGAACCTGAGTGTTTGAAAGAAATTAATAAGTTAGATATTGATAGCCTTCCTTTACCTGAAGATTTTAACCAGGTTATGTTAAAGCTTTTATCTTCAGAAAATCTTTGCAGTAGAAATTGGGTTTATGAGCAGTATGACCATATGGTTCAGACTAATACTGTTCTTCTTCCCGGTTTAGGCTCAGCAGTTTTGAGGATAAAGGGGAAGAACAAAGCTTTAGCTTTAACTACCGATTGTAATAGTGTTTATTGCTACTTAGACCCTTTTGTAGGAACCCAGATTGCTGTAAGTGAAGCCTGTCGAAACCTTGTATCTGTAGGAGCAGAGCCAGCAGGAGTTACTGACTGTCTTAACTTTGGTAATCCCGAAAAGCCAGATAGGTATTGGTATTTTAAAAATTGTATAGAGGGGTTAATTTCTGCTTGTAAGTTTTTTAATATTCCGGTAGTCAGTGGTAATGTTTCCTTTTATAATGAGTCTCCGCAAGCAGTAATTAAACCTACTCCTACTATTGGAATGGTGGGTATAATTAAAGATTTAAAATTTATAAGGACTCCCTTCTTTAAAAAAGAAGGTGATTTGATAGTTCTTTTAGGAGAAACTCTTCCGGAGTTAGGAGGTTCTGAGTATTTAAAGGAGATTCATAATCAGGTTAGAGGCAAGCCTCCGGCTTTAGATTTAAATAAAGAACTTTCTTTGCAGAAAGCCGTCCTTACAGCTATAGAGAAAGGTTTGATTTCTTCCTGTGTTGATTGTTCAGAGGGAGGTATAAGTTTAGCTTTGTTTGAAGGGTGTGTTACCGGCAAAGAAATAAAAGGAGCTTTCATAGATAATTTGGAGTTTAACCTGAGAGAGGATTTTCTTTTATTTTCAGAGTCTACTGCCAGAGCAATAATCTCTTTATCTAAAAATAATCTTTCGGAAATTGAGAAGATAGCTAAAAAATACGGAGTTCCTTTAAGGGTGATTGGAAGAGTAATTAAAGAGCCTAAATTAGTTATTTTAAAAAATAATTTTGCCTTAATTGATTTGGATTTAGAAAAGGCTTTCAGGTTATGGAGAAAGTCCTTGGAGTCATTGATTACGGCTTAGGTAATTTAAGAAGTGTTTCTAAGGCTTTAGAAGTTTTAGGGGTAAAAGTTATTCTTTCTTCTGATGTTAGGAGGCTTTCAGAAGTTAGGGGTTTAATTCTTCCCGGAGTGGGTGCCTTTAAGAGGGGGATGGAGAATTTAGAAAAGTTAGGGCTTAAAGACTTTCTTCGGCAATCTCTGAATAGAGGTATACCCTTTTTAGGGATATGTCTGGGGTTTCAACTTCTTTTTACTGAGTCTGAAGAAGGAGGAAGGGTTAAGGGTTTAGAAGTATTAAAGGGGAGAGTGGTGAGATTTTCTAAAGGAATTAAAATTCCTCATATGGGCTGGAATCAGGTTGAGTTTAAAAAAGATAATAATTTATTTAAGGAGATTCCTGATAAAAGTTTTTTTTATTTTGTCCACTCTTATTATGTAGAGCCTGAGGATAAAGATATTGTAATTTCTACTACTGATTACGGAGGAGAATTTGTTTCAGCCATAAATAAAGACAATCTTTGGGCAGTTCAGTTTCATCCTGAGAAGAGTTCAGAATTGGGATTAAAACTCCTTAAAAATTTTATAAGTATATGTTAGCCAAGAGGATAATACCCTGTTTAGATGTTAAGGAAGGCCGGGTAGTAAAAGGGATAAACTTTCTTAATTTAAGAGATGCCGGCTCTCCAGTAGAACAAGCTAAAGCCTATGCTAAGGAAGGCGCTGACGAGCTCGTCTTTTTAGATATAACTGCCAGTTTTGAAGCTCGCAAAACCATAATTGAGGTAGTAAGAGAAACCTGTGAAGAGGTTTTTATCCCCTTTACTGTGGGAGGAGGGATAAAAGATTTGGAAGATATAAGAGCTCTTTTAAGAGCAGGCGCAGATAAAGTTTCTATTAATACTTCTGCTGTGGAGAACCCTGAGTTTATAAAAATGGCTTCTCAGGAATTTGGCAGCCAGTGTATCGTAGTAGCTATCGATGCTAAGCTTACTGAGGATTGTCGGTGGGAAGTTTACGCCTACGGAGGAAGGAAACCCACAGGCATTGATGTTTTAGAGTGGGCTGAAGAAGTTCAGGCTTTAGGTGCAGGAGAAATTCTTTTAACCAGTATGGATAGAGACGGAACAAAACAAGGTTATGACTTAGAACTTACCCGCAGGGTTTCTCAGAGAGTAAACATTCCGGTAATTGCCTCAGGAGGAGCAGGAAATTTAGAGCATCTTTATCAGGCTTTTACCCAGGGTTTGGCTAGTGCGGTTTTAGCTGCTTCTATCTTTCACTATGGAGAATATTCTTTGAGAGAAGCCAAAAAATATTTGAAAGAGAAGGGTATTCCGGTAAGAATTTACCCCACACCATCAGAAAGTCACAGGTGTAAACCCGCAGATGAAGGAGAGAAATATCCCGAAGGATAATGTCTAAAAGCCACCCCGCCCTTTAAAGGAAAGGGCGGGGTTAAACCGTAGTAGGGGGTTTACTGAGATGTGTGGTATAGTTGGATATACTGGAAAAAGAGAAGCTAAAGAAATCCTTATTAAAGGGCTTAAAAATTTAGAATATCGGGGGTATGATTCAGCAGGGGTAGCTGTTTTAGCTAAGAATAGGTTAAAGGTTGTAAAGCGTAAAGGCAAAATAAAAAATTTAGAAGAATTAGTAAGCAGAACCTCTTTCTCCGGAAGTTTAGGAATAGCTCATACCCGCTGGGCAACTCATGGGGTACCTTCAGATAAGAATGCCCATCCTCACCTAGACTGTAAAAAAAGAATAGCCGTAGTCCACAACGGGATAATTGAGAATTTCGAAGACCTAAAAAAGGACCTTCTTAGAAAAGGTTGTAAGTTTTCTTCTGATACTGACACTGAAGTAATCTCTCATTTAATAGAGAGAAATTATCACCAGAATTTAGAAGAAGCCGTAAGAAGAACTGCCTTGCTCCTTAAGGGCTCTTTTTCTTTAGCAGTGATAAGCAGAGACGAGCCAGATAAATTAGTAGGGGTAAGATTAGATTCTCCTTTAATTGTAGGGATAAAAGATGGAGAAAAGTTTTTAGCTTCAGACAGTTCAGCCTTTATTGAGAATACCCGCAGAGTAGTCTATCTAAAAGATAGAGAAATAGCAATTTTAACTCCTGATTCAGTTAAGGTGGTTGATTTTCAGGGAAGGAGAGTTTCTCTTAAAGAAGAGCTTTTAAATTTTAGTAAGGAAGAAGTTAAGAAATGTGGTTTTAAACATTTTATGCTTAAAGAGATATTAGAGCAGCCTAAGGTTTTGGAAAAAATTATCTCTTATTATTTAAAAGATAAGGATTTTAACTTAAAAGAATTGACTACTTTTAAAGATTTCTTTAAAAAGCTTCAAAAAATTAACATAGTAGCCTGTGGAACCGCTTACCACGCCGGATTAGTAGGTAAGTACTTAATGGAAAAATTTTTAAAGATACCGGTAGAAGTAGATTTAGGCAGTGAGTTTCGTTATAAACAGCCTACAATAAGAAAAGGAGATTTGCTTATAGCTATAAGTCAGTCCGGAGAAACTGCTGATACTTTAGCCGGAGTAAGGTTAGCTAAAAAGAGAGGGGCAAAAATTCTTTCTATCTGTAATGTTTTAGGTTCAACCTTAGTTAGAGAATCAGACAAAGTTATCTATACTTTGGCTGGCCCGGAAATAAGCGTTGCTTCTACTAAGGCTTATTCTGCTCAAATTATGGTTTTGGTAATACTTTCTTTGTATTTAGCTAGATTGAGAAAGACTCTTCCCAAACCCCTTATTAACTCTTACCTTAATCTTCTTAGAAAGGTTCCTTCTTATCAGTTAAAAATAGTTAAAAGTAAAGATGAGATAAGAAAGATTGCTCAGAAATACCTTAACTTTGGGGCTTTTCTCTATTTGGGTAGAAATATAAATTATCCTACTGCCTTAGAAGGAGCTTTAAAGTTAAAAGAAATTTCTTATATTCCTGCTGAAGGCTATCCTGCCGGAGAGATGAAACACGGCCCCATTGCCTTAATTGATGAATATAGAGCTGTAGTCTGTATTGCTAATAACTCTTCAGTATATTTAAAGATGCTTTCTAATGTAGAAGAGATTTTTGCTCGCCGGGGAAAGATTATAATCTTAGCTAGTGAAGGAGACAAACAAGTTAAAAAATATTCTCGGCAAATTATTTATATCCCTCAAATTAGGGAAGAACTTTCGCCTCTTATTACCATAATTCCCTTACAACTTTTAGCTTATTATATAGCTGAACTTAAAGGTTACGATGTAGATAAGCCCAGAAATTTAGCTAAGAGCGTTACTGTAGAGTAATTTTAAATAATAATGAAGATATTAGATAAAAAAGTTTTAGCTGAGGGAAAACCCCGCATAGTTTACTTAGAAGTTTTAGCTGAAGAAATCTGTAAAACTTTTAAACCTGGTCAGTTTGTAATCTTGATGGTTTCTGAAGTAGGAGAAAGAATTCCCTTAACTATTGTAGATAAAAATCTAAAAAATCAAAGCATCAGTTTAATTTTTCAGGAAGTAGGTTTAACTACAAAACTTTTAGGAAGATTGAACAAAGGAGACAGTTTATACAGTTTGGTCGGCCCTTTAGGCAACCCTGCAGAAATTAAAAATTATGGAAAAGTCATTTTAGTAGGAGGAGGGGTAGGGATTGCTGAGATTTTTCCTTTAGCCAGAGCTTTTAAAGAAGAAGGAAACCACCTAACTACTATATTAGGAGCGAGAAATAAGGATTTGTTAATCTTAGAAGAAAAATTAAGAAAGGTATCTGATGAGTTTTATATTACTACTGACGATGGTTCTTATGGCAGGAAGGGTTTTACCACTGATGTATTAAAAGAATTATTAGAAAATTCAGAAGGCTTGAGTTCTGAATATAGACTAATCTATGCAGTTGGTCCTATACCGATGATGAAGAAGGTTTCTGAACTTACCCAAAGATTTAAGATAAAGACATTAGTTTCTTTAAACGCCTTGATGGTAGATGGGACGGGGATGTGTGGCTGTTGTAGGGTAAGTGTAGGAGGTGAGATTAAATTTTCTTGTGTAGATGGCCCAGAATTTGAAGCCCATTTGATAAACTGGACTGAACTTAGTTTGCGCAATAAAATCTATGAGGATAAAGAAAAACATATTTGTAAACTTTATAAACTCGTAACTTGACACTTTCTTTTGAAAACATTTTGTCAAGTTACAAAGGCATTCAGAAAAAATGTAACAAAATTTATTGCTATAGCAATTAAAATTGTTAACATTTGATTCTTAAGCTAAAGGTTTATTTATTGAAAATTGAAAATTTACGTATGTGATTGAGGACCGCCCTCGATCTCGAATTGAAAATTGAAAATTGGAAATTTATTGAAAATTGAAAATTGAAAATTGAAAATTTTACATAACTTGTTACGTTTTGGAGATGAAGGAGCCTGTAAAAATTAAGGAGCTTTTACCTTCAGAGAGGATAAGAAGTTTTGAAGAGGTAGCTTTAGGTTATTCTGAAGAAGAAGCTCAAGAAGAAGCTAAGAGATGTCTTCAGTGTAAAAACCCTAAATGTAGCCAGGGTTGTCCGGTAGGAATAGATATAAAAAAATTCATCTCTGAGATTACTCAAAAAGATTATCAGTCCGCTTATCTTACTATCCGGGAGAAGAATAATTTCCCTGCTATCTGTGGAAGGGTTTGTCCTGCTGAGTATCAATGTAGAAAATCCTGTATATTGAATAAAAATAAAGATAAACCTTTTGCTTCACCAGAAGCAATAAACATACATTTTTTAGAAAGATTTATTGGAGACTGGGGGGCAAAACATTATCAAAGCTTAACATTCAACATCCAAAATTCAAAATTTAAAGGAAGGGTGGCGGTAGTAGGTTCAGGTCCAGCTGGGTTGTGCTGTGCTGGAGAATTAGCCCGCAGAGGCGTAAAGGTAGTGGTTTTTGAAGCTCTTCATCAGTTAGGAGGGGTTTTAAGGTATGGTATCCCTCCTTTTAGATTGCCCCGGCCTATTTTAGATTTTGAGATTAACTATCTTAAAAGTATGGGAGTAGAATTTATAACTAACTTTATAGTAGGAAAGACCAAACCTTTATCTGAACTGGAGAAAGATTTCTCGGCCATATTTTTAGGTTTAGGAGCAGGTACTCCTTCTTTTTTAGGAATAAAAGGAGAAAATCTTGGCAATATCTATTCAGCCAACGAATTTTTAACCCGGATTAACTTAATGTGTGCTTTTAAGTTTCCCCAGTTTCATACTCCCATAAATATTGGAGAAAAGGTTGTGGTTATTGGCGGAGGAAATACCGCTATGGATGCTGCTCGCTCTTCTTTAAGAGTTCAGGTTAGGCAAGGTTTAAAACCCGATACTACCGTAATTTATAGAAGAACAGAGGTGGAGATGCCGGCAAGAAGGTTAGAAATTGAACATGCTAAAGAAGAAGGGGTTAATTTTGAATTTCTGATTCAACCCGTAGAGTTTATTGGTGATGAACGAGGCTTTGTAAAAAAAATAAGAGCTTTGAGATGTAAATTAGGTGAGCCTGACTCTTCGGGAAGAAGAAGGCCTCTGCCTATTGAGGGCAGTGAGTTTGAGATAGAGGCTGATTTAGTAATAATTGCTATTGGCTTAAAGGCAAATAGAGTATTGACTTCGGCTACTCCTCAGATTCAACTGGGCAAGTCTGGCGATATCTTGGTTAATCGGGAAACTATGGAGACTTCTCTTAAAAGGGTCTATGCTGGAGGAGATATAGTAGGCGGAGAAGGCACGGTAATTTCAGCCATGGGCACCGCTAAAAAGGCTTCCCAATCTATTTTAAATCTCCTTTCTCTATAAACTTCTCTTCAGATTATCAATCCCCTATTTTGGAGTTTGCAGCGATACTGTAAAATATCTTTCGCACTTTTACTTTGACAACTAAATAAAAAGGGCATATCCTCCCTTTTGGGATCATTAACAATATTAACCTGTTAATGAAAGGA
>QNCG01000033.1 GCA_003644445.1 Candidatus Duberdicusella sinuisediminis | reverse complement strand
GTCCTGCTTTTAAAAATTTACCGAGAAGAGAGTTAGCAGTATTAAAAGCAACATCAAGTTCCGTCTTGATAGTTTTCACGTCTACAATGGGTTTAGAAAACATAAAAAGTAAAGCCCGATGACCAAGCTTTGCCTGGCGCCCAAACTTCATAATCTCTCTTTCGTATAATTGACGGAGCTTAATAATCTCTTCAAAAATATCTATCCCTTCTTTAGAAATAGTGATAACTCCTGTAAGAAAAATCTTAATCAGTGCTCAATGTTATTGCTTGTTCGGACTAAATTAAGAGAATCATAATAAGATGCTCTGTGTCTTTCAAAAAAACTTGAGAGATAGAGAGAAGGCTTTTTTAAAAATCCATAATCAATGAGTTGTAAAGTTATAAGAAGACGGTCAATTCTTCCGTTACCATCTAAAAAGGGATGAATAGTTTCAAACTGGTAGCGCGTCAAGGCAACTTTAATAAGAGTAGGAATATTTAACTCTTTATTATGCCAAAATTCCTCCAAATCTTTCAAAAGCTCGGGGATTTCTGTATGATGCGGTGGAATAAAAATAGCATCCTGTAAACTCGAGCCTCCTATCCAATTCTGGCTTTTTCTTATTTCTCCCGGTTGTCTTTCCTTCCCTCTTGCTCCGGAAAGCAAAATTCTATAAGCGTTCTTTATCAGCCTCATACAAAGAGGTAGCTTCTTAAGTTCTGATACTGCGTAATTAATTGCTTTGATATAATTCTGCACCTCTCTCCAATCATCTCTTTTTTTCAGGAATTATTTCTTCTCTAGGAAGAATCGCCTCTTCTAGGCCGGTCTTTGTGCCTTCGATTCTGCTGGAAAGCGTTGCTTCCTTAACTACATGCATTTTTATAAAAAAATCAACATCCGGAACTAAAAGAGAGTAAGCGTTAAATTCTCCCAGGAGACGGCCTGCTTCTTCTAATAAGAGACTAATTTTTTATCTTCCCACTCAAAAGGTTTATTAATAGGTTCCGGGCTAAAATACTGATATTCATAATCCTTACCACGAAAACATGTTTTATAAATACCTGCCTCAAACTTTTGCATATTTACTATCGCCGTTAAATTGAAATAAATATCCCCTCTATTTCAAGTTATTGTATAAACTTGAAATAAGTCAACTTTATATTTCAAATTTGTTTCAATAAGCCTTTTTCTTTGATTTCAAAAATCCCTATAATCGTGGCTTTTGCTAAACCTGGCCTCGCAACGAAGCAAGCTTGGTGCGAGATAAACTCCGCAAAGATGAGGTAAAAATCTTCAAAAATACAGAAATTGAATATTGGCGGAGGGCGAGGGACTCGAACCCCCATGGGCAAAAGCCCGGCGGTTTTTCCGCCTGAGGCGGATCCACTTTTGGTGGACAAGACCATAGCCTTACCAATTAGGTCTAGCCCTCCAAGATTGCTTTCTTAATCTGCCTTCTTCCCTGAGTAGTCTTAAGAATATTCTCAAATCTCCTTGCCTGAATATAGGAATCAAAGCGTTTACTATAAATTATTTCAAAAGGCCTTCGAGATTTTGTAGACCTTACCTTCCCACTATTATGATAGAAAATGCGTTTTTCCAAATTTCGAGTAGAGCCAATATAAAGCTTGCCATCCTTTTGACTTTTCAAGACATAGACCCAACACATTTTAAATAAAAGCCCGGCGGTTTTTCCGCCTGAAGGCGGATCCACTTTTGGTGGACAAGACCATAGCCTTACCAATTAGGTCTAGCCCTCCAGAATCATTTTCTTAATTTGTCTTCTTCCTTATGCAACATTTTAGTTTGAAACTGAAATGTTGCAGTATTCCCTTCAAGCTCAAAATTTCCGCCAAACTATAAAATAGGTAGGTAGGTGTTTATCTCGTACTCGTGGACTCTCCTTCTGTATTCGTCCCACTCAATCTTTTTGGCAGTAATGAGATTATTAAAGATGTGTTCGCCTAAAGTCTCTTTGAGGAGTTGACTTTGTTCGGCTACTTCAATAGCCTCAATTAAACTTCCTGGCAGACACTCTATTCCCAACTCTTTCTGCTCTTGGTAAGTTAAGTGGTAAACATCTCTCTCTAAAGAAGAAGGTAAAGCATAATTTTTTTCTATTCCCTCTAGTCCTGCAGAAAGCATACAGGCAAAAGCTAAATAAGGGTTACAAGCCGGATCCGGTGAACGGAATTCAATCCGGGTAGCCTTTTCTTTACCGGGTTTATACATAGGAACTCTTACCAAAGCACTCCTATTACGCTGAGCCCAGCAGATATACACTGGTGCTTCATAGCCGGGGACAAGCCGCTTATAAGAATTTACCCACTGATTGCAAATAAAGGTAATTTCCCGAGCATGCCTTAATATCCCAGCAATATAGGCTTTAGCTTCCTTTGATAAATAATATTTATCATTAGGGTCAAAAAAAGCATTCTTTTCTCCTTTAAAAAGAGACTGGTGAGTATGCATACCACTGCCATTTACTCCATAAATAGGCTTAGGCATAAAAGTAGCATAAAGTCCGTGTTTCTGGGCAATTTCTTTCACTACCATTCTATAAACCATCACA
Organism: Candidatus Duberdicusella sinuisediminis; assembly: GCA_003644445.1. Taxonomy (GTDB): domain Bacteria; phylum Omnitrophota; class Gorgyraeia; order Duberdicusellales; family Duberdicusellaceae; genus Duberdicusella; species Duberdicusella sinuisediminis. The sequence continues at coordinate 10,220 of QNCG01000033.1, read as the reverse complement.
ATATCAGCCATAGTTAAAGCATCAGTATAGCGTAAATCTATTTCGTGCTGAGAAGGAGCTACCTCATGGTGAGAATACTCAACGCCAATACCCATTTCTTCTAAAGTTAAAATTATCTCTCTACGCACTTCATTCCCCGCATCTAAAGTAGTAATATCAAAGTAGCCTCCTTCATCTAAAATCTGAGTTGACTTTTCGTCTTTGAAGATAAAGAATTCAAGTTCTGGACCAATATAAAAATCAAACCCCTTTGATTTGGCTTTCTCCAATACTTTTTTAAGGATATAGCGAGAATCCCCCTGGTAAGGAGTTCTATCAGGATTTAAAATATCACAGAGCATCCCAGCCACCGCCTTTTCTTTAGGCCTATAAGGAAGTATAGTAAAAGTAGAAGCGTCAGGCATAGCAATCATATCTGATTCATCAATCCGGGCAAAACCTTTGATTGAAGAACCATCAAACCCCATCCCATCAGATAAAGCATCTTCTAATTCTTCACGAGTGATGGTAAAACCTTTCATCTGGCCGGTAATGTCGGAAAACCACAGTCTTATAAATTTTACATCCCGTTCTTTAACTATCTTTAAAATATCTTTTTTAGTTAAATTATTATTAGCCACTTCTCCTCCTTTTTAACTCTTTTTTATTCTAACATAACTTTAAACTAAATCAATAAAATTGTCCTTAACCTAATCTACTTTTTGAGTGGTCCCTCTGCCGCTAAAACTTCCTTGTTAATCCAACAATAAATGCTTTTTGGTCTTGTCAAGTTTTTAATAAGGTAAAAAAGAAAAGCCTGCAGGGATTATCCCTATCTTTAAATCTTCCTTAACATTCTTCTTTGCCCAGCATAAGGCTTCCTTATAATTCCTAAAAAACAAAATCTTAGAAAATTCACCGTAACCTTTAGGATTAATTAAACCTAAACAAGCTTTTCTTAAAGCCTGCCTTACCTTATAAGCACGGTGTTCTCCGGAATTATTAAAAGGATAATCGGAGGGAATACTATCTTTCTTAAGAAGTTTCTCAAAATTTTCTTCAGCCTTACTTTTAACTTTTTTAAGGTCAGAAAAAATAAAAATTGCCCCTTTTTTATTTAAAAGGTTTTTCTTATCCAGAATATAGTTAAAGAACCTGCTTACCTGATAAAAACTCTTCTCCTTGGGAAAATCAGCTCCTACAAATAAAAGGTCGAACTTCTCTTTTACCGGATAAGAATAAAACTTTTTAACAAAGTTCACTCCCTTCTTAAATGAATTTTTACTTTCAGAAAAAGATAAAAAACTACCTCTTTATTCAGGTTATTAACTATATTCAAAGAATAAATCCTCTTACCTAAAATCTGGGGGACTCCCCAGAGAAACTGCTGAAAAGGATTATTATCCAAATTAGCTAAACTTACTTCTCTTTTTCTAAGGAAATTAAAAGAATGGGTATAAAGAATAGTCTCTCTGTCGGCTAATCCTATCCCCAAGCACTTTACTCCCCCAGAAAACCCTGCATAGAGATGAGGTTCCACTACCCCTAAAGTTATGATTACTTCTGAATCTAAAATATTTCTATTGATGAATAAAGGAATTTTTCTAATATTCTTCAAAAAGACTGTATCTTCTAAACAATGCTGTAAAACTTTGTTTTGCCTAAGAAACCCTTTACCTAAAAATTGGGCTAATTCTTTCTTAGTTAGTTTCTTATGAAGACCTAAAGCTATTATGAAGGAAAAATCAGAAGTAAGTTTTTTAAGGTTCTTGGAGATAAGAGGGGGAAAAATCTTAGGATGAAAATCTCGAGTCTTATCGGGGATAACTGCTACAACTTTCCTATTTAAAAAATTTTGAGAGTTTTTTGTAAAGAAGTTTTTAATTTTATTTCTATATCTAAATTCAACCTACCTTTAAGAGAAGGCTTTTTTAGGAGAAATTTAGCTGTAGGGATATCTAAAAAAACTTTTTTCTTTCCTACCCAGACGAATTTTCTCATCAAGATATTATACCAGAAAAACAAAAAGAGGGGCTTCTTATCTTTAAAAAAGCCCCTCTTTTAAAACAGAATTAAATTAACCTCTTAAAATCTTTTTAGCAAGTTTATCGGACTTCTCAGTGATGAAGGCAAGGCCAGTTTCTCTTTGGGTCTCTCTATTGGCTGCGTAGATATCGTCTCTGCTAATCCCAGAAAGAGAGAATTTCCTTACTCCAGCCATAAGCTGCTGTAAGCCTACTTTTAATTTGTCCGCTAAAGTATAGAGAGCAATTGCTCCTAAAGGAATATTTTTCATTTCTGACTTTCCTACTTTCTTTTCCACATCATAATAGCAGGCAAATATCTCTTCGGGAGTTGTGCCAAACTCAGAAACTGCTGGAGGCAATTTATCCCACATACCATTAACCTTAGCTTTCCGTTCAGGATAGATAACTCCTTCAACATTTGAACCAAGATACCCAGGAATCATCAAGGCTCTCCCCATACAGACCAGTTTGGTAAAAGGTGCTCCTAAAGCTAAAGCTTTAAAGATGTGGTCTTCCCGGGCTAATCCTCCAGCAAAAGCCATATCTACAACTTTTTTCCCTTTGTCAACTAAGATTTTAGCATACTCATAGGCTTTAGCATGTAAAAGAAGAGAAGGAACTCCCCAAGATTCCATCATATTCCAAGGACTCATTCCAGTTCCACCACCTGAGCCGTCAATGGTTAAAAGGTCAAGTTTAGCATCAGTAGCATACCTTATAGCCATAGCTAAAGCTTCCATACCGTAAGAACCGGTCTTTAAAGAAATCCTCTTATACCCTAATTTACGCAAACGCTTTACCTCCTTCATAAAAGCATCCCTTACTTTCTCCCGGGAAGAAAGAGAAGTATAACCTAATCTACTGTGACGGGCAATAGATTTTATGGCTCCTTTCTTCATCGCCTCCTGAACTTCGGGCAATTCTGGGTCAGGGTCAACAACATAGCCTCTCTTCTTTAAAAAGATAGCATAATCTAAATTGGTAACTTGAATCTCTCCGCCAATACACTTTGCCCCTTGGCCCCACTTAAGCTCTAAAATTACCTTATCTCCATATTTATCAATTACGTATTCAGCAACCCCGTTTCGAGTATCCTCAACATTCATTTGAACGATTATTGTTCCATAACCATCATAGTAACGCAAGAAAGTCTGAATTCTTCTGTCTAATTCCGGAGCTTTCTTAATTCGGCCCTTCTCAATCACTGCTTCTTTATCAACCCCTACTACATTTTCTCCTACCACAATAGGTATACCTACTAACGCCGCTCCCACAGCGAAAGATTCCCAATATTTAGCAGCAATAAAGGTTGAGCCTAATGCTCCAGTCATAATAGGGACTCTGAACTTAGTCTTTATTTTTTGACCGAATTCACCTTCTGTGCTTACATTGGGGAATATACATTCATCTTCAGAATTACTCAAGCCTTTAGGTAAGTCCTTTGCTCCGTAAAGATAGCCATCAATCCTTAAAGAGTTATAACTTACTCCTAAAGGGTTAATATTGGCACTTCCGGCAGTAACAAAACTATAATCCCGGGGATAAAGAAGTTTTCTTCCTCTTAAAGAGGAAAGCCAGGTTTCACACTTACCCCGACAATCACACCTACAGAGAGTACACAACCCTGATTCACAAGGGTCTCCTCTGTTTACTGTTCCTAAAGCATCATTAGATTTAACTACCCTAGCCATTCACCCTCCTTTCTTTAAATAGGCAAAGTCTGCTTAAAATCTCAACATCCTAAAATAACAAAAAGGTGTCCCCACTCTAAGAGTAAGGACACCTTTGTCCTTGACAAGGAGTATAGCGAAACAAATCCTTATGTCAAGAAAAAAATTATACTTTAGGGACAGGTTTAGGCGCATGGTATCCTCCCCGTGCAAAAATTAGTTATAATATCCTCTAAAGGATATGGCCTTTTACTAATCGTTATATACCAGCTAATACTTAAAATAAGCGAATTTAGACCGGTAATTTCTGGGCATAATTTTCATAAGTCTTTAGTCTTTAGCCCATCGCTACATAAAAATAGCCCTGAACGCTTGCTGCCTTCAGGGCTATAGTTATCTCTCTTATAAGGATTAGAGAGATAAGAATGACTCCCCTTTTAGGTTTTATTCCTATTATCCTGCCCAATACTATCCACTATTGCAAGAAAAAGAACCTTAAAAAATAGCCTTCCTTTCTGTAAACTTACTGCGTTCGTACGAGGCAGACATGCAGCCGCTGGAGTTTATTCCGCAGCTGGCTTGCTATGGTACGAGGTCGGGCCTCCCGCCTTTGCTTAAAGGCTTCGACGGACAAGTTCAGGTAAAAAATGAGAAATTTTTTATAATAAGGAATACCTTTTCCGGCTGGGGGGGAGAAAAAATAAACCCCTCCTCAGGCAGGTGTCTATGTCAGCCTATGTTTTGGCAAAACCAAAGCAAAAAAAGGAAATAACCATCCCATCCATTACCCCAAATATTCTTCCTTAAATAAGCAGGAGTTTAAAATTTTAGAAATTCTGAAGTTGGAGATTAAAAATTAACTTGTATTCTTAATCCTCCTATAAAGATAGTTTTATCTCCATTTGCAGCATCACCACCATAAGGATCCCAGATCACCTGCAAATCAGGCGTTAAAGCTAAATAGTTATTTACTTTGAAGTTATAATAAACTTCTAAGTGCTTTTCTGACTTCGCCTTAAAATTATTGGCTTCTTTATAATCTCCGGAGGGAAAAATCTGACCAAAAGCAATAGCAAAAATATCTTCATTTCTTCCCCAAAGGCTTCCCGCAAGTTGGACGCCAGTACTCCAAGATTGTTCAAGAGAAAAATCCGAACCATCAGCATATACTTTGGGATTCTGCCATCCATAGCGTAAAAATATCCCCAAAGCTTCTGTTAATTCCTGATCAAAGCTTAAACCGAAACCATAATTTCTTTCTTTTGTTTTTGAAGGATTATTCCATTTAATATGATGAACATCGTTTAACCATCCATAGATTCTATAGTTACCTGGCCTCTCAAAAATATTTAGTTTAAAATTAAATTCACAACCCAAAAACATATTATCAAAAATAGCTTTCCAGTCTGAGTCAGCATCCATCATTAAAAATTCTATGCCTAAGGATTTAAAAGGCTCCAAATTAAACCTTATACCCGGTCCATTATCAGGAAATTCTATTGTAGGAGAATTTTTAAAAATATCTCCTAAGAATTGAGTAGTTTCATCATTAGCGTATTCGTTATTGTCGATGTATGCGGTAGAATCAATCTTACCAAAAGTTAAAGTTAAAGGTATACTCATAAAATTATGTTCATACCAAACTTCTATTAAATCAAAATTTTCATCTTCTGTTACATCAGCATTTACATTACTAAATACTTGTAATTCATCAGTTACTCCTTCACCATTACCTGCCTCAAAATGCAAATAAATTCTATCTTTTTCAGAAAAATTTTTTTCTATTTCTAAATCTAAAGAAAAGGCGGCATCTGTTGTATCTTCTCCATCTTTGGAAAGATCATTTCCGTTGGCATTATGAGTTCCTTGAATAACAAAAGTAGCCCCTCCTCCTACGGAGATGCCTTTAAAGATTTCTTTAATTTCGTTTAGCTCTTCGTATAATTCCTTTCGGGCGCTATCCTCTTTTTCTTTTTGAGACAACTTTTCCTCTAAAACAGAAATTTTCTGCTTTAATTCAACTATCTCTCTCTCAAGATTATCAGCAAAACTTCTTTCTGAGAAAGATAAAGCACCCCACACAACACAACATCCTATAAGTAAAACCTTTAACTTCATTTTGCACCTCCTTTAATTAGGCTTGCCTAACATTTTAATTAAAAAAAATCTAACGTTTACCTACCAACCGCAGTAGGTGTTTAGAAAAAACCCTTTGCCCTTTAAAACAACTAACTCCAAGACTATCAGTATCTCTGCTTTCATAATTTATCCTCCTATAAACAATTTTCCTATTTGATAAACAAGAACACTTAAAACCCATCCTAAGATTAAACTGTAAGAGACGGCCAGAGCAGTCCATTTCCAGTTGGTTTCTCTTTTTATAGTAGCAATTGAAGCAATACAGGGAATGTAAATCAAAGTCATAATCAGGAAGGCATAAGCTGATAAAGGAGTAAACTGTTGCAATAAAACTTCTTTTAAACCTTCTTCAGATGCTCCATATAAAGTTCCCAGAGTTCCTACCACAACTTCTTTTGCCAGTATGCCAAAAACAAGGGCAACTGCTGCCTGCCAGAAACCAAATCCTGCTGGTTTAAATAAAGGAGCTAAAATTTTGCCAAACTTACCAATCAAAGAATTTTCTTCAGCGTATTCAACTCCAAAAGGAAGACTTGATAAAAGCCAGACAAGCACAACTCCCAAGAATATAATTGTTCCTGCCTTTTTTACAAATAAAGAAGACCTCGTCCACATAGACAAAAGAACATTTCTTACCGTTGGCATTCTATAAGGTGGAAGTTCCATAACCAAAGGAGCAACCTCTTCTTTAAAGAATATATGTTTAAAAACCTTGGCTACAAAAATTGCTAAGATTATCCCTAAAAGATATAAAGAAAATACAACCAAGCCCTGATTTTTAGTGAAAAAAACAGAGGCAAAAAGGGTATAGACAGGAAGGCGTGCTGAGCAACTCATCAAAGGATTAACTAAAATCGTCAGAATCCTGTCTTTTCTTGACTCCAGAGTTCTTGCTGCCATAATTCCTGGAATATTACACCCAAATCCTAAAAGCATAGGAATAAATGATTTTCCATGTAATCCTAAAGCATGCATAAATCTGTCCATAACAAAGGCAGCTCTTGCCAAATACCCGGAATCCTCTAAAATTGATATTCCTAAAAATAAAAGCATAATATTGGGCAAAAAAACCAAAACTGAACCTACCCCACTGATTATCCCATCAGATATTAAAGAACTGAGCAAGGCAGGAAAATTTTGATTTTCAAAAAACACCTTAGCGCTTTCAGCTAAACTGCCAAAAAATCCATCAACTAAATCAGCAATAGGTGAACCAAGGCTAAATACCATCTGAAATAATAAATACATAAAAAACAAAAATAGAGGGATTCCCAAGATGCGATTGGTTAACACTTTATCTAATTTATCAGAGAAAGTAAGACGGTCTTCTAAGGATACTTCCTTTTTAACATATTCTTTAACCACACCTTTTAAAAAAGCATATCTTCTTTCTATTATGAACGTTTCTAAATCTTCACCTGTAAGTCTTGAGAGCTCTGCCTCTGCTTTATTTTTTACCTCTTCAATGTGCGGTATAGTCTTTTTTATTTCACTCAATAAGTCAAAATCCTGTTCCAGAACTCTTATAGCTACAGCTCTTGGGGGTATATCCGAGGGGATTTCTTTATCTTTAAGAAGCGAGGTTATCTCTTCTATTGCACTTTCTAAATTTTGATAATTTATTTTGAAAGATTTCTTTATACCCTTCTCCAGATTAATTATAATTTTTTCTTTTAAATCTTTAATACCGCTTCCTTTTGAAGCAACAGTTTCTACAATATCTATTCCTAAAATCTTTGAAAGTTTTTGGGTATCAATTCTTACTTTACTTTTTTCTACTATATCCATCATATTTAAGTTTAAAAGAACCGGTTGACCCATTTCCAAAAGCTGAATTACAAAATAAAGGTTTCTCTCTAAGTTTGAAGCATCAATCACACAAATAACTAAATCTGGTTTTTCTCTAATTAAAAAATCACGGGCTATTCTTTCATCAATGGAATAAACACTCAGACTATAGGTTCCTGGTAAATCCACAACCTCTATTCTTTCATCCTGATAAGTAAAATATCCCTGTTTCTTCTCAACTGTAGTCCCGGGCCAATTTCCAATCTTTTCTCTTGCTCCGCATAAAAGATTAAATACTGTAGTTTTTCCTGAATTGGGATTTCCTGCTAAAGCAATTTTATAACCCATTTTTATCCCTCCTTTACATACTCAACAAAAATTCTAAAAGAAGCGCCTCTCCCTAAAGCTATCCTTGAATTGCCTACGGAAATTAAAACGGGGCCTCTCGTATTATTTAATACCTTTATAATTTCTCCCTCATTTATTCCCATATTCATAAGTCTTGATACAAAACCTCTTCCTCCGATTATCCTCACAATTCTTGCCAACCTCCCTTCCTTTGCCATTGATAGAGGCATCATAATACCTCAACAATCACTTTTTCTGCTTCTTCTTTTCTTAAACTTATATGAGTATTTTTTATTAAAACGTCTATAGGGGAACCTAAAGGAGCAATTTTTTCTATTTTGAGTATCTGGCCTTTTACAAATCCTAAACCTAAAAGTTTACTTTTTAAGATTCCAGTATCAGTTATTTTTAATATTCTTGCTTTAGTGCCAACTTTTAAGTTGCTCAATTTAACTGTCTTATTTTGAGAATTTTGCCCCAAAAATTTAGCTTTACATTCAGGAGGTCTTTTCTTATGTTTGACAAAATAGTAAAAATTGTTTAACCACTCAGGCTCGCTCTGGGGGCAGGTTTCAATAAAATTTATAAACTTAATAACTCTCTCAAAAGTCTCTTTACTTAAATAATGTTCAATCTTACAAGCATCCTGTTCAGCAATTTTTTCATCTATCCCTAAAATTTGGTGAAGAAATTTTTTAAGCATAACATGTTTCTCATAAAGCGCCTTTGCTTTATTGATACCTTCCTGAGTTAATTCAATGTATCCGTAGTACTCATGCACTATTAAATTCTTCTCTTTAAGTTTTCTTAAAACCTCAACTACTGAAGGAGCCTTAACCTTTAAGTATCTAGCTAAATCTTTAACCCTCACTGTTTGCTTTTTCTGCTTGATCACAAAAATACTCTCCAGATAATCTTCCAATGAAGGACTAATAGCTAAAACATTGTTTACCATCTTTTCACCTCCTTAGTTAAGTTAACCTAATTATATTAGGGATTCCTAACTTTGTCAAGGTTTTTCTAAAAATTTTAAACTCCTCCCTCCTCCCTGTGCAAAAATTAGTTATAATATCCTCTCAGGAATTTGACCTTCTAATGATTATTATATATCAGCTAATATCTAAAATATAGCGAATTTAGAGAGGTTTTTATGGGTGAATATCGCTGGGAATTAATCTATAAATACTCGAAAGTCTTTAGAGGGGTGCAAAAATTACAAGACTAGTTGCAAAAATTGTCTATTTTGTCCGGGCTTTTCTTGGCGTAATTTTCATAAGTCTTTAAGACTTAGTCAGTTAAAGAATGTCTACCTTTTAAGGGTGGACATATTTAATATTTAATTTAAGGGTGGGGTGTAATTGCAAAAATAGTTATTTCTCCCTTATGAGGTCCATAATAGAAAAAGACTCTATAAGCTGCGGGTGTCCTCTGTTCAGCATATGCCTCAAAGACTTTTTCTCCATTTGGACCGACAATTGAATAATAAGGATGCGTTTGTAAACTCGGATGCTTTGGATTTTCGCTTAAAAGTCTCAATATTTTTATAACTGCTTTATAGCGCTTTTTTAGTCCTGAATCTCTCTTTAACTCCCTTAAAACCTCTTTAGAAGTAGGAGTAAAATTTAGAATAAATTTCATAAGTTATTAAGAAATTTATCCAAATCCTCTACTTTTTCAATCTTTCCCTCTTTTGCCTCAGTCAATCCCTCTCTAATAGTCTTAAGAATATTGGGATTGCGATAAATCCATGCTTCCTTACTTGGGATAGACACCATCGGTCTTAATAATATATCACCGTCTTCCCCATAGAAAATTTGAAATTCCTCCGCTCCAGCCTGGGCAACAAGTTTTAGAATTTTACGACCAAGAGTAAGTCTGCTTTTAGAATCAATGGTTTTTGTGCCCACAGGTATAAATTTTTCATTAAGATTTTCAATAATTTTTCCTTTCCTCATTTTCATACCTTTCACCTCCATTTAAAATATAACATATTGTGGGAATATTGTCAAGTGGGAAAGTGGGAATATCGGACAGGTTTAGGCACATGGTGTCCCTCCCCGTGCAAAAATTAGTTATAATATCCTCTAAAGGATATGGCCTTTTACTAATCGTTATATACCAGCTAATACTTAAAATAAGCGAATTTAGACCGGTAATTTCTTGGCGTAATTTTCATAAGTCTTTAGTCTTTAGCCCATCGCTACATAAAAATAGCCCTGAACGCTTGCTGCCTTCAGGGCTATAGTTATCTCTCTTATAAGGATTAGAG
>QNCG01000032.1 GCA_003644445.1 Candidatus Duberdicusella sinuisediminis | reverse complement strand
TTTCTAAGGAATCCTGCCAATTTATAATTTCAGTATTAAATTCTTTGTTAGAAAGAGTAAAAGTTAATATTCAGGATTTGGATTGTTTTTTAGTAGGTCTGGGACCAGGTTCTTTTACTGGTTTAAGAATAGCTTTAAGCGTGGTTAAAGGCTTATCTTTAGTGTTAAGAAAGCCGGTAGTAGGAGTAGGAAGTTTTTTAGCTTTGGCTGAAGAGTATTCTTTTTTAAATAAAGACGTCTGTATTATAACTGATGCTAAAAAGAATCTAATTTACGGAGGAGTATACCGGAAAGAAAGAAGTGGTTTAGTTAAAGAGATAGTAGCGCCTAAACTTATTAAACTTGAAGATTTTTTAAAAAAGTATGCTAAGAGAAATTGTTTATTTTTAGGAGAAAGTCTAAGATTTAAAGAGGAAATTAAAGCTATTTATCCCCAAGCTCTGATTTCTTCTCCCTTGCATTATCCTAAAGCCAGTTTTCTTATTTCAGCAGGATTAGATAAATTTTTAAAAAGGAAGTTTCTAAACATAGATAGTGCTGAACCTTTGTATCTACACCCTCTTACCTGTCAGGTGCGAAGATGAATAAAAGAATATGGATTGAGGTAGATTTAAAAAATTTAGAATACAACTTCAAGGTTATAAGAAATAGGCTTAAGGCAGGTTGTAGGTTATTGGCGGTAGTTAAGCAGAATGCTTATGGCCACGGTTTAAGAGTTATAGCTAAGTATTTAGAGAAAAAGGGAGTGGATTTTTTAGGAGTAAATTCTCAGGAAGAAGCTTTCCAGCTCCTTCAGGCTAAAGTTAGAACCCCTATTTTGGTTTTGAGTAATACCATTTTCTTTAAAAACCTGGAGTATTTTTTGAAGAAGAGGGTGCGGTTTACTTTGACTGAAGCCGGGCTTTTAAAAAGCTTGGATAAGTTGGCCAAAAAGAATAACTTAAAAGCCTTAGCCCATATAAAGGTAGATACCGGCATGGGAAGGTTAGGGTTAAGGCAAGATCAAGCTTTATCTTTTATTAAAAAGGTTTTTTCCTATAAGAATGTAGAGGTAGAGGGTTTATATTCTCATTTTTCCTCAGCAGAAGAAGACATTTCTTATACTAATTATCAGATCAGGAATTTCTTAACTTTAAAGGAAGAATTAAAAAAGAAAGGGATTTCTTTTAAGATAAATCATCTTTGTAATAGCTCAGGTTTCTTAAATTTTAAAAAGGCTCACCTGGATATGGTAAGAATTGGTCTTTTGCTTTATGGGATAAAGCCCCATCCCTGTTTAAGGATAAATTTAAAGCCTCTCTTGAGTTTTAAAGCAAGGCTTATTTATATTAAGGAGCTTGGTAAAAATTCTTTTATAAGTTATGCCAATACCTTCCAGACTAAAAGGAAGACTTTAATAGGGATTGTAAGCTGTGGATATGCTTACGGTTATCCTCTCAGTCTTTCTAATAGGGGAGAGGTTCTGATAAGAGGAAAACGCTGTAAAATTTTAGGAAGAATTTGTATGGACCATATGATAGTAGACTTGACTCCGGTTAAGAACCTGGTTTCTTTAGGCGAAGAGGTTATTTTAATTGGAAAAGAGAAGGCTCAAGAAGTTACTGTAGAAGAACTCTCTCAGAAAGCAGAAACTATTCCCTATCAGATAATTACTAACCTTTCTTCTTCTTTACAAAGAGTTTATAAAAAATGAAAGTGCCGATAAGGGCTCTTTTTCCTTACCGGCAACCCAGCTGCCTTAGCATCTCAAACTGCCTAACTCAGTTCGTTGAACTGACGGCTTGTTCAGATGCCTTAGGCCTGTGGCTTTGCGCCCTCTAACTTTCATCAGAGGTTGCCCTTATCGGCATTTTTAAGTATACAATATTTTTCTAAAAAATTTCAATCCCTATTTAAACAGTAAAGGGGGGATTATTTTAGGAGTAAAAGACTGATTACTCCGGAGATTCCTAAGAAGATGTTAGCCAGCCAGCACCCTATTAAGGGATTAAAAAAACTAATACTTCCTAAAGAAGTTCCTATTGAAAATAGCAGATAATATACAAAGCTTATAAGGATAGAAAGCCCTAGGCTGGATAAACCTACCTTTCTTTTCCTGATTCTTAAAGCAAAAGGTAGCCCTCCTAAAAGGAGAAAGAGGGGAGAAAAACTAAAGGCTATTTTTTTATGGAGCTCAACTTTAAGATTATTAATTATTTTTCCTTCTTTCCAGAGAGAGAATTTTTTAATCTGTTTTCTTAAGGCTTTTAGAGAAAGATTAGCCCAGGAGATTTTAGAACTTTGAGAAAAGTCCTGAGGAGTTTCGGGGATATTTATTTCTTTAGCCTTAATAAATTTTGAGGAGAGGATATTTAGCTGGTCGGGAGAAAGAGTATATAGATAAGCATTTTCAATTTGCCATCTATTTTGTTTATACACTAATCTCTCAGCAATTATTTCTTTAAGGATGTTTCCTTCTTTATCCTGGATAAATATCTTGACCCTATGTAGAGAGTTTTCTTCAAGGTTGAATTCTTTAGCAAAGATTATAAGACCATTTTCACTAAAGAGGGAGACGTTAGAAAGTTTTTCTTTTACTTCTTTCTGTTTGGAAATAGGGTTATTAAGAGAATTTAGAGTTAGAGGCAAGACCTTATCTTCTATAAAGAGAGATAAGAAGCTTACTACCATACTGAATACAATGAATATTTTTGCTATGCCCAAAATACTTAAGCCCTGAATTCTTAAAGATATGATTTCATTATTTTTGTTTAGAGCCCCTACAGAATAGAGAGAGGATATTAAGAAAGATATAGGAGAGACTCTAAGGAATATTTGGGGGGTGAAGTAGATATAGTATTTAAGAAGGGAAGAAAGATGAGCCTTACTCTTTAAAATATCTGAAAGCTGGACAAAAACATCTATAATTATGTGGAGGAAGATAAAGACTACTAATAAAAGGATATAACTCCAGAATACCTGTTTAAAAACATATCTGTCTATGATTTGCATACTTTTAGGGTTAAAGCCACTCCTGTAGTTAGAAGAATTAAATTAGCTAACCATATACCTAAGTATACCGGCAGAATTTCTTTCAGGACCAAAGTTTCTCCCAGGAGAGAAAGAAGGTAGTATCCTAAAGCTGAAAGGAAACAAATCCCAAAATTAATAGATTTTTCTTTGTGTTTAACTAAGCCTCCAGCACCAAACCCCAAAAGAACGAATACTAAACTGGAGAAAGAAATACTTATTTTTTTGTGAAATTCAGCCTCTAAAGGAAGAGGGTCTAAGTCTTTTTTTCTCAGGGTTTTGATTTCTTCTTCTAATTCTTTTAAGGTCATATCCGCAGGTTTCTTACTTATAGAGTTTCCCTTTTTTTCTATAGGAAGATGCATAAAATGAGTTTTAAAATGGATTCTGTACTGCATTTGAGGCCCTTCTATAAATCCATCCTGAAGTTTAATTTTAAGGATTTCGTTTTCTACTACGAAGTCTCCTTTTTCAGCATAGATGAGGTTGGAAGAATCTTCTTTCAATTCATAGATAAAGACTTTTTTAAGAGTATTTTCTTCTACATCGCGAGTAAAGAGAACAAAATCTTTAAATTCGTCAATGAATACTCCCGGTTCAATAAAACTTAAAGGGTTGTCTTTAGCTATTTTTTTGACAATCTTTCGAGAGGCAAAATGAGCCTGGGGGATTACTCTATCTTGAAGGATTATTGATAATAAGGAAGTTATTAATCCTAAGACAAGAAATGAGGATAATATTTTAAATAGAGATATCCCTGAGGTTTTAAGGCTTATTATTTCATTTTCTGCCGAAGCTCTTCCCATAGTAAGGAGAGTAGCTAAGAGAACTGATAAAGGCAGGCTAAATTCTAAGAGGTAAGGTATATAGCAGAGAAATAATTTAAAAGCAGAAGCAGATTCTATTCCTTTGCGGACAATCATGTCCGAGAGTTTAATTAGATTGCCTAAAATCATTAGGAGAGTAATCCCCAGGAGAGAGAGAAAGAAGTTTGATAGAAATTCTTTCAAGAAATATTTGCGGATTATCTTCATTGGCTAATTTAGTTTTCTTATAGCTAAGGTTATAGTGAGAATCTCTTTTGCTCCTTTATTTTTTAAGGCTTTGGCACATTCAGAGAGAGTAGCTCCGGTGGTAAACACATCGTCTATTAAGATTATATTTTTTTCTTTGACTTCCTCTATTATATAGAAATTATCTCTTATATCAAGAGTTCGAGACTCAACAGATTTATTTACTTGGGATTTAAGGTAGCGTTTTGCTCTTAAGGTATCTTTGTAGGGGATAAGGAAGTATTTAGACAATTTTTTGGCAATAAGCCTGCTATGATTAAATTCCCTCTCTCTTAATTTTCTTCTATGAAGAGGTACAGAAGTCAGAAGGTTGTAATTTTTTACAGGGATAGGAAGTTCTTCTATAAATTCTATGAGTCTTTGGGAAAAAATATCAGCCAGGAAATCAAAGCCTTGGTATTTAAATAAATGGATTAGGCTGGCTAAAGGCTCTTTGTAGAGAAAGAGACTTAGATTTCTGGTAAAATAAAAATTTTTACCCCGGCACCTTGAACAGAGTCTGGTTTTTGAATCTACAGATATACTTATCCCGCACTTTCTACAGAAAGGAGGGAGATTCCTTTCAAAATTTTGACATTGTTCACAGATAAACTTACCTGAATTTATCTTCTTCTCACAGAGAAGACAGTTATTAGGTAAGATTAGCTCTATTAGTCCTTTAGTTAACTCCTTTAAAATCATATAGATATTTTAACATACCCGCTTTTTTTGTAAATTAAAAGTTTGGTATTGTAAGCTAACTATAACTATGGTAAGATAAAAATTCTTCAAATAAAATGTAAAAATGGAATTTTCAGTAGTTGTGCCTATCTATAATGAAGAGAATTCTTTGATAACCCTGAATGAGGGTATCCTCAAAGTTATGGATAATTTAAATGTTGATTATGAAGTTATTTATATAGATGATGGAAGCATTGATTCTTCCTTAGATATCCTTAAAGAGTTTAAAAAGAGATTTCCTCAAATAAGAATAGTTTCATTTAAAAAGAATCAGGGCCAATCCTCAGCTTTATTTGCCGGGTTTAAAGAGGCTAAAGGTAAATGGATAATTACCCTTGATGCTGATTTACAAAATCCTCCCCAGGAGATTCTTAAATTAATAGAATATAAAGAAGCTTACGATTTTATAACCGGAGTAAGAATAGACAGGAAAGATACTCTCTTAAGAAGGCTTTCTTCAGGGGTAGCTAAGTTTTTCCGCTGGGCTGTTTTAAGAGATAAGACTAAAGATGTAGGTTGTTCTTTGAGAGTGTTTAAGAGAGAAGTTATAGAATTTATCCCCCTTTTTAAGAATTTTCACCGCTTTTTCCCTTTTTTAGCTAAAAAAACCGGTTTTAAAATAAAAGAAGTAGCTGTAGCTCATCAATCTCGGAGATTCGGTAAGTCGAAATATACTACTTTTAAAAGGCTGAGAGAAGGTTTTTTTGATTTAATAGGTTTATTTTGGTTGAAGAGGAGAATTATAAATTATGAAATTAAGTATAGAAGTTGAAACTTTCTGGCTTATCTTAGGCTTTTTAGGCCAATTTCTTTTTTTCTTAAGATTTTTCTTACAGTGGATAGTTTCGGAGAAGAAGAAAGAGAGCACAATTCCCTTATCTTTCTGGTATTTTAGTATTGGGGGAGGATTAATCCTTTTAAGTTATGCTATTTACCGGAGAGACCCAGTATTTATTTTAGGTCAAAGTTTAGGAGTCTTAATCTATGCCCGAAACCTCTACTTTATTTACAAAAAGAAAGATTAATCCTTACCTTTTATTTTTTCTTCTCTGCTTCTTCCTTTATCTTCCCTCAGTATTTTTTAGGAGTCCTCTTCCTCCTGATGAAGTCCGTTTTCTTTCTATTGCCAAAAATATTCATAATTGGAAAGACTTTTTCTTCCTTAAATATCTGGGTTCTTTTTATTATGATAAGCCTCCTCTTTATTTCTGGTTTCTTAAGCTATTTTCTCTTTTTAATCTAACTAATAGTTTATTTTTGCCGGTATTGTTTAACTGTTTTTTTTCTTGGGGCATTCTTAGTTTAAACTATTTTTTCTTTAAGAAAGAAGGTCAACCCCAGATAGGGTTGATTTCTTCTTTAATCTTAGCTACTACTTCCATATTCTATGCGATGAACGTAATAGTAAGAATGGATATTCTTTTCTTATTCTTTACTCTTTTAAGCATTTATTCGTTCTTATTTTATCTAAGTTCTGAAAAAAAGTTTTATTTATGGATAGCCTCTTTGGCTTCTTTTTTAGCTGTATTTACTAAAGGAGCTTTAGGGATAATTTTTCCTTTCTTTTTAAGTATTTCTTTATCAGTAATCTTAAAGAGTAAAGAAATCTTAAAAAAATCTTTTTTAACTTATCTTTTTAGTTTCTTTTTAGTTTTATTCTGGCTTATTTCTTTTTCTCAGATAGATAAAGATTATTTTAGAGAAATGTTTTACAAGCAGACTCTTCTTAGAGGTATAGGGGAGACAGGACACAGCCGCAATTTCTTTTATTACTTTCTCTACCTTATCCCTCTTTTTCTTCCTTATACTATTTTAAGCTTAACCTGTTTTTCTCTTAAATTAGAAAGTGTTTGGGAGAAGTTATTTTTGATATGGTTTATAGGAGGGGTGTTTATACTTTCTTTAATTTCTTCTAAGCTTTCTATCTATCTTCTTATTCTCAGCCCTTCTCTATCTGCGCTCTTAGCTAAATCTTTGTTAGAAAGTAATAAAGAAAGACTTAAAAAAGTTCTTTTTAATATCACTGGCCTTTTTTTTGTTATTCTCTGGTTTTCTGCTTATTTTTATTTTAAATTCAAGAAGGAGTTTATTCCACCAGTAAGTTTTATTTTACTCTTAGTTTTTCTGGTGGTAATTTTTCTGATGGTAAGGAAAAAGAGTTGGGCTTGCTTTAAGGTGTTGTTTATTTCCTGGATTTTGGTAATTTATCTTTCAACTTTCTTCTTTCTTCCTTTAGTTGACGATTATTTTAAGGCTGAAAAAGAGGTTAATCAGGAGTTTTTAAGATAGTAAAAGGATAAAAATAGGTATATTCTTACTACCTCCAGAGATTAATTTTTTACAACCTGAAGATGTTAAATTGTATTAACTAAATACCCAGCTAACCCTTTTATACTTATCCTAAGTTTGAAGTTTTTGCAGTGGAGTTAATCCTTCCGGCTCCATAGGTGAGTTGGAGTCATTGTGTAATTCGTCATATTTTTTACGTTCTTTGGCAAGGTATTCAAAAATGTACCAAAGTGTCTGGCTACAAAAGAGGCATTTTTTACTTGTTCATACATAACATCTATGCTCTTCTCCCGAATTAATCTTTGATAATAATATTTAGGCATAGCTAACTCCTTTTAGAAAACAAAATTGTTTACTCTTTAATTATAACAAATTAAAAGTGTGTTACCCCTGTCT
Organism: Candidatus Duberdicusella sinuisediminis; assembly: GCA_003644445.1. Classification (GTDB taxonomy): domain Bacteria; phylum Omnitrophota; class Gorgyraeia; order Duberdicusellales; family Duberdicusellaceae; genus Duberdicusella; species Duberdicusella sinuisediminis. The sequence goes on along the minus strand of QNCG01000032.1, from coordinate 5,394 downwards.
TTAGACTCTACTAGTGCCTAAAGGGATTACTGGAGTTTCTCCAAAAAATAAGCCCAATTTTTTATAGCTCTATAATAACCAAGGGAATAAGAAAATAAAAATCTATGAAGAGAACACTCCTTGTTTTATAATATTTTTAGTTGACAGACTCTTTCATAGGTAGGGAAACTCCAGAAAGGAATTTACCTTGACAAAGTTAAGAGTTTAAGATAAGTTATATAATCCCTAAATTTAAAGAGAGGGTTTTTATGTTAAGCAGTATTGAAGAGATTTTAGATGAGATAAGGAAGGGTAAGCCAGTAATTGTAGTAGATGATGAGAATAGAGAAAATGAGGCAGATTTAGTAATCCCTGCTGAGTTTGCTACTCCTGAAAATATTAACTTTATGATTAAAGAAGCCCGAGGTCTTATTTGTGTACCTTTAGAAGAAGAAAGACTCAAAAGACTCCGACTCCATCCGATGTATACTACTGAGGAGTTGCATCAGGCTAAAGACCCCTTTGGGACTTCCTGGATGATTTCAGTAGATTCTGCTTACGGAATAACTACGGGGATTTCTGCTTATGACCGGGCTCAAACTATAAAGGTATTAATCTCTGAAGATTCTAAACCTCAAGATTTAATAAGGCCGGGACATGTTTTTCCTCTGAAAGCAGTTAAAGGAGGAGTTTTGGTAAGGGCTGGCCATACTGAAGCAGCAGTAGATTTAGCTCGTTTAGCTGGACTTAAACCCGCAGGAGTAATTTGTGAGATAATAAAGGATGATGGAACTATGGCTCGTCTTCCGGATTTAGAAGAATTTGCTAAAAAACACAATCTGAAGATTTGTAGTATTGCTTCTTTAATAGAGTACCGAAGAAAGAGAGAGCGTTTAGTAGAGAAGATAGAGAAAGTAAGCTTGCCCACTTCTCTGGGGAGATTTCAGCTCTATCTTTACAAATCTTTAGTGGAGGGTAGTTTACAGGTGGCTCTCACTATGGGAGAAATTTCTGAAGAGCCTATTTTAGTGAGAGTACATTCAGAATGTTTAACTGGCGATGTTTTTTCTTCCTTAAGATGTGATTGTGGGGCTCAGTTAAAAAAGGCTTTAAAGATTATAGCCAGAGAAAAAAGAGGGATATTTCTTTATATGCGCCAGCATGAAGGAAGAGGCATAGGTTTAGAAAATAAGATTAAAGCTTACGCTCTTCAAGAGAAAGGCTTAGATACAGTAGAAGCCAACAAAGTTTTAGGGTTTAAACCCGACTTGAGAGACTACGGTATCGGAGCTCAGATTCTGGTAGATTTAGGAGTAAAGAGGGTAAGGCTTCTTACTAATAACCCTCGCAAGATTGTAGGTATTGAGGGTTATGGCATAGAAATTGTAGAGAGGCTCCCTTTAAAAGTGAGAAGGAACCCTTTAAATAAGAAATATTTGGATACAAAAAAAGAAAAATTAGGTCATTTACTTTAGTTTTAGTTAAGTTGAGGAGGAAAATTATGAGAGAAGTAAGAGGTTCTTTTAGAGGAGAGGGAAAAAAAATTGCAATATTGGCCTCTAATTTTAATGAGGCTGTTTCTAAACAGCTTGTTGAAGGATGTATAGATACTCTTAAGAAATGTGGAGTAGAGGATGAAAACATTTCTTTATTCTGGGTACCCGGAGCTTATGAATTGCCGGTAGTTTCTCGCAGACTCTGTAGTTCTAAGAAGTATGATGCTCTTATTTGTTTGGGAGCCATCATTAGGGGAGACACTCCTCATTTTGAGTACATAGCCTCTTCAGTTTTTAGAGCCTTAGGCAGTATTTCTCAGGAAACAGGTACTCCGGTAGTTTTAGGAGTTATTACTGCTGAGAGTCAGGAACAAGCATTAGAGAGGGCCGGGTTAAAGCAGGGAAATAAAGGAAGAGAATCAGCTCTATCAGCTTTAGAACTTATAGATTTACTTTCTCAAATTAAATAACAAACAATTTTCAATTTTTGCTCTTTTAAACTTTAATTATATACTTTAGCTAAGATGGGCTTACGCAGTGAAGCTAGGAAGTCTTCCCTTAAGATTCTCTATCAGGTAGAGATTTCTAAGGTATCAGTGGAATCTGCTCTCTCTGATTATTTTTCCCAGAATCAAGCCCCCTTGGCCCATCAGGAATTTGCTGAATTTTTAGTTAAGGATATTATTTCCCATCTTCCTCAATTAGATAATATAATCTCTAAATACGCTAAAAATTGGGAATTGCACCGAATAGCAATAATAGATAAGAACATTTTAAGAATTGGCATCTTTGAACTCCTCTATGCTGAGGATATCCCTCCCAAAGTTAGCATAAACGAAGCAGTAGAATTAGCCAAGACTTTTGGGGATTTAGATTCTCCCCGGTTTATTAACGGGATATTAGATAGTGTCTATAAAAACGAAGTTTCTAAGAAGAAGTGAAGTTTGCCGATTTACATATTCATTCTAATTTTTCTGATTCCAGTTATACTCTTAGAGATATTTTTAAGAGAGCTCATCAAGAGGGGTTTTCTTGTATTTCTATAGTAGACCACGACACTCTTGACGTCTACTTCACAGAAGAAATTGATGAACTTTCTAAGGAATATTCTTTAGAGTATATTAAAGGCATAGAGCTAAGCAGTCAGTTAGGAGAAGAAGAAGTTCATCTTTTGGGTTATTTCCCTGAAGGAGAAGTTAGTGATAGTTTTTTAAATATCCTTAAGCGGTTAAAAGAAGACCGCCTTGTGCGTATTCTGGAAATGATAGACCTTCTTAATAATTTAGGGATAAAGTTAGATAAAGAGGAGTTTAAAGAATTTGTAGGCTCAGCTTCTTTGTCCCGGCTTCACTTAGCAGTTTTTCTTAAACATAAGAAGATAGTGGGAGATATTAAAGAGGCTTTTTCTAAGTATTTGGCGCCGGGCAGGCCTGCTTATATTTGCAGGTTTCGCTATTCTTTTGAGAAAGGTTTAAACCTTCTTAAATCGGCAAAAGCTTTGGTATTTTTGGCTCATCCAATAAATTTTTCTTATTCTCAGATAGAGAGCTTAATCAACCTGGGTTTAGACGGAATAGAAGCTTTTTATCCTAATTATTCTCCAGAAGCCATTACCAATTATCAACGCTTAGCTTCTAAACATAATCTCCTTATTACTGGAGGCTCAGATTTTCATGGAGAATATAAAGATAACACCTACATTGGCAGAATAAAACTTCCTTATTTTTATGTAGAAAAAATTAAAAATGCTTTCTGAGGAATATTTTATAAGAAGAAGTTTTTCCTTGGCTAAGAAGGCTGAAGGAAAAACTTCTCCCAATCCTTTAGTAGGAGCAGTAATAGTTAAGAGAGGAAGGGTTATTTCTGAAGGTTACCATAAGAGAGCAGGTTCCCCCCATGCCGAGATAGAAGCTATGAATAGAGTTAGCCCTTCTGAACTTAAGGGCTCTGCCCTTTTTGTTAATTTGGAACCCTGTTTTCATTGGGGAAGAACCCCTCCCTGTGTGGATAGAATAATTTCTTCAGGGATAAAGAGGGTAGTAATTTCAGTAAAAGACCCCAACCCTTTAGTCTCAGGAAAATCTATAAGAAAATTGAGAGAAGCAAAACTAAAAGTAAAAGTAGGTATTTTAAAAAAAGAAGCCAAAAGATTAAACGAAGTCTTTTTTAAAAATATGAGAGAAAAACTTCCCTTTATAGCAGTTAAATTTGCTCAAACCTTGGATGGGAAGATTGCTGATTTTAAAGGAGATTCTAAATGGATTACTTCTCTTAAAGCTAGAAGATATTCTCGTAGATTAAGGGGGTTATACGATGCAGTCTTAGTAGGGGTTAATACAGTCTTAAAAGATAACCCTTATTTAGATAGTCCTTTAAAGAAAATGACTAAGATTATTCTTGACCCCGAGGGGAGAGTTTCTCCTCGAGCAAACCTCTTTAAGAAAGCCAAGAGGGTTTTTTTAGTTACTAAAAGAAAAGATTTCTCACAGAAAAAAATCCCTGAGAATACAGAAATAATTAGAATAGGGTTTTCTCCTAAGAGAGGGTTTGACTTGCCAGAATTGCTGAACATCCTTTATTCTAAAGGAATTACTTCTTTGTTTGTAGAGGGGGGCGCTTTCACTTTGGGGAAATTTCTGGAGCAGAAGTTAACAGATAAATTCTATATATTTGTAGCCCCTAAGATAGCTGCTGATAACAAAGCTTTAGCCTCTATTTTTTCAGAGAGAGCTTTAAGGATAAGGAATTTTTTAAAAATCAAAGATTTACAGCTAAAGGTGGTGGGAAGAGATTTCTTGTTTACTGGTTATCCTTCTAAAGGGTAGAGGGAGTAATTTATGGAGTTATATAATTTAATTCTTAAGAGAAGAACTATTAGAAAATTTCAATCTCGGAAGGTCAAGAAGGATATTCTTAAAAAAATTGTAAATTCTGCAAGACTTGCCCCTTCAGCAGCTAACCTTCAATTTTTGGAATATTTAATTGTAGATAGAAAGGAATTAACTCAACAGGTATTTCCTCATCTTAGCTGGGCCGGTTACCTTAAAGGAAGGGGTACTCCTCAGAAGGGGGAAGAACCCTCAGTTTATATTATCGTTCTGATAAATAAAAAAAGGTCTAAAAACCCGGATTTAAGAGATGTGGGAGCAAGTTGTGAGAATATACTATTAGCCAGTTTAAGTTTTGGGCTGGGAGCTTGCTGGCTGGGAGCAATAAACAAAAAGGCTTTAAGAAAGATATTAAATATTCCTTCTTTTTATGAGATTGATTCAGTAATAGCTTTAGGGTATCCAGCTCAAACTTCGCGGGTGGTAGATTCCACCAGAGACATCAAATACTACTTAGATTCTCAAGGAAATTTAGTTGTACCCAAAAGACCTTTAAAAGAAGTCTTCCATTATAATTCTCTGTAGATTATGCCTTCAGAAAGCTTTACTCAGTTAATAGAGATAGTGAAAAGATTAAGGAGTAAGGAGGGCTGTCCCTGGGACAGGAAGCAAAGAGTAAAAGACTTAAAGAACTATCTTTTAGAAGAGGTCTACGAATTATTAGATGCTCTCCAAAATAGAAATAAGGAATTAATTAAAGAAGAACTTGGGGATTTGTTTTTTCTTTTAGTCTTTCTTTCTTATCTTTTTGAAGAAAAGTCCTTTTTTACTGTAAAAGAAGTTTTAGAGGAGATTATAAAAAAGATGATTCTGCGTCATCCCCATGTTTTTTCTTCTCAAAAAGTAAAGACTAAAGAAGAAGTTTTAAATAAATGGGTTAAGGCTAAAAGTAAAACCAAGAAGAGGCTTACTTTGTGGGAAAGACTCCCTAAGAGCAGCCCTTCTTTATTTTCTGCTTATCTTTTTCTTAAGGAGCTTAAAGCTTTAAGAAGAGTTTCTAAAAAAGAATTAGAAAAAAATCTTCTTAAGAC
>QNCG01000031.1 GCA_003644445.1 Candidatus Duberdicusella sinuisediminis | reverse complement strand
TTTAAAATACTCTTAGGGTTAATTGCTTTTATAATTTCTTCTAAAGATAAACTAAACTCCATATCTAACTTAGAATTAGCATTGTTTTAAACAATCCTCTACAACCTTTTGGTCAATAAACCTTACTTTCTTATCTTTAAATATCTGAAAAGTTTCGTGGCCTTTACCAGCAATAAGGACTGCTGCATCTTGAGAAGACTTCATTTTTAAAGCTCTCTTTATAGCCTCTCTTCTATCTAAAATAATCTCATAATTTCTATTGGTAAAGCCTCTCTCTATCTGCTTACATATCTTAAGAGGGTTTTCAGCCCGGGGATTATCGGAAGTAATGAAAGAATAATCACTATATAAAGAAGCTATCCTGCCCATCTTAGGCCTCTTAGTTCTATCTCTTTGACCTCCACAACCAAAAACCAAAATTATCTTCTTAAACTTAGCTTCTCTTAAAGAAAGGAGGGCCTCTCTTAGAGCTATAGGAGTATGGGCATAATCAATAAATACGCCTTTTCTCACCTCTTCCATTCTCCCCCTAACTCCCTTAAAAGAAGAAATGCTTTCTAAAGTCTTGGGGATATTTAAGCCTAAACTATCAGCGCACCCTAACCCTGCTAAAACATTATAGAGATTAAATCTCCCTATTAAAGAAGTTTTTACAAAAAGCTCCTTCCCTCTTAAGTTAATTAAAAATTCAGCTCTTCCTTTTTCAAATCTAAAAGCTAAAGGCTTATAAAAAGAATCTCTCTCCAAGGAAAAACTTAATTTTCTACATCTAAGTTTTTTATAGGCAAGAAAACCATAGTTATCATCTACATTTACAACAGCTACACCTCCCCTTTTAAGAAGTCTAAATATTTTAAATTTAGCCTTAAAATAATTATCCATAGTTTTATGAAAATCTAGGTGGTCTCTGCTTAAATTAGTGAAAATGGCCCTTAAAAGAGTTAAATCTTTAACTCTTCCGAGGGCTAAGCCGTGAGAAGAGACTTCTAAAACCACGTATTTAACTTCATCCTTATACATTCTGTTGAGTATAGCTTTAAGCATAAAGTTATCTAAAGTGGTAAGGAAAGAACTATATTTTTTATCCTTCCAGGCATAATAAACAGTGCCCAAGACCCCGCAAGCAAAGCCCTGTTCCTGGAGAATTTTTTTTATAAGAAAACTTATGGTAGTCTTGCCGTTAGTGCCAGTTATTCCTATAATATTAAGTTTATCTATCCCCTTAAACAGTTCTCGGGATATTACCTCCATAACTAAGGGTAAGTCTTTAGTTAAAATAAAAACTTTATCTTTATATTTATTGCTATAATTTAACACAACTTCTCTATACTCAGTAGGCACCAAAAAACAATTCACCTTATCCCTAATCTGAGGTATAAAATCTAAGGAATTAAAATTTTCTCCTTTACGAACTATAAATATACTTTTAGGAAAAATAAGGCGAGAGTCACTGGAAGCACTTTCTACTTCTTGAAATAAGTTCTCGCCTATAACTTCTACAAGGGGGAGCTTGTTTAAAATACCTTTTAACTTCATAGTTTAGGAATTTATTTCAATCTCTTATACTCAATTATCTTTTCGGCTATCTTTTTAAATAAAGGAGCAGCCACCATACCTCCATAATGATAAGTCTTGGGTTCATCTATTACTACTGCTATTAAATACTGAGGCTCTTCTAAAGGAAAAAATCCTACAAAACTAGCATAATAACGAGAGGAAGAATATCCTCCTTTTTCATCTATCTTCTGAGATGTTCCCGTTTTACCGGCTATCTTTACTCCCTCTACTTTAGCTTTTTTCCCTGTACCTTCCTCCACTACTTTAAAGAGAATTTCTTTAGCCTTCTCAATAACTTCTTTAGGAAAAACCTTCTTTCTCTGAGGATAAAACTTCTTTATCAATACACCCTTGTTATCTACTATCTTATCTACCACATAAGGCCTTATTAAATAACCTCCGTTAGCTATTACGGAAAAAGCCCGGGCTAATTGAATAAGAGTCACAGCTACCTCTTGGCCAATAGGAATTATAAAAGAAGAAGTCTTAGACCAGCGAGAAAGGGGCTTCACTATCCCCTTAACTTCTCCGGGTAAATCCACTCCGGTAATTTCTCCAAACCCTAACTTCTTTATATATTTATATAAAACTTCTCTCCCTAAAATATTAGCTATCTTAGCTACCCCTATATTACTGGAATTCTTAAAGACATCTTTAAAAGAAAGTTCAGAAAAATTTTTCCAGTCGTGGAGTATTGAACCAGGAATTTTATAAGAGCCATTTTCACAAAAAAATTTTTTAGAAAGAAGCTCTGGTTTCTCACTCAAAGAAGCTAAAAGAGTAACTATTTTAAATACAGACCCTGGCTCATAAAAATCAGTAATCACTCTATTTCTCAAACTAGAAGAAGGATATCCTGAAGGAGCATTGGGGTCAAAATCAGGGAAATTAGCCAAAGCTAAGATTTTACCTGTCCAAGGTTGAAGAACCAATACCTCTCCAGCCTTAGCCTTAGTTTCTTTAATAGTCTCTTCTAAAAATCTTTGAGAAAAATACTGAATCTGGAAATCTATATTGAGAACTAAGTTAAATCCAAGCCGGGGAGGAATTAACTCCTTATATAAAGGGAGGATTTTACCTCTACTATCTCTTAAAAGCATAGCTCTTCCTTCTTTAGGTCTCAAATATTCATCAAATTTAAGTTCTAAACCTTCTAAACCCTTGTTATCAATATTTACTATCCCCAGAATATGAGAAGCTAAGTTTTTTTGAGGATAAAATCTTCTCAACTCTTCTATAAATCCTAAACCTTCCTCTTCAAGAAGGGTCAATTCTTCTTTCGCATCTTTAGTAAGCTTTCTCTTAATCCAGACAAAAGGCTTATCTTTAGAAACTCTCCTAAAAATTTCTGAATAATCTTCCTCCAAAATTTGAGCTAATTTCTTAGCCAGTTCTTTCCTATCTTTAATCTTTCCGGGAAGCGCATATAACGAATAAGAAGGAATATCTTCAGCTAAGACTAACCCTTGAGAATCTAAGATTTTCCCTCTTTCTCCGGAAAGTTTCAACATATAGGTATGCTGTTTTTGAGCTAATTTTTTGAAAGAAGAAGAAGCGAAAATCTGGAGATAAAATAATTTTATAAGAATAGCCAGGGAAAAAATAGCTATAATAAAGGAGACTATACTTAATCTTAAAGACTTTTCTCCTTGCACTTAAATTTAAAAATTAATAAGCAGGTTTTAGGAAAGGCTAAGGCTGAGCCTCTACTTTAGAGCCAAAACCTAAGACTTTAGCAAAAAGGCTTTCTCTCCTCAAATATACTTTTTCTTCAGATTTAGAAGGAATAAGTTTAACATACCTTCTCGCTGAATTAAGAGCAATTTCTTCCTGAGAAAGCCTTTTAGCTAAGTTCAGCAGATTAGCACCGCGATAAAAATTATACACTAAAAACTCTTTCTCCTCAACTAACTTATCCAGAAGATTCTTCTTTTCGCAAACTTGATAGGCTAAAATAGTGATTTTTACTTTTTGATAGATAATTCCTAAGAAAAGAAGGAAAAGAGAAGAAAATATCAAAATCTTTTTCATTTTTAAAAACAACTAAAAAATTATTTATTCCTAAATATATGCTGAATGTTGAAAACTATTCTGCCCTTATTCTCTCTTACAAACGTTCAGCAACTCTTAGTTTAGCAGAACGGCAAGAAGGATTTATCTTTCTCTCCCAGGAAGATGGCCTCAAAGGCTGGGCAGTAATTAATTTTAAAACTCTCTTAGTCTGAGAAATCTTAAAGGTCTCCTTTACTATCCTATCTTCTAAGGAATGAAAGGTTACCACGCAAATCCTGGCTCCTTTAGAGAGATAGCTTATAGCTTTATTGAGCCCAAAAGTTAAAGAATCTAATTCTTGATTAACTACAATCCTTAAGGCTTGAAAAACCCGGGTAGCTGGATGAATTCTAAAATTTTTACCTTTACAAGCTCTAACTACAATCTCTGCTAATCTTAAAGTAGTAGCTATAGGATAACCTTTTCTTTCCTCTACTATAGAGTGGGCAATTTTACGATGGAATTTTTCTTGGCCGTATTCTTTAAAAATGTAGTCCAGTTCTTTTTCACTTAAATTATTTACTAAATCATAGGCAGATATAGGAGTAGTTTCTCTGTCTATACGCATATCTAAAGGACCTTCTCTCAAAAAACTAAAGCCCCTTTCAAAAGAAGAAAACTGGTATAAAGAAGACCCCAAATCAAAAACTGCCCCATCTATCTTCTCTAACCCCAATATCTCCAATATCTTGTCTATGTTTTTAAAATCTTCAGAAAAATAATATACTCTATCTTCAAACTCGGAAAGTCTTTCTTTAGCTAAAGCTAAAGTTTCCGAATCTTTATCTATCCCTATTACCTTAACCTGAGAATTTTTAAGGATTGCATAAGAATGAGAACCTAAACCTAAAGTGCAGTCAGCTATCCAGTCTTTCTTTTCTAAATCTAAATATTCAACTATCTCTTTACACATAACTGGTAAGTGTTCTTTACCCTTCAAAAATATTCTCAGCCATCTCTTCGAAATTCTTTCTATTCTCCTCATAGAACTCATCCCAGCTGAATTTATCCCAGATCTCTATGCGGTCAGAAACTCCGATAATTACTACTTCTTTCCTAATCTGAGCAAAATTTTTAAGATAATCAGGGATAAGAATTCTTCCTTGAGAATCTATCTTAGTTTCATAAGCACCGCTAAAGTATAATCTATTAAAAAATCTCGCCTTAAGTTTAGTAAAAGAAAGGGAAGAGAGCTTTTCCTCAATCCTTAACCAATCTTTTTCAGCAAACATAAATAAACACCTTTCTAATCCTCGGGTGAGATAAAATTTTTTTATTTTTTCCTCTTTTATTTTCTGACGGAATTTTGAGGGTAAGACTACTCTACTTTTCTCATCTAAGCTATGCAAATACTCTCCATACCACATTCCACTTTACTCCACTATCTTCCACTTTTAATCATAAATCCATCTCTTTTATCTGTCAAGAAAAAAATTAACCCAACTTCTTAGAATTCAATAAGTTGAGGCTTGAAAACAGAAAAGCTACAATATATTGGGGAAGGAGAAAAACTTCCTTGAAGATTCGATATCTTTAAGAATCTGGAGTTTTAAGTTTAAAGCAGATTTAAATTTTTTCTCTCTTCTTAACCTTTTAAGGAAAAAAACTTCTACACTATCTTTATAAATGTTTTTATTAAAGTTTATTATATGAGTCTCTAAAATTATTTTTTCATTTTTTTCTTTTAAAGTGGGGGCCCTTCCTATATTAGTCAGACTGCGGTATAATTTACCTTTATATTTAGTTAAAGTAAAATAAACTCCTAAAGGAGGCAGGATTTTCTTATCGGGGTCTAAGTTCACAGTAGGGATTCCTAAAACTCTTGCTCCTTTCTTTTCTCCTCTTATTACTTTCGCTTTTAAGGAGTAAAATCTACCTAAGAATTTTTTTACCAAACTGAGTTCAGCTCTCCTAATTAAATTTCGAATTAAAGAACTGCTAACTAAATACCCACCTATCTTTAACTTCTCTATAACCTCAAGCTTTATTTGCCTCTCTTTACAAATATCTCTTAAATCTCTTACTCCTTCTCCTCTTCTGTAACCAAACCGCAAATCTTCGCCTACTATAAATTTTTTTATCTTAAAGTATTTAAGGAGATAATCTATAAATTGGGATCCTCTAAGTTTTGCTATTTTCTGATTGAACTTTATGACCCATAAATAATCTAAAGAAAGTTTCCTTAGGATATCTATCTTTTCTTCGTAAGTAGTAAGATAACCCAAGAATTTTCTTCTATAAAAATCTAAGGGATGGGGCCAAAAAGTTACCAGAAGACTTTTAAATTTTCTCTTTTTTGCCTGGGTTAGGAATTTGTTTAAGAAATAGATGTGGCCTTTGTGGAGACCATCAAATACACCAAAACTAGCCAAGCACTCTCCTGAATTTTTCTTAGAAATTGTTGGGGACTGGCAAAAGAAAACTTTCATCTATATCTTCTAAATTGGCGGCTTTTTCTAAAGAAAAATTTCCCACTTTAATTCTTTTTATCTTAGTAATATGGGCTCCACACCCTAAAAAATCACCTATATCTTCAGCTAATTTTCTTATATAGGTACCCTTAGAACAATGGATAAAGAAATCTACAAAGGGAAGCTTTGTTTTTATTATCTTAAGAGAAAATATCTTAACTCTCCGGGGGGCAATATTTACTGACTTTCCCTGACGAGCTAATTGATAGAGCCTTTTTCCTCTATACCTTAAAGCTGAAAAAGGGTGCGGGCTCTGAAGAATTTCACCTTCAAATTTTTTGAAAGCAGACTCTATTTTCTCGGAGGTAATTCCTCCTAAATCTTCTGACCTGATAATTTTTCCCAAACTATCTCCAGTATCAGTAGAAACCCCTAACTTCAATCTTGCTTCATACTGTTTATCTAAACTGGAAAATTTAGGAAAGAGTTTTGTTGCCCTGCCTACCAAAATTATCAATAAACCTTCAGCTAAGGGGTCTAAAGTTCCAGCATGGCCTACTTTTCTTATCCGTAATTTCTTGCGAACTACATCCACTATATCATGAGAGGTTAAACCCTGAGGTTTATTTATTAAAAAAATCCCTTCGACCTGAACTAAAGCTTTCTTCTTCATAAAATATGGCTCTTAATAAAAGAAAGAACTTTTTTCTGGGCTTGAAAAATAGAAGTATTCTTTAAAGTAGTGCCGGCCGCGCTTTTATGCCCTCCTCCGCCAAAAAACTTAGCTACCCTATTAACGTCAATTTTTCCTTTAGAACGGAAGTTAACTCTAACATTTTTACCTATCTGCTTAAAAAGAATCAATACTTCTGCGTCTTTAATAAATCTCAAATTATAAAATATAGCCTCAGTTAAGTCTCCTGAAGAAGAATCTTTCCATTGAGAAGTTTTTACCCAGCAAACTTTACCTTTAAAATCACACTTTACCCTGGAGAGAACTCTTCCTACAAAAGAAATATCTCTTGCCTTAAAAGAACTATAAACTTCATGATAAATCTTAACCGGAGTCACCCCCGAATTCAAAAGCTCACTTACTATTCTATGAACCTGGGAATTAGTATAAGAATAACTGAAACATCCAGTATCAGTAAATATTCCGGTATAAAGACAGATACTAGCATTTTTAGAAATGTTAGGAAAAAATCTTTTATAAATCTTATAAACCATCTCCGCAGCAGAAGAGACTTTTGGTTCTATCCAGTTTATATCTCCAAATTTAGTATTACTTATGTGATGGTCTATATTTATTAAAATCTTAGTCTTTAAGAAACCATTTCTAACTATCCCTATCCTGCTGATATCTGAAGCATCAACAACAATTCCTACCTCAAATTCTTTCTGAGGAGGTTTATTTTTAATATAAGAAGAAAAAGGCAAAAACCTGTAATTAAGAGGGGTTTTATCAGAATTATAGATATAAACTTCTTTTCTTAACCTTCTTAAAAGAGAGAAGAGAGCAAGTTCACTCCCTAAGGCATCGCCCTCTACATCTTGATGGGTACTTAAAAGAAAAGATTTTTTATTCTTTATTATCTCTACTATCTTGTTTAAACTCATCTTTTAATTTTTCTATCTTCTCATATATATTTACACTATATTTTATAGAAGAGTCGGAAACAAATTCAATATCGGGAAGAAATTTAATGTGAAGGTTTTTACTCAACAACTTCTTTATAAAATTCTTCATACTTACTAAAACTTCTTCTACTAATTCTAAATTCTCCTCAGGAAAAACACTGTAAAAAACCTTACAATACCTTAAATCTGAAGAAGTCTTTACCCTTACAATACTTACCATACCCAGATTAGGGTTATCTACTTCTTCCTGAATAACCTTAGAGATAATTTTTTGAATCTGGCGATTAAGTTTATCTATCCTATACATCTTCTAAAAAATTTAAAAGAATTCCCAACTGGTATCAATCAACTCTACATTACGAAAACTTGCTACCATCTTCTCTACGCTAGAAAATACTCTTTCTAAATAAAGTTTACTGCCATTAACCCCTACCACAAATATCCGGGTTCTCTGCCATTTATCAGTATTATCCTCAGCTACTCCCACATTAAAATTCCTTTTAATTTTATCCTTTACACTCTTTACAACCTGTCTCTTATATTTTAAAGAATTACTCTCAGGGATAAATAAATCTATTATCAAGGTTCCAATAAACATTGCTATTATAAAAATCTACGGGCTTCTCTCAATTCCTCTTCCCTGCTAATTATTTTACCATCGAGTTTCTTATTAAAGATTCTCTCTAAGATTTTCCCATAAATAGCTTGAGGTTTTATCCCTAAATTCTTCAAATCTTTACCACGGATAGTCAACCTTACCTGGTTAAATTTACCTAAGAAATTCTGAATATTATTTTTAGCTAACTTTGAACCAGTCAAAGAATAGAAGAAGATTATAACTTCAAAACTAAAAGATTCAAGTATTTTATAGACTCGGGAAGGAGCAATATTTTTAGAAAGCTTATCTAAAACCTTAACCTTCTTAGAAGTTATAAGCCTAATCCTATCGCCCCTCTTAAAGCCCAATTTATCGATAATATTCTTCATTTTTTTTAGAGAAACCTTTCTAAATAGAGCCATAAGATAAATTACCCATTCGTCTAACTCTCTTTTGTGAGGAAAATTCTTCTTATACCAGTTAATAGCCTTCTTAACCCTTCTTAAAAGAGAATAATCTTCCTTCCCCAAAGGCTCTATCCCTAAAAAATAGAAGCCGGTTATCCTGTTCAGAGCCTTTATCATTCTGAAAGGGTCTTCCTCTTTAAGAAGAAGCTGAAGTTCATCCCGCAGACGGTGAAAACTTACCCACTCTAAAGCTTCTGCTCTTACAGCCTGTTTGAGGTATTTATAAGTAGAGTAAGAAAATTTAAAATTAAACCTCTCTTTAAACCTTATTGCCCGTAAAATTCTGGTAGGGTCTTCTAAAAAACTATCTTTATGAAGGACTCTAATTACCTTCTTTTTCAAATCAGAAAAACCGCCAAAATAGTCAATCAACTCTAAAAAATTACTTTTATTTAAGCTCAAGGCTAATGAGTTTATGGTAAAATCTCGCCTTTTCAAATCATCAAAAAGATCAGAAGGCTCTACTTTAGGAAGAGTCCCCTTCTTAAAATAGAATTCTTTACGGGCAGTAGCTAAATCTATCTTATAAGGAGAAGAAAATACTGTAGCTGTCCCAAAACTATGGTGCTTTCTAAAATCTACTCCTAAATATTTCGAGAGAACCTCTGAAAACTTCAAGGCATCTCCTTCTATCACAATATCTAAGTCAAAGTTGGGCCTTCCTAAGATAAGGTCTCTAACTATGCCTCCTACTAAATAAACCTTAAGATTGCTTCTCTCAGCACATTCACAAACAACTTTTATCAAATTCTGTAAAGAAGAAGGGAGTTTAGAAAATTTTATTTTTAAATCCATCTTGGGCAATTTAAGCTCGGGGGTGAAATTTTTTATAAATCTCCTTTAATCTTACCTTATTAATATGGGTATAAAGCTGAGTGGTAGAAATGTTAGAATGTCCAAGCATCTCTTGAACACTTCTTAAATCTGCGCCCCGCTCTATCAGATGAGTGGCAAAAGAGTGCCTTAAAGTATGGGGGCTAACTTCCTTTTTAATTCTGGTTTTTTTAATATATAATTTTATCATCTTCCAAATACTTTGTCTGCTTAAATTCTTCTTAAAAGAAGAAATGAAAAGAAAAACAGACTCTCTATTCTTAAGAAGTTTAGGTCTTACTTCTTCTATATATCTTTTAAGAAAGTGTAAGGCGGTTTCCCCTAAAGGCACTATTCTTTCTCTCCCTCCTTTACCCTTAACCTTAATAAAACCTACTTCTAAATTTACATCGTTAATTTTTAAACTACAAACTTCGGAAACTCTCAAACCGGTTGCATATAGAAGCTCAAAAATAGCTTTGTCTCTTAAGCCTTGAGGTTTTCTTATGTTAGGACAGGAAAGGAGCTTCTCTACCTCTGAGAGTTCTAAAACCTGGGGAACTTTTTTCCAAAGCCTAAGAGACTCTAAACTAGAAGTAACATCTCTATTTAAAATCCTCTCTCTCGTTAAAAAGCGGTGAAAACCTTTTATAGAAGAAATTCTCCTGGCTATAGAAGAAAGCTTAAATCCCTGCTTTTTCTCTTTTTCTATAAAATCAACAATATGGGTCTTCTCAATTTGAGAAAGGCTTTTCACTCCTTTAGAAAGTAAAAATTGGGTATACTTTTTTAAATCATTAGCATAAGAAGAAGTGGTGTTTTCAGAAAGACCTCTCTCTGCTCTTAAGTAATCTAAAAATAATTCAATATAATTTTTCACCTTCTCTTAAAAAAATATTCTCTCTCTTTTCTTTCTCTAAAGAAGTAGATAAACCGTGCCCCGGCAAAACCACCAAATCTTCGTCTATGGAAAACAACTTTTCCTTAATAGAGCTTAAAAGAAGCCCTGAATTTGCAGCGGGGAAATCAGTTCTTCCTACAGAATTACAAAATAAAGTATCTCCGGAAAAAAGATAATTTCCTAATCTCAAACAGATACTCCCCGGAGTGTGCCCGGGGGTATGGATAACTTCTATTTTCTGACTATCGAAACTTATAAATTCTCCATCTCTAACTTCTCTAATTAAATATTCTTTCCTAAAAGAAAAAGGCAGACTTAAAAAAGAAGAAAGATTAAGTTGCGGGTCTTTAAGTAAGGGGATATCTTTATAATGAATATATACGGGGAGCTCAAAATTTTCATCTTCTTTTATGTGGTCTATGTGGGCGTGAGTATTGATTATAAATTGGGGCTTAAATCTGTATTTTTTAATTATTCTCTCTATCTTTTCCAAATCATCTCCGGGGTCTATGATAAAAGCTGAATTTTGAGAATTCCCTACAATATAGCAATTAGTAGAAAAAATGCCTACTTCTATAACCTTAATTATTATTGGGTCTTTAACCATAGAGAGGCTTTTTCGTAGGAGAAATTCTTCTCAAATTCCCTTTTAATCTTAGAAATCTTCCTTATATAGTAGGAAGAATTCTGAGAAGTAATAAAATAAGGGTTATAGACTTTCTCCCTTATAGAAACCAACTCCTTATGAAGAGGTTCAATGGCTTCTTTACCTTCCTGATTGTAAAAATAAATAATCTGCTCTAAATTCTGGAGAGCTTCGTCTATACATTTTTTTTGCCTTTTAGAACTGGTGGCCTCCTGAATAGTTTTTATAAGCTCATCGAGCCAACCTCTTACAAAAAGGTAATACTCATCATACATCTCTTTTGTGGGAACTTTGGGATACTCTTTAAGCTCCAAGTATAAAGGAGGAGGTGTTTCCTTCTTTCTCTTCCTTACAAACTTCTTTCTCAAAGCATAACAGCCTAAAAATTGAAAAGACAAAGTAAAAGCCAAGAAAAGGACTATAAACCTCATTAAATTTCTCCTTTCTCTAAGACCTTATTAAATTCTTCTTCATTAATAATTCTTAATTTAAGGGCTTTGGCTTTATTAAACTTTGAACCGGGATTTTTACCTACTACTACATAATCAACGTTCTTACTTACTGATGAAGAAACCTCCCCTCCTCTTTTTAAAACCTCCTCTTGAGCCTGGCTTCGGGTAAAGGAAGTTAACTCGCCAGTAAAAACAAATTTTTTACCCCTTAAACTACTTTCTCTTTTTGTTTTCTTTTCTTTAAGAACCAGCCCTGCTTTTTTAAACTTTTTTATAAGTTGTTTAACCGAGCTTTGAGAAAAGTATTCAATAACTGAACTAGCTATATTAGGGCCTACCTCTTCAATATTTTCTAAATCCTCTTTTTTTAAAGAGAAAAATTTATCAATATCGGGAAATCTCTCAGCTAAAATTCTGGCTATCTTTTCTCCTACATATCTTATGCCTAAGCCGTATAAAAATTTAGCCAATTCTTTCTTTTTACTCTTTTCAATAGCTGAAAAGAGATTTCCTACTTTCTTTTCTTTAAATAAAGGGAGTTTGAATAAGTCTTCTCTCTTTAAAAAATAAATATCAGCCAAATCTTTTACTAAACCTCTATTTACCAATTCTTCTACTAAAGACTCTCCTACTCCCTCAATATCCATAGCTCCACGAGAGGCAAAATGAAGTAAAGCTCTCTTTAACTGAGCCGGGCAAGTGGGGTTTATACAGTAGTAAGCTACTTCTTCCTCTTTTACTTTAGAGATTTTACCTCCACATATTGGACAACTCTTAGGAACTTTTACTGGCTTCTCTTTCCCAGTTCTCTTAGAAGTTATAACCTTAACTATCTTAGGGATAACTTCTCCTGCTCTTTCCACTAATACTGTATCTCCTATTTTTATATCTAATCTTTCAATTTCTTCAAAATTATGAAGAGTGGAACGGGAAATTGTTACCCCTCCGCACTCTACAGGTTTTAAAACTGCTACGGGAGTAATTGCTCCGGTTCTTCCCACACTCATCTCTACACCTAAAAGTTTAGTTGTAGCCTGATGAGCAGGAAACTTATAAGCTACTGCCCAGCGAGGGCTCTTTAAGGTTGTGCCTAATCTTTCCTGCTGAGAGAAAGAATTTATCTTAATAACCATACCGTCTACTTCATACTCTAACTTTTCTCTTTTCTCCTGAAACTTTAAACAATATTCTATTACTTCCTCTATATTCTTACAATGTTTATAATAAGGATTTACTCTCAACCCCCATGCTTTAGCTTTTTCTAAAAACTCTTTATGAGATTTAAAGCTAAAACCTTCACTATAGCCAAAAGAATGAATAAAACACTTAAGTCTCCTTTTTGCTACCAATGCAGGCTCCAGAAGTTTTAAAGAACCTGATGCTGCATTGCGGGGATTAGCAAAAGGCTGTTCTCCTTGTTTGGCCCTCTCTTTATTCAACCTTTGAAAATCCTCTTTCTCCATATAGACTTCACCTCTTACCTCCAGAACTTCAGGCACATCTTTACTCAAAAGCTTAAGAGGGATAGAATTTATAGTCTTAATATTGGCGGTAATATCTTCACCCACTGAACCATCTCCCCGAGTAGCTCCCAAAACTAAAACTCCCTTTTGATAAGTAAGAGAACAACTCACGCCGTCAATTTTAGGTTCAACTACATAGTCTAACTCTACTTCTTTTTTGA
>QNCG01000030.1 GCA_003644445.1 Candidatus Duberdicusella sinuisediminis | reverse complement strand
TGCATATATAGCCTCCTGTTTAAATTGGGTTAATAAACTTGAATTTCTCCCAATACAGGAGGCTATCTTTTTATACCTTCCTTGTTTGCCAAAGGAAAAGTGCACAAAATAGTTTACACTATCGTTTTATAAAGAATAAGGGTTTTGCTGGTCCTGCCAGACTTCGATTGTATATTTTCCCGAAGAAGTGGTTATATTAGCTAAGGCTTCGTCGTAATGGAGGTCTCCATTTCCAGTGACTTTTACTGTGTCTCCTACTACTGAGCCGTAAATGTCGCCATTGCCAGTAATTTTTACCTCAGTTTCAGGGGCATAGATTGCTCCGTATAAATCACCGTTGCCTGATACTTTTACGCCATTGCTGCTTCCCGAGTAGGTACTGTAGATTTGAAGGTTAGAAGGAGTGGTAGTGTTATTTACTATTCCGTTTCCAGCAATTTGACATTTCCCATCAGTATAGATAGTTAAGCTTGAACCAGAATTAATAATTATCTGAGCATTCCCTGTTATATTTAAGGCAGTAGAAGAACTGGTAGTATAGAGCACTACATCTCCTTCTATATATAGTTTAGAATTTGCAGAGAGAGATATTGAGTCATATTTTCCACTTTCACTAATAGTATCGCTGCTATTTCCCGATAGGGAATAACTTCCCTTATCGGTTAGACTTTGGGCGGAAGTATAACCGTCCATACTACTTACTAAGGGAAGTTCTCTATTTATATTATCAGTAATTTCTCCGCTTACTTCAGCGTTTCCAGAGATACTTACAGTTCCTCCTTCACCGGTACCAGCATCACCATTTACCTGGGCATTGCCACTAAGGGTGATTGCTCCTGCTGAGGTTCCGTTAGTACCCACATCACCATTAGAGCCAATATTGTCTCCTCCGTAAGGACCCAGAGAAGAGTCATAACTGTCAGTTTTACCATTACCACTCATAGTTAGGGAGGTGTTTCCAAATCCAGCATGAGTAAAGAGAGGCTGGGTTTGTGGGGCGGTTTTCACCAAGAGACTTCGAGAAATGTTGCTTTCACTTACTGTAGGGATGTGTCCGGAAGAAGTAATTGTAGGTTGGTTAGTTCCTACTCCCGAGACAGAAACTGAGAATTCTCCCCAACCTCCTAAGGGATAGGAAGCTAAAACTTTATTTCCTTCTTCATCAGTATCCCACTCACTCCAGTCCCCATAGTTTAATTCCCAGAGAGCTTTCTGGACTCCTGCTTCAGCTAACCAGAAAGCTTTAAGAGATTGTTGGTATCTCTTAGCTAAGTTATTTTCCGAGATAGTTCGAGTAAGGAGGGCAGTAGAAAATAGTGCTAAAATGGTAATGATTAGAAAGACCAAAATTAGACCAACTCCCTTTTTCTTCATAACCCCCATTATAAAGTATAACTTAAAGGAGAAAGATTTTCCAATTTTTTTACCTTTTTAAAACCCCTTTAATTTCTTAACTTTATTTTTTCTTTAAGACTAAGGCTGAGAGGGTTACCCCTTAAACTTTTAGATGCCTGGAGAGTAATAGTAAGAGTGTCTCCGGAGAGAGAAAAATTCAAAGAGCTTATGTTGTTTCCCAAAATCTGAGTAGTTCCTGCCGGATATTCCCGGATAATTTGGTTTGAATTTATATCTAAGTAATAATTTATATCGTAAGCTCCTCCTAATAAATCAGGTATAGAGAAAGATATGTTTTTCCCTTCATTACTAATAGTTATGCTGGAGCCTTGGGCCTGTCTTAGTTCTCGGCTCATCCTATCCATAGCTATCCTTGCTTTTTGCTGGAGTTCTAAAAGGATTGAATCTCTTCTCCAGTTTAAATCTCCCAGATAGAGGATTGAGGTTGCGCAAATAATTATAAGAGACAAGATGAAGATAGCTACTAATATTTCTATTAAAGTAAAAGAGTCTTTATTTTTCATTTTAAGGTTGAGCTATTAGAGTTTCTAAACTTGTACTCCTATTTCTTAAGCCCCGGTCTTTCCAGGTTACAGTAACTTCTATGTCTAAAAGAGTAGTTCCAGTTACAGCTGTGTCTATATTTTCATTATTTAAAGGGATTAAACCCTGGGAAGCTATTTCTGAAGAATCCCAATCCCAGTCTCCATTTTCTATCTTAGTCTTTATACTCTCAAAGTTGGTATTCTTAATCTCTTCTAATACATATTCAGCATGGGTTAGGGCTATCGTTAAATTTCGATTGGCTTCATTAAGAAGAAAGCATTGTACTAAAGCTAATAGTATTGACCCTAAGCTTATAGCTAGGATAGTTACTGCTAACAGGAGTTCAGAAAGAGTAAAACTTTTTTTGTTCATTTTATTAAAGTATAGCATCTATTCAGGAGTTAGACAATTTTTTCTTGATTTTTTGAATAGATTATGGAAAATTAAAAAGCATGAAGAAAGTCTTAATTGTGGATGACGAGAAAGATATTGTGGAGTCTGTAGGAAGTTTCTTAACTAAGCAGGGATTTTCGGCATTTTCTGCCTTAGATGGAGAAGAAGCTAAAGCTAAAATTGTTGAAGTAAACCCTGATATAATTTTATTAGACCTTATTTTGCCCAAGGCTAATGGATTGAAGTTCTTAAGTGGCTGAGGCAAAATCTTGAACAAAGAACACCAGTTATTATCTTTTCAATAAAAGATAAGCTCGAAGATATTAAGAGGGGCTATAGTTTTGATGCTGATTTTTATCTTCCTAAGCCTTTTACTAATTATCAGCTTCTTCAAGGTATTAAGGCCGTTCTTTCTTTAAGCGATTACCGGAAAACCTAACTTCCTCTTTTCAGTAGTTTCCCCCAAAAATAAAACCTACTGCTTATGCAACATTTTAGTTTGAAACTGAAATGTTGCAGAAAAAAGCCTTTAATAAGTAAACCTTAGCCCAGAAATCAAATGTTAACAATTTTAATTGCTATAGCAATAAATTTTGTTATATTTTTTCTAAGTGCCCTTGTAACTTGACAAAATGTTTTGAAAACAAAATGTCAAGTTACGAAGCCGATACCTAGCCGAAACCGATAAGCGATGAACGATAGACGGTTTTTACGAACAGACGTATTCGTATATTCGTGCAGATTCGTAAATTCGTTGATGATTAACCCTAGATACTTTGAAAAAATAGAGAAAAACCCCAGGTCTCTTTCCTGGACTTTCCCCAAAAATAAGCCCAATTTTTTTTAACTCTATAATAAACAAAGGGATAAGAAAATAAAAATCTACAAAGAGGGCACTCCTTGTTTTATAATATTTTTAGCCAGAAAAATGGGCAAAGACTTCCCCAAAAACAAGGAGGTGCCCCTATGAAAGATGATACAATACTCAAGGAAAAAGTCAATGAGCAATTGGTAAAGCTTTCTGATAAGCTGAGTGAAGGATTAAAGAAGACCGAGAAGAAGTTTATTCATCAAATGTTATTTGGAATTTAAGCCTCTAAGGATATAAAACTTTCAGAAATATCAAGAAGCCTGGATGAAGAGATAAAGTTAATAAAGACAGAAAATAGATTATCAAGAAATATTCAAGAGTCTACCCTGGGAGAACATATGAATGATAAGATTCTTCAACAGGCTAAAAATAGAATAGAACAAGACATAGTATTAGCCGTAGATATAACCCATATCCATAAACCCTATGCTAAAAAGATGGACTTTTTAACCCGGGTATGGGATGGTATGAAGAAGGAGACAGTTAAGGGATACTGGGTATTAGAGGTTATTGGAGCAAATATTTATGATGAGCACTCGTTGCCTTTATATAGTGAATTATACTCTCAAGATGCTCGTGGATTTAAGAGTGAGAACAGACAGATATTAAAAGCGATTGCTACAAAACAGGTATAGTAAAGGCAAAGGTATATATGTAATAGATAGAGGGGCAGATAGAAAAGAGCTAATAAAATCAATGCTTCTTGATAATTTAAGGTTTATTATCAGGATAAAGCAAGAAAGGTTATATCTTTTAGGAAATAACCGTAAAAAAAAGAAAGCAAAAGATATAGCAGAAAGATTCATTGAATATAATCAAAGATATAAACTGGAGATAGATAATCAAGGATTTAAGGAGAAGAGAGTTGTTGAGTTAGGCAAGAAGAAAGTGAAAATACTCCAGATAAAAGAAGAACTATGGCTTGTAGCAATAAAGGGATTTGGAGATAAACCCATGCTTTTATTAACTAATGTAGATAAGAATCCTGTTATAATATTAGAGATGTACCTTACCCGCTGGAAGGTAGAAGAAAGCATAAGATTCTTAAAGCAGGAATATAATTTAGAAGATGTAAGGGTAAGGAGTTACCCAGGATTAAGGAATACAGTATCTTTTCTCTTAGCAGTGTTCTATTTCTTAAGTGTATATCTGGGTAGAAAACTAAAATTAAATATTCTTCTTAAGAAGATTTATGAGAAAGCAAAAAGATTCTTTCAGATACCGCCCTTCAAACACTATGCCTTAGCAGATGGGATATTTAGAATTTTTTAATACACCATGGAGATGACCCTGGAAGAAAAGAAAATCGCAAAGTAACGAAAAACAGCTCTTGCTCTTCCCTTACTAACTTAAAAATTTTGGGGAAACTCTAGGTTTCTTTTATATTGACACCCCTTTTTTAATCAAGTATATTTAGACAGAGGGATTATGTATGATTTATCTTATAGTAGCAATAGGTAGTTTAGTTGTAGCTTTTATCGTAGCTAAAGTGGTAGATTTTTGGGGTAAGAGTAGAGAGGGGGGAGAAAGACAAAGCCAAGATTTTTATGTAGATTTAGAGGATGAGGCCTTAAAAGATAAGATTTATCAACAGGTAGCCGGAGTAGTAGATTCTAAGTATAAGGGTAGAGAGGTAAGCAAAGCAATATATTCAGTAGTTAGCAAAGAACTTCAGGAAAAACTTGCTAAAGCGAGGGGAGAGTTAGAGCAAAAATACCAGAAGATAATAGATGAAAAATCCAAAACCGAAGAGATAGTTTTAAAGAAATATAAGAAAGTTTTAGCTGAGAAGAAGAGTACAGAAGCGATAGTTAAGAGTATAGCTGAGGGTTTAGTAGTTGTAGATTCTCAGGGAAAAGTTATTATGCTTAATCCTGCAGCTGAAAAGCTCTTAGGGGTAGATAAAAAAGATAAATTAGGTAAATCCCTCTTAGAGGGAGTTAAAAAAGAACAATTAGTTTCTTTAGTAAAAGGAGTGCCTGATAAGGAAGAGAAAGAAATAGAATTGGTAAGTCAGGACGATGAGACCAAGAAAATATTAAGGGCGAGCACAGCAGTAATAGAAAACGAGAAAGGCCAGACCGTGGGTATGGTCTCAGTCTTAAGTGATATTACTAAGCAGAAGGAATTAGACCAACTCAAGTCTCAATTTATCGCTAATGTTTCTCACGAATTGAGAACACCCTTAGTGGCTATTGACAAGTCTATATCTTTGCTCTTAAGTAAAGCTGTGGGTTCTCTTTCTAAGGAACAGGAAGAATTTTTATCTATTGCCCGGAGAAATCTTAAAAGGCTTACTAATTTAATTAACGACTTATTAGATATGTCTAAGCTGGAAGCTAAGAGGATGGCTTTAAATAAAAGGCTTTCTTCAATAGAGGAGGTAGTAAGGGAGGCTGTAAGTAGTTTCCAACACTGGGCAGATACTAAGTCGATAAAGCTTATTCAGGAGGTTAGAGAAGGACTTCCTCAGGTTAATATTGACCCTGATAGGGTTCTGCAAGTGCTTAATAATCTTCTTAGCAATGCTTTGAAGTTTACTCCTGAAGGAGGCGAAGTTAAAGTTAGTAGTTTTTTAGAGGAAGACGCTTTAAAAGTAATTGTTCAAGATACAGGGGCAGGTATTCCCCAAAAGGATTTGCCCAGAGTCTTTGATAAATTTTATCAAGCTTCTTTTAGAACTTCAGAGGTAACCGGGACAGGTTTAGGTCTTTCTATAGCTAAAGAGATAATAGAACTTCATGGAGGAAAAATATGGGTTGAAAGTCAAGAAGGTAAAGGCGCAAAATTTATCTTTATTTTACCAATAGAGAAGAGTTAAAATTAAAGGAGTGGCTATGGAGAAAGAGGTTAAAGTTCTTTTAATTGATGATGAGCCTGATTTTACTAAGCCGATGGCTTTTTGGTTTAGTTCTAAAGGTTACTATGTAATAACAGCTTCTGACGGAGAGAAGGGTTTAGAGCTGATTAAAGAGAAAAAACCGGACATAGTTTTTTTAGACTTAAATATGCCTGGTATGGATGGGGTAAAGACTTTAGAAAAAATAAGGGAGTTTGATAAAGAACTTCCGGTAATAGTTGTGAGTGCTTATGTAGACGAGGAAAAGATTAAAAAGCTTCACTCCTTAGGTATTTCCGGAGTATTCTACAAAACTCAGGAGTTAGAGGCAGGTTTAACTCTTTTAGAAGCAACCTTAAGAAGACATAAGAAATTTAAGTAGTTTTTAAGGTTAAATTTATGGTAAACTCCTTTTAGAAGGAGTGATTAGAATTAGTTAGGAGAAACAATGAAGAAATTATTCTTATCTTTAGAAGCTCTTTCTTTAAAGAGGAGGATTTTTATAGCTTTTTGTCTTATCTCCCTTCTTCCTCTGTTAGTAGTTGGGTTTTATCTGGCTTATAAGAATTTACCTTCTTATACTTATTTGATTTTGGGGATAAACATCCTTTTGGGTTGGTGGATAATTGTCCAGATTCTTAATTCTATAACCAGTATTATTAAGAAGACCCAAGAAAATTTTTCTTTATTAGGAGAAGTTAAACCTACAGAAGATGAAGTAAAACTTTTAGATGAAATATTTGATAAGATGACAGTAAAGGTTAGAAAGAGTTTTCAGGAGTTAAGGGAAATTAGTAAAACTACAGAAAAACTTAATGAGGAAGTTTCTGAAAAAATAGCTTTACTTTCTGCCATTCTTCAAATAAATGATTTAGTATCCCAGGGTACAGACATAAAGGAAGTTTTTAGGCTGATAGTAAGAAGGATTAAGAGTATTTTAAATTTTGATTTAACCTTTATTCTTCTGGATTTAGAAAAAGGGCTTTTTTCTCTGGAAGCTGGAGAACCAAGCCAGAATATAAATTTTAAAACCCTTTCTAAAGATGATTTTTTTCTTAAACCTCTGATAGAGAAAGGCGAAGTTATCCTTTTAGACCAGAATAACCCTCGCAGAGAATTAGAAAATTTTTCTAAAGATATCTTAGGAGTAAATAATCTTGTGCTTCTGCCTATCTTTTTAAAGAGAGAGATAATAGGAATTTTAGGTGCAGGAGTTAAGAGTTTAGAGTTTTCTTTTTCTGAAGAAGAGTTAGATACTCTGAAGACATTTTCTAAACACATAAGTTTTATAATAGAACACCAGAGAATATCGAAAAGGATAAAAGATTTAGAAATAAATGACCCTCTCACCGGTCTCTATAATGCTAAGTTTGCTAAGGAGAGATTAGATGAAGAGGTTAAAAGGGCGATTGTTAATCAAAGACCCTGTGGTTTTATTCTTATTAAGATTAAGAATTTTAGAGATTATATAGATAAAATAGGGGTTTTGGCTTTAGAGTCTGTTCTAAAGAAGATAGCTAATATTATGAAAGATAGTTTAGAAGTAGGCCAAAAAGCAGTAAGAATATCTGAGGACTCCTTAGGGATAATTGCTCCCGAAAAGAGTAAAGCCCAGTTAGAGAAGCAAGGTTCAGAGTTGCTAGCTAAGATTAAGCAGGAGATATTGGCTGAGGGGTTAGATTTAGTCTTTTCTGTTGCCGAGAATCCCATAGATGGGGCTTCAGCTGAAGAACTTATAAGTAAAGCTTCTTCAATATAATGAGGTATTTTAAGAAAAGAATTGATAAACCTTTAGGAGAACTTTTAATTGAGAAAGGGCTAATTAGTAGAACCCAACTTCAAGAAGCTTTAAAAGTGCAGAAAGAAAGAGGAGGGTTAATTGGAGAAGTAATGGTTTCTTTGGGTTTTGCTAAAGAGGAGGATATTGCTCATATTTTGTCTTTACAGTACGGGTTTCCTTACCTTCCCTTAGAACACTATGAGATTCCTAAAGAACTTGTTAAGATAATTCCTAAACAGGTAGCCTCTCAGTACTGTCTTATCCCTATAGATAAGATAGGTTCTACTTTAACCATAGCTATGGCTAATCCCTTAAATCCTCAGGCTATAGATGATGTAGAATATATTAGCAATTCAGATGTTCAGATATTTGTAGCTACTGCTTCGGATATAAGAAAAGCAATAGAGAGGTGTTATGCTGAGAACCCTTAGTTTTGTATTTTGAAAGTTTGAATTGAAAATTCTATGGGGCTTAAAGAAAAGATATTAAAGACTTTAAAAGAGAGTAAATTAGTAAGTGAAGAAGAGATAAATAAAGCCTTGGAACTTCAAAAGGAAACCGGAGGAAGTCTAAGTGAAGTATTGTTAAAGTTAGGCCTGATTGATGAGAAGTCCCTGCTTCTTATCTTCTCTAAAGATTTAGGTATCCCTCCCATTGAGCTTTCTCGGTTTAAAGTATCTGAAGAACTGACTAAGATTATCCCTTTTCATTATGCCCGTAAACATAAAGTTATTCCTGTAGGAAAGATAAGTAATACTTTAACTGTAGCTATGTCTGACCCCCTAAATATTTTTGCCTTGGATGACTTAAAGAAACTCACCGGTTTAGAGATTAACCCAGTTTTAGCTTCTTCAGCAGATATAGAAGCTGCCTTAGAAAGATTTTATCAAGAATCAGCTAAGGAGGAGATAGAAAATATTTTGGAGAAGAGTTCTTCTTCTAAGCTGGAATTAGTTCAGGAGGAAAAGAGACCTTCTGAAGATGAGACAGTAGTTCTTAAAGAAGTCAAGGAGGGCCCGGTAGTTAAGATTACTAACTTAATATTGACTAAAGCTGTAGAAGAGAAGGCTTCTGATGTATTGATTGAGCCGATGGAGAAGAGTATGCGGGTCCGGTTCCGGATAGATGGGGTACTTTGTGAGAGAGAAGCACCTCCTTTAAATATGCAACCTCTAATAACTTCCCGGATAAAAGTTATGGCTAATTTAGATATTGCTGAGCACCGACTCCCTCAGGATGGAAGATTTAGAATGAGAATTGGCTCTAAGGATGTAGATTTTAGAGTATCGATAGTTCCTTCAGTTTTAGGAGAAAAGGTAGCTTTAAGGATATTAGATAAGAGTCAAGCTTTGCTTAACTTAGATGCTTTAGGGTTTGAGGAAGGTGTGGTGGAGAAGATAAAGCAGGTTTCCCTGCGTCCTCACGGAATGATTATCTCTTGTGGACCAACCGGCTGTGGGAAGACCACCACTCTTTATTCTATTCTCAAGTATATTGATTCTCCAGAAAAAAACATAATTACTGTAGAAGACCCTATTGAGTATGAGCTTAAAGGGATAAACCAGGTTCAGGTTAGACCTGAAGTTGGTTTAACTTTTGCTTCTTCTCTCCGTTCAATATTAAGACAGGACCCCGATATAATTATGGTAGGAGAAATTAGAGACTTTGATACAGTAGACATAGCTATAAAAGCAGCTCTTACCGGCCACTTAGTTTTATCTACTCTTCATACCACCACTGCCTGTGGTTCAGTAACCCGCTTAGTTAATATGGGGGTTGAGCCTTTTTTGGTCACTTCTTCTTTGTTAGGAGTTTTAGCCCAGAGGCTTTTGAGAAAACTCTGTCTTGAGTGTAGAGAGGAGGGAGAAGTTCCCGAATACGTAAGAAAAGTTCTGAACTTAGAGAAAGAGGTGAAAGTCTATAAGCCTAAAGGTTGTAAGAAGTGTGGAAATACCGGATATAGAGGAAGGATAGGGATTTGTGAATTTTTAGAAATAACTGAAACCATAAAAGAGTTAATTTTGAAGTCTTCTCCTGAGGGGAGTTTAAAAGAGAGAGCTCGTCAGGAAGGAATGCAGACTTTGCGTGAAGATGCAGTATTAAAGCTTAAGAAAGGCTTAACTTCCTTAGAAGAAGTTTTAAGAGTTACTGCCCAAGATTAGAGATGGCTAATCTCAGAGAAAGATTAAAAGAGTTAATCTTAAAAAAAGAAGGAATAAACAAAGAAGAAGTTTTAAGATTATTTAAAGAATCTAAAGATTTAATAGATTTTAGGAAGAAATTGCAAGAAGCTAATCTCTTAAAAGAAGAAGAATATTGTCAGTTTCTTTCTCAAGAGACAGGACTTGTTTATTTTGATTTAAGTAAGTTTAAAATTGATAAGTCTCAGGTTGGGCTAATCCCTCAGGAGTTAGCCTATAAATATCAAGTCTTGCCGATATCCAAGATTAAAAATGCGATAACTTTAGCTTGTAGTGACCCCCCAGACCTTTTAGTCTTAGATGATTTAAGGTTGAAATTAGGTTCAGATATAGACTTAGTCTTAGTTAAACCCTCCCAGATAAGAATAGTTTTAGAAGAGGTTTATAAGAAAGAGAGCCCTGAGCATTTTTTAGGTACGTTGGAAAGTAGTATGGATAATCAAGCTGAAGTTGTAGGTGAAGAAGAGGCGGTTATAGGTTATGATGTGGTAGCTGAAAGCAGTAAGCCACCTATAGTAAGGGTAGTAGACTTAGTAATTAGTGAAGCCCTTAACCGCCGGGCTTCGGACATCCATATTGAACCTGAAGAAGACAGGATTAAAATACGCTATCGCATAGATGGGGTTTTGCATG
Organism: Candidatus Duberdicusella sinuisediminis; assembly: GCA_003644445.1. GTDB lineage: Bacteria > Omnitrophota > Gorgyraeia > Duberdicusellales > Duberdicusellaceae > Duberdicusella > Duberdicusella sinuisediminis. The sequence goes on along the minus strand of QNCG01000030.1, from coordinate 2,610 downwards.
AGGCTTTTAGCTTGCCTAAAAAAAATCAGAATGCTATAATTGCCCGTCTTAAAATTATGTCTTCACTTAATATTACTGAATCTCGAATACCTCAGGATGGTAGGTTTAAAGTGAGATTAGAGAATAAAGAGGTTGATTTTAGAGTTTCTTCTCTTCCTACGAAGTATGGAGAAAAATTCGTCTTGAGAGCTTTAGACAAGTCAAATCTATCTATTGGTTTAGAAAAGTTAGGTTTTTCTGAGAGGCCTCGTCAGCTTTTTGAAGAAGCCTTAAAAAAACCTTTTGGGATTCTTTTAGTTACCGGCCCTACTGGTTCAGGAAAGTCCACCACTCTCTATTCAATAATTAATCACCTAAATACTCCCCAAAGGAATATTATCACTATAGAAGACCCTGTGGAATATCAGATTGAGGGTATAACTCAAATTCAGGTCTATCCCGAGATAGGGCTTACCTTTGCTAATTGTTTACGGGCAGTATTAAGGCAATCTCCTGATGTGATAATGGTAGGAGAAATTAGAGATTCTGAGACTGCGGATATTGCCATTAAAGCTTCTTTAACTGGTGAACTTATTCTTTCTACCCTCCACACCAATGATTCTGTAGGAGCAATCACCCGCTTAGTGGATATGGGAGTAGAGCCCTATCTCTTAGCTTCTTCTTTAGTAATGACTTCGGCTCAGAGGCTTTGTAGAAAAATTTGTCCTCAGTGTAAGACTTCTTATAAAGTATCACAAAAAGTTTTAGAGAAGTTGGGCTTGAAAGATAAAGATATAGATTTCTACATCGGCAAGGGTTGTCCTTCCTGTAGAGGGACAGGTTATTTGGGGAGAGAAGCAGTTTTAGAAGTTTTATTGGTTGACGATAAGATAAAAGAAATGATTGTTAGTAAAGAGACTGAAGAGAAGATAGCCAGTTATGCTTGCAAAGAGTTAGATTTTAGAACCTTGAGGGAAGATGCTTTAGATAAAGCTTTTAGGGGAGTTACTTCCTTAAAGGAAGTATTCCGGATAACCTGACTTTAACTGGAAAAGTAGATTAAGGTTTTCAATTCTTGGAGGTTTAAGGGGTTATGCCTTTGTTTGAGTATAGGGTAAGGACAAAAGAGGGTAAAATTGCTAAAGGCTTGATTGAGGAAGTTTCTTTAGAAAAGGTTAGAGACTTTCTCCATGCTGAGGGTCTAATTATCATTTCCATAACCGAGAAGAAAGGCAAAGCCCGCCGGGCAACTTCTGGAAAGGTAAAGCCTGAGGAGATAGTAGTTTTTTCTCGTCAGCTTACTACTCTTATTGAAAGTGGTATCTCCCTGGTTCAGGGTTTAGAGATACTTTCTGAGCAGATTAAAAACCCCTACTTTAAACAGGTAATTTTAGACATTCTTAGAAATGTGCGGGAAGGTAGTTCTTTTCATTCTGCTCTCTCTAAGTTTCCTAAGGTTTTTTCCGAGTTTTATATAAGCATGGTGAAAGCAGGGGAAGCCTCAGGAAAGTTAGGCGAAATTTTAAATAGAGTCAGTGGCTATATAGAATCTTCTTTGGCTCTTCAAAGAAAGATACGCTCCAGCTTAGCTTATCCGGTAATTGTGATTTCTATGGCTATAGTAATAACTGCTTTTCTGATTTTAAAGGTCATCCCTACTTTCAAAGGTATATTTGATGTGTTAGGAGGTCGACTCCCTTTGCCTACCCGCATTCTTATTGGGATGAGTAATTTTTCCCGGAGGTGGTTTCTCTTTATATTAGGAGGATTGGTGGTTTTGGGAGTAGTTTTGAAGAAGATTTCAGCTACCCCTAAGGGGAGGAAAAAGATTGATGAAAGGCTACTTAAGCTTCCTATAGTGGGTGAACTTATTAGGAAAATCGCTGTAGCTAAGTTCTGCCGAACCTTTTCTACTTTAATAAGTAGTGGGGTGCCGGTTTTACAAAGTTTAGATATTGTAGGAAAGACTTCGGGAAATAAGGTAGTTGAAGAAGCAGTAGTTAAAGCTAAAAAATTTGTTCAGGAGGGTGAATCCCTTTCTGAGCCTCTATCCCGGAGTGGGGTTTTTCCTCCTATGGTAATAAGAATGATTTCTGTAGGAGAAAAAACCGGTAAATTAGAGGAGATGTTGGCAAAGATTGCCCAGTTTTACGAAGAAGAAGTAAATACCGCTGTAGCCGGGCTTACCTCAATGATTGAACCTTTAATTATCGGGTTTTTAGGGATAGTTATAGGCGGGATAGTTGTTTCTCTATTCTTGCCTATCCTTAAGATTACCCAGCTTATTAGTCATTAAGATTTTATAGATAAAACTACCAAATATATTTTAGCTGATAAACTTGCCAATCTTCTTAGAATAATAAAGTTAAAAGCAGAACTACTTGTTTAACAAAGAGTTATAAAATTATTGACATTCTCTTGGATTTATGGTAGGCTCTAAATAGAGAGTTGCTCTTTGAAAATAGAGCGAAGTCTACTCAGGAAAGGAGGTAAGAAGAGATGAAAAAGGGTTTTACTTTAGTAGAGATTATGATTGTAGTTGCAATTATTGCCCTTTTAGCAGCAATAGCTATACCCAACTTATTAAGAGCCCGTCTTAATGCCAACGACTCAGCAGCCAAGGCAGACCTT
>QNCG01000029.1 GCA_003644445.1 Candidatus Duberdicusella sinuisediminis | reverse complement strand
TTCAAATTCTTTTTTTTAAGGTATTCAGTTTTAAAAACTTTCTTTACATTCTCTTAAAAAACTTGACAGCTTTATTATTAATAGGTCTTATATTAGAGTATGGTTTTGTTTTTAAAAAGAGTTAAAATAATAGGTTTTTCTCTCATCGTAGGGGGCCTGATTTATTACCAACTTATAAAAGGAGATTATTTTTTTAATAAGTCTACTTCTAATTATATAAGGCTTATCCCTCAGCCAGCTCTGCGAGGTTTAATCTTGGATAGAAAGGGTAAAGTCTTAGTTAAAAATAGTTTAGAGTTTGAAGTTTGTGTATTTTTAAAGAAGCCCGATGTTAATCTCTTAGAGAAACTAGGAAGATTATTGGGGACCAGCTCTGAAGTTTTAGAAAAGAACTTTAAGAGGAATTTTATAGCTTCTTTTATTCCTACTCCTGTATTTCAGACTGCTGACCGAGAGAGGATATTAAAGTTAGAAGAGAAAAACCTTCCTCAGGTTTCAATAAGGCTTAATCCCAAAAGGTATGTAAAACCCTCTTACAGTATCTCTCATATAGTGGGTTTTGTTAGAAAAATCTCTAAAAAAGATATATTTCTTAAGAAATATGGTTATGACTTTAGAGAGGAGATAGGTTACGCTGGTTTAGAATTATTTTATGATAATTACCTGAGAGGAAAGCCCGGAGGCCTTCAAATAGAAATAGATGCCCGGGGAAGGATTAACCGTATTTTAGGTAAGAAAAAGCCTACTTCCGGTAAGACCCTTTCTTTAAGCCTGGATATTGATATTCAGAATATAGCTTACCAGTCTTTAAAGGGTTTTAGGGGTTCTTTGGTGTTAATGGAGTCTTCTTCAGGTAAGATATTAGCTATGGCCAGCAGACCTTCTTTTAATGTAAACTTATTTCGAGAAAGCAGAGATTATTTTAATAGGATTACTAAGAGTAGAGACAGGGTTTTAATTAACCGGGCAATTCAGGGGGTTTATCCTCTGGGTTCGGTATTTAAGACCGTCGTAGGTTTAGCTGGTTTAGAAGAGAGAAAAATTTCTAAGAATAGTAAATTTTTATGTGAAGGAGTTTTTAAGTTTAAGGATAGAGAATTTAAGTGTTGGACCTCTCACGGTTGGCAAGATATTGTGGGAGGGTTTCTTCATTCCTGTAATATATTTTTCTATAATACCGGTTTAAGGTTAGGCTCTAAGATTATTGAAAAGTACGCTTATTTATTAGGTTTGGGAAGACCTACGGGTATAGACCTTCCTTTTGAGAAAGAAGGGTTTGTACCTTCTCCTGAAAAGATAAAGAGATTAGGTAAACAGTGGTATCCTGGAGATACTCTCAATCTTTCTATTGGACAAGGTTATTTATTAGCTACCCCTCTTCAGGTAGCAGTAGTTTTAAATTTTTTTGCCAGCCGGGGTTGGTTAATTCAGCCTTATCTAGTAGAAAAAATTGGGGATTTAAATATCTCTTTAAAGAAGAGAGAGTTTCTGGGGCTGAATTTAGCTAACATTGAACTTATCAATAAAGGTTTAAGGGAGGCAGTAAGAAACAAGGAAGGTACAGCCCACATTTTAGAAGATTTAAATTTAGAAATTGCTGGGAAAACCGGCACTGCTCAAGTAAGAGGAAGGAAGTCTCATGCTTGGTTTGCCGGTTTTTTCCCTTATAAAGAGCCTAAATATGTGATAGTAGTAATTTTAGAAAATGCTGGTTCAAGTACAAATGCCTGCAAAGTTGCTTATAATTTTTTATCTCAGCTTAAAGAGAAAAAGCTTCTTTAACTATGTTCAGGAAGAACTACCAGATAATATTAATAGTATTAGCACTTAACTTTATGGGGCTTATCTCTTTATATAGTAGCCTCCATCAGGGAGGAGAATTTACCGGGAGAGTTATTTTCTTAAAACAGATTCTCTGGATAGTCTTAGGATGGGTGCTGGCAATTTTTATTTCTTTTATAAATTACCGGGTTTTTTTTGATTTATCTATCTGGCTTTATTTTATTTCCTTATTTCTCTTGGTGGTTGTAGCTATTTTAGGGAAAATTCAGATGGGAGCTCAACGCTGGTTAGAGCTGGGAGGATTAACTTTTCAGCCTTCAGAATTTGCCAAGTTAGCTGGACTCCTTATTCTCAGCCGCTTCCTTAATGAGAAGGGGAGGGAAGTTTCTTTCTTAAAGGGTTTCTTTAAGGAGATAATTATCCCCTTTTTCCCTTTAGCATTTTTATTTATAGCCATATTTATTCAACCCGATTTAGGAACATCTTTAATTTTGATATTTTTATTCTTATTTATGCTTATAGGAGCCGGAATAGAGAAGAAAAAAATATTATTATTTTTGTTAATAATTGCAATCTTCCTTCCTGGAGGGTGGAGTTTTCTTAGAGATTATCAGAAAGAAAGATTATTAGTCTTTATTAATCCTAATTCTGACCCTTTAGGAGCAGGTTATACTATAATCCAGTCTAAGATAGCTATTGGTTCAGGAAGATTGTTGGGTAAGGGTTTTTTATCCGGTACTCAGAATCAGTTAAATTTTATCCCTGCTCGCCATACTGATTTTATATTTACAGTTTTTGCTGAAGAGTGGGGGTTTTTAGGTTGTATACTCTTGCTTTTTCTCTACTACTTGCTTTTAAAAATTGTTTTAGATATAGCTAATAATCTCCAGGATAGATTTAGCTATCTTATCTGTATAGGAATTTTTTCTTTATTTTTTATTCACCTTTTTATAAATATCTCTATGGTTATGGGATTATTGCCAGTAGTAGGTCTTCCTTTATTATTCTTCAGTTATGGAGGCACCTATACTATAATTAATTTTATCTTAATCGGCATACTCTTAAATATAATTAAGACTCATTCTCAGACTTTGTAAGGTTTCTTATCAGGAAAAGATGAGAGATACTGACTTACTAAAATTTCAAAGGCCAGCCCGTTACTTGGGGAAAGAACAGAATTTAGAATTTAAGGAGCCTCAGAGTAAAGATTTAAGGGTTTGTCTTTGTTTTCCTGAGATTTACGAAGTAGGGATGAGTAATTTGGGGTTTAGGATAGTTTATGAATTTTTCTCTAATTTTGAGGGTTTAAGCTGTGAACGCTGTTTTATGCCTGCTGAGGATTTAGCAACTTATCTTCAGGAGAGAAGAGAGCCTCTCTTTTCCCTGGAAACAAAAACTCCCTTAAAAGATTTTGACCTATTGGCTTTTTCCTTAAATTACGAACTTAATTTTATAAATTTCTTAAAAATGATTAGCTTAGGAGGAATAGAGTTAGATAAGAGTAAAAGAGAAAAACCTTTAATAATAGTAGGAGGCTTAACTAATCCTGAGCCTTTAGTTTCCTTTGTAGATATTTTTTTCTTGGGAGAGTTTGAGCCGCAGGCAAATACCTTTATAAAAGCCTTAAAACTAAGTAAGTCTCTTTCTAAGAGAGAAAAGTTTTCAGCTCTTTCTGAGATAGAAGGGGTTTATATCCCTGATTTTTATTGTCTGGAAAGAAATTCTCTTCAGCCTAAAGAGAAAGAAGCTAAATTTCCCTTAACCTGGCAATATTATCAGGAGTTTAAAGATAACTTTTATCCTAAGAATTGGTTAATACCTTATATTCCTTTAGTCTTTGACCGGGTGCAGGCAGAAGTCCAAAGAGGCTGCCCTAATAGCTGTAGATTCTGTCAGGCAAGATGTGTATATTTTCCCTACCGTCAGAGGCCCCCAGCTCTGGTTAAAAAACACCTGATAAGTCTTTATGAAAAAACTGGTTATGAAGAGATTTCTCTTTCAGGGTTATCAGTGATTGACTATTCTTCCTTGGAAGAATTACTTAAAGAAATTATCCCTTACTTTGAGAAGAGGAAGGTAGGTATTCTTCTTCCTTCTTTAAGGCCTCAGGGGAAAGCCTCTAAGATTTTGAAACTTCTTAATTTCGCCAAGAAGACGGGTTTAACCTTGGCTTTAGAAACAGCAAACCCTCTTCTAAGGAGAAAAATTGGTAAGTATATAGATATAGATGATTTGAAGGAATTGGTAAAGTTAGCTTCTCACCGCCAATACAGAGTTTTAAAATTTTATTTTATGATAGGTTTACCTGGAGAAAGTTTTGAAGAGGTTTTAGAGATAGGTTCTTTTCTTAAAGAGTTAGCTTTACTCTACAAAAAAGAAAAAGGGTCTTACCCTCAAATGAATGTGACTATCTCTTATTTTATACCCAAGCCTTTTACTGATTTTGAGAAAGAGAAGATGGCTGATTTTGAAGAACTTATTAAAAAGAAGGATTTGCTTAAGAAATCTGTAAGGAGTTTAAGATTTATAAAATTGAAATTCTCTAATTATAGAGTTTCTTTCTTAGAATATCTTTTATCTCGAGCTAACCGCAGAATTTCTCCTTTACTTAGAGAGGTTTTTCTGAAAGTAGAAGAAGGAGCTGATTACTTGGATTTAGCACTCTGGAAAGAGTTATCCCAGAAAAATAATTTAGAATTAGAGTATTTTTTAGAGGAGGAGTTTAGCTTTAAGAGTATTATAAAGAAAGATGGAAAGGTTTTCTTTAAGAGCAGTGTTTAGGAAAGAAAAGACTATGATTTTTCTCTCTCATTTAGATATCTACCGTCTTCTTTTAAGGGCTTTAAGAAGAAGTGGGCTCCCTTTATTTTATAGTTCAGGATTTAACCCTCATCCTAAGATTAGTATGGGTAAGGCTTTAAAATTAGGCCAAACAGGTGAAACCGAAGTAATCTTCTATTTTAAAGAAAAAATTACTCCTGACGAATTTAGAACTAAATTTTTTCCTCAGATCCCTGAAGATTTAAAGATTTTAAAAGTAGAAGAACTTTCCTAAAGTTGTGGTATAATAAATAAGTTATGGGAGAATTCTTAAAGACAGAGAAAATATATACTATTTCTGAATTAAATAATGCGATAAAACAAATAATAAATTATGAGTTTCCCGATTACCTCTGGGTCTGTGGAGAGGTACAGGATTTAAGAATAAGAGAAAATAAAAAACACGTCTATTTTAATTTAGTTCAAAAACACCCCGAAGTAGATGAGGTTTTAGCCAAAGCTAAGGCTATTATATTTGAGACAACTAAATCTTATTTAGAGACCCGCCTCAAGGATAAATCTCTCTCCTCATTTCTTAAGAACGGCGTAGAATTAAAAGTCTTAGTGAGAGTAAACTTTTATCCTAAATGGGGTGAATATAGGTTAGAAGTCTTTGACCTTGATCCTGTCTACACTTTAGGCAAGATTGCTCAGAATAGAGAAAGAATTCTTGCTGAATTGAAAAAAGAAGGTCTCCTTAATAGGAATAAAGAGTTGGCCATTCCTTTAGTACCTTTAAAGATAGGCTTAATTACTGCTTATAATTCAGCTGCTTACCATGATTTTTTGAGTGAGCTTAAAAAAAGCAGATTTAGTTTTCAGGTTTATTTCTTTGATTCTCATATGCAGGGAAAGTTTGTAGAAAGAGATTTAATCAGGGCTTTAAATTTTTTTAATTCTTTAGGGAGAGAGGAGCTGGACTTAATAGTCATTACTCGGGGTGGAGGAGAGACTTCGGATTTAGCCTATTTTGACTTGAAGAGTATAGCCAAGAAAGTTGCTAATTCTAAATACCCGGTAATTTCAGCTATTGGCCACGAGATAAATATTTCTATATTAGAATTAGCCAGCCACAGTTTTTTTAAAACTCCCACTAAAGTAGCTCAGTTTATAATAGAAAGAGTTAGAGAATTTATACAAAATTTAGAAGATATTCATTCTTTGGTTACTGAGAGAGGAAGGATTTTACTGGATAAAAATAAAAAGGATTTACAACTTAAGACTTCTAAGTTTTTTAATTTAGTTCAGAGTTATTTTTCTAAAGAAAATAGCAAATTAATAGAAGTAAAATCCTTACTTTATTCTAAAGCTTTAGAAAGACTTAAAAGTCTTAGCTCAAAATTAGAGAACTTTTTTGAAGATATGTTAAGGAGAATAGAATCAAACTTAAAAGGCAAAAAAGAATCTTTAATTCATCAGGAGGAAAAATTGAGATTGCTCAACCCCCGTAATATTCTAAAGAGGGGGTTTAGCATTACTTTAAAAGATAATAAAGTGGTTAAAGACTGTCAATATTTAAAGAAAGGCCAGGTTCTTAAGACTATCCTTTATAAAGGAGAAATTACCAGTCAAATAGAAAGTCTAAGGAGGAAGAATGAAGAAAGAGATTAAGTTTTCTGAGGCTTTTAAAGAGCTCAAAACTATAGTAAATTTTTTGGAAGAAGAAGATTTAGATGTGGAAGAACTTTCAGCCAAAGTAGAGAGAGCCTTAAAACTCATAAAGATATGTAGAGAAAAGATAGAAAAGACTGAGTTAGAAGTTAAAAACATCTTAAAGAAATTTGAACAGGAAGATGAAAAAGATTAGTTTAGCTTTTTTACTATTACTCTTTCTGGTTAGCTTAGGGACTTTTGGCTACATCTACATAGAGGGCTTCTCTTTTTTAGAGTCTCTGTATATGACAGTAATTACTATTTCTACTGTAGGCTTTCAGGAGTTAAGGCCTCTTTCCTGGCAAGGTAAGCTATTTACTATTTTTCTAATTATAGGTTCTGTAGGGATATTTGCTTATGCAGTTACGATAATTGGTAATTTTTTAATTGAAGGACATTTAACCTTTATTAGCAGGAGGAAGAAGATGCAAAAACAATTAGAATTTTTAAAAAAACATTATATAATCTGTGGAATAAATCGGGTAGCTAAAGAAGCTATAAAAGAGTTTAAAAAAGCTGGGGTTGATTTTATAGTGGTGGCTGAAAGGATAGAGGAAGAGAAGGAAGAATTATTTAAAGATATTCTTTTTTTAGAAGGAGACCCTACTTCTGACGAGACTCTTCAAAAGATAAAAATTACTCAGGCTGAGGGGCTTCTTTCCTGTTTAGACAGCGATAAAGAAAATCTTTTTGTGGTGATTTCGGCTAGAAATTTAAACCCCCAGCTTAAAATAATAACTTTAGTGAAAGAAGAAGAGAGTATAAGTAAATTCTTAAAAGCAGGGGCTGATAATGTTATTCTTCCTGAAGTTATTGGAGGAAGAAGAATGGCTTCAATTGCCTTGAGGCCACAAGTCCTTTCTTTTTTAGATGTTATGACTACTACTGCCCAAGAAGGGCTTTCTCTTAAACTGGAAGAAGTAAATGTTCCTAAAAAATCAGTCTTAGCTAATCTCAGTTTAGCTGAGGCAAAAATTCCCCAGAAGACAGGTCTTTTGGTAGTGGCTATTAAAAAGGCTTCGGGTTTTCTCTATAACCCTTCTTCTTCTACGCAGATTGAACCTCAAGATACCTTGATAGTATTAGGCACAGAAGAGCAAATAAAGAGACTGAGAGAACTTATTTCTTCCTGAATTTGAGAATTTAAATTGACTTCCTTTAAAAAGAGTGATATGATTTTTCTACCCTTAGAGTCCTTTTAAAAGTAGGAGGAAATAATGAGAAAGAGAAAAGAAAATAAGAAAAAGACTGTTAAAAGGATTTCCCGGATTTTATCCTCTCTTCTTAAACCTAAAAAGAAACAGGAGGAAAAGAAAAAAACAAGTTCTTCAAGCAAGGCTACTTTAAAATCTAAAAAATCGCCGGTTTCTAAAAAAACTCCTTCTAAAGAGGTTTCTTTGAAAACCCCTCCAACGACTAAATCTTTAGAAAGTTCTCTTCCTAAGTTTGATTTAGGGATAGACTTAAAAGAGGAGGCTCAGCCGGTTAAACTTCCTCAAAGGTATTTTGATAACAAGATTGTTGCTTTAACTCGCGACCCCTGGTGGGTTCATACATACTGGGACATTTCTCCCCAAAAAGAAGCTGAAGTGCTTTCTAAAATTTCTTCTCAGGAAAAACCTTTCCTCAAAAAAATTTTGAGAGTTTATGATGTTACTGAAGTCAAAGATATTAACAATTTCAGCAAGTGCCAATTTTTTGATGTGGAGATTAATTCTCTGGCAACTAATTGGTATATAAATGTCAATAAGCCTGGAAGGTCTTTTTGTATAGAGATTGGTTATCTAACTTCTCAAGGAGAGTTTTTTGTTTTAGCCCGTTCTAATATTATTAAGACTCCCCGTTTTGGGATATCCGAAGAACTAGATGAAGAATGGGTTCTCCCTGAAGATGAATACTATAAGATTTTAGGTGTCTATGATTTAGGGAAGAGCTCTTTACAAAGGATGAGAGCTTTAAAGCTTGCTTTAGAGAGGGGTATTTCTTCTGGGGGAGCTTCAGGGTTATTTTCTCCTTTATTAAGGAAAAGAGTAAAAAAAGGATTCTTTTTTGAAGTTTATACTGAACTTATTATTTATGGGAGAACTCATCCCCAGGCTAACCTTACACTTAAAGGAGAAAAAGTTAACCTCCAGGAAGACGGCACATTTTCTTTGCGTTTTCACCTTCCTTTAGGAAAATTTGAGTTTCCCTTTAGAGCTGTTTCTCCCTCTCAGGATGAGAAAATAGAAATTACTCCTATAGTGGAAAGAACAGAGAAATAAGATGGAGAAGGGTTACCTTTGTCTCATCCTCCATGCTCACCTTCCTTTCGTGCGGGAACCCCAATATGAAGAATTTTTAGAAGAACACTGGCTTTTTGAAGCCTTGGTAGATACCTATATTCCTTTGCTTACAGTATTAGAAAGTTTAATCAAGGAGGGAGTAGGCTTTAGCCTTACTTTGAATATTTCTCCTACCCTTTCAGCAATGCTTGAGGATGATTTCTTAATCACCAGGTTTAAGAAATATTTGGACAAGATGATTGAACTTTCAGAAAAGGAGATTGAGAGGACAAAGTTTTTACCCCAATTTAATAGATTAGCTCATTTCTACTATTATAGATTTACCAGGGCTAAGAAGTTATTCTTTGAAAAGTGGGGAGCAAATATTCTGAAAGTTTTTAAAGATATTCAGGAGAGAGGTTTTTTAGAGATTATTACTTGCTGTGCTACTCACGGATATTTACCTTTATTAAATCTTCAAGAAGAAGTAATAAAAGCCCAGATAAGAGTAGGGGTTTCTAGCTATAGGAGAGTTTTTGACAGGAATCCTTCAGGTATATGGCTTCCTGAATGTGGCTATTTTGAGGGCTTGGATAGATTTTTAAAAGAAGAAGGCATAAAGTATTTTATCCTGGAGACCCACGGTATTCTTTTTGCTCGGCCCCGGCCTAAGTTTGGGGTTTACTCTAATTACTGGACACCGCACAGAGTAGGAATTTTTGGAAGAGACCCGGAAACTTCTAAAAATGTTTGGTCTTCTATAGAAGGCTATCCTGGTGATTATAATTATCGGGAATTTTACCGAGATATTGGTTTTGATTTAGATTACGATTATCTAAGGCCTTATATTGCTCCTACTGGGGAAAGAATATTTACCGGAATAAAATATTACCGAATTACTGGCCCTACTGAGAATAAAGAGATTTATGACCCCCAGAAGGCCTTAGATAAAGCAGCTGAACATGCTGGAAATTTTATGTTTAATCGAGAACACCAGATAAACTACCTTAATTCAGTTTTGGGAAGAAAGCCTATAATAGTTGCTCCTTACGATGCAGAATTATTTGGGCATTGGTGGTTTGAAGGAGTAGACTGGCTTAATTTTCTTATTAGGAAGATACATTTTGACCAGAAAGTTTTCAAAATGATAACCCCTTCTCAATATTTAAAAGTTTATCCTTTAACTCAGAAGATAGAACCTGCGGGTTCAAGCTGGGGCTGGAAAGGTTATAGTGAAGTCTGGTTATCGGGAGAAAACGATTGGATTTATCCTCATTTGCATAGGGCAGGAGAGCTAATGGTAAAATTAGCCCAAAAAGAATTTTTGGGTTTAGAGAAAAGGATTCTTAATCAGATGGGGAGAGAGCTCCTTTTAGCCCAGTCCAGTGATTGGCCCTTTATAATGAAGACAGGAGCCTTTTCTAGTTATGCTAAAAAAAGGGTGATAGAACATCTTCAAAATTTTTACTCTCTTTACTACCAGCTTAAGAGAAGGCATAAGAATGAACTTTTCTTAAGAGAGCTGGAAGAGAAAAATAATATATTTCCCGATATCTCCTATAAAGTATTTTCTCTTTAAAATCAGATTTAAATATGGAGCAACCTACTTCAGTTTTATTCCTCTGGCATATGCACCAGCCTCTATACAAAAGGCCGAAGGATAAGCTCTATCTTCTTCCCTGGGTAAGGCTCCACGGAGTAAAGGATTATTTTGGTTTTGCCTACCATTTGAGTAAGTATCCCCGAATAAAAGCAAACTTTAATTTTAGCGGCGTACTTTTAGACCAGCTCTTAGATTATGTCCAAAATAAAGCTTCAGATATTTATTTAGAGCTTACCAAAAAAGACCCTGTTTATCTTTCATTAACTGAGAGGAATTTTATATTAAAAAGGTTCTTTTCAGTAAATAAGCCTACACTTATTGACCCTTATCCCCGTTATTCAGAACTTTTTGAAGTTTCCCAGTCTAAGAAGCCCAAAGAATTCACTTCTCAGGAAATTCGGGATATTCAGGTTTATTTTAATTTAGTCTGGTTTCATCCGTTCACTGTAAAGGAAGATAAAAATTTGGAGGAGATATTTAAGAAAGGAAGGGAATTTAGCGAAGAGGATAAACTTTATATAGTTAATAAACAATATGAGATTCTTTCTAAAATAATCCCTTTATATAAGAGGTTGCTAAAAGAGGGTCAGATTGAAATAAGTGTTTCTCCTTATTATCACCCAATTTTACCTCTTTTATCTGATACCAATATTTTAAAAAAACATAAACAAAGTCTGCCTTCACCTAAATTTTCTTATCCTGAGGAAGCTTTCTGGCAGATAGAAGAAGCTAAAAAAAGAATAGAGTTTTTGTTTGATTTTAAAGTGAGAGGTTCTTGGCCTTCTGAAGGAGCAGTAAGTGAAAAAGTTTTATCCTTGTATAAGAAGGCAAATTTTTCCTGGATAGCTACTGATGAGGAGATACTTTTTAGAACTTTAAACAAAGATGACCCTTATAAACTTTGGCGCCAGATAATTTATCGACCTTACCTTTTTAAAAATTTGTTAGTTTTTTTTAGGGATAAGAATCTTTCTAATTTAATAAGCTTTGTTTATCATAGTTGGTTAGACCAAAATTCAGCAGTAAAAGACTTAATCGGCCGTTTAGTAAATATTCATAATTCTGTTCTCTATAAGAAAAAAATGGTTTTAATTGCTATGGACGGAGAAAATGCCTGGGAATATTATCCGGGAAATGGCTTTGAGTTTTTAGATAGGCTTTATCAGGAGCTAACTGCCCACACTCTTCTGAACTCAGAAACTATATCTTCTTTTATTAAGAACACCACCTCTTTTCCCAGGATAGAGAAGAGGCTTTGGCCAGGCTCTTGGATTAACGCTGATTTTTCTGTTTGGGCTGGTTCTAGACAAAATAACTACAACTGGCAGATTTTAGCCAGGCTTAAAAAGTATATAGATAAGAAAAAAGATATTCTCCCTTCTCAAAAGGTTGAGGCTCTCTATTCTTACTTAAGAATTATCGAAGGCAGTGATTGGAACTGGTGGAATACCTATGAAGACAAGAGCGGAGATTTTAAAAAAATATTTTCTTCCTATGTTAAAGAGATGTGCAGGATTTTGAAGATAAAATTGAATTAAGCGGAGGAAAAATTGTCTAAACTTTATCTTTTATTTGGGGTCCACAATCATCAGCCAGTAGGAAATTTTGATAGTGTGTTTTTAAAAGCCTGTAAAGAATGTTACCTTCCTTTTTTTGAAGTCTTATCAGAATATCCTAAAGTAAAATGTAATATCCATATTAGTGGAGTATTATGGGACTGGCTTTTTGAGAAGAGACAAGAGGAGTTGATAAATTTACTGAGAAAATTGAAAGAGAAAGGTCAGATTGAGTTTTTAAGCGGAGGATATTACGAGCCAATCTTTTCTATAATTCCTCACCGAGATAGAATTAATCAGATAAAGATGATGAATGATTTTCTAAGAGAGGAATTTTCAGAAGAGCCTCAAGGTCTGTGGCTTGCAGAAAGGGTCTGGGAGCCAAATCTTCCTTCAGTTATTAGAGAAGCAGGGTTAGATTTTACCTTGGTTGATGATGCCCACCTTAAATACGCTGGATTCTTAGCTGAGGAGATTAGTGGTTTCTTCCACACTGAAGATGAGGCAAATTCTGTATATATCTTCCCCATAAGCAAGAAATTAAGATACAAGATTCCTTTTTCTCCTATTGAAGAAACCTATAAGCTTTTGAGAGATTTATATGGAGAGTTTAAAGGTAAAGTTCTTACCATAGTTGATGATGGAGAAAAATTTGGTCTTTGGCCTTATACCTATGACTGGGTTTATAATAAAGGCTGGCTTAAAAAGTTTTTTTCTCTCTTAGAAGATAATTTTTCCTGGATTGAAACTCTTAAATTTTCGGAAGCAAAAAAAATGTTTTCATCACAAGGAATAATCTATCTTCCTGCTTGTTCTTATCAGGAGATGACTGAGTGGGTGCTTGAACCTTCTGCCTTTAGGGTTTATGAGGAGATAAAAAATTATTTAGCTAAAAATTCTTTAGCTTCTGTTTTTTTAAGGGGTGGTTTTTTCAGGAATTTTTTTAGGAAATACCCCCGAATAAATTATATGCACAAGAAGATGCTTTATTTGAGTAAAAACATAAATGCTAACTTTAAGATAGAAAAAGACAGAGAAGTTTTCCAGCATTTATTTAAAGCCCAGTGTAATTGTGCTTACTGGCACGGAGTTTTTGGCGGGTTTTATCTTCCTCACCTGAGAAATGCAGTCTACGAAAATTTGATTAAATCTGAAAAATACTTAGACGATAAACTCAGAAAAAATTTAAGTTTAGAGAGAGAGGATTTAAATTTAGATGGCCAGGAAGAATTCCTCCTTAAAAATAATCATTTTATCTTAGCAATAAACCCCCACGAGGGAGGGCGATTAGAAGAATTAAGCTTAAAAGAATTTGATTTTAATCTCCTTAATACCCTTACCCGCCGAGAAGAAAGTTATCACCAAAAACTCACTACTGCCTTGATTTCTGACTCTTCACAAAAAGTTTCTACCATTCACAACTTACTCTTAAAGAAAGAAAAGGATTTAGATAAGTTTTTAATTTATGATAGCTATGAAAAGGTAGCTTTAATTGACCATTTAATTGATAAAGATAAAAATATTCAGGAAAGTCTGCAAGATTCAGAATGTTTTTCTGAATATCCTTATCAGCTTAATTTTAAGAAGAGCCCTAACCGGATTAAGCTGGATTTAGTCTACGAAAGAGAAGATTTAAAAATCAGGAAGTCTTTAACTTTGGAGAAGAAGCCCCGGATAAATATCTTCTATTCCCTTTCTCTTAACAGAAACATTTTACAAAATAAGAATTTTGCTGTAGAGTTTAATTTGTTTTTGGTCAGTCCTGAATCTTGTTTTATGGAGGTAGATTCGGGAAAAAGATTTTCTTTGCAGGAAGAAATTTATAAGACTAATTGTTCTTTGTTGGAAATAGTAGACAACTTTAAGAAGTTTATAGT
>QNCG01000028.1 GCA_003644445.1 Candidatus Duberdicusella sinuisediminis | reverse complement strand
GGTTTACTTAAAGTTGCTAATGCTTTAAATAAAAAAATTGTAGCTATATTTGGTCCGGTAAGTGAAAAAGTTTATGGTCTATATCCCTTTAAACCTTCTCAGCACATTATTTTGAAAAAAGATTTGCCCTGTAGGCCTTGTTATAAGAAATTTAGACTTCCTGAGTGTCCTTACGATATAGCCTGTCTTAGAGAGATAACTGTGGAAGAAGTTTTTTCAGCGGTTAGTAAACTTATTTCTTCCTAAATACCGTAACTTGACAAAATCTTTTGAAAATAAAATGTAAAGTTAAGGAAACTTATTTCTTCTTGAATTTATGCTTTTAAAGATAGAAGAGCTAAGATACCGCATAGATAAGGCTTTAAGTCTTTTCCATTTTAAGAAGGCAGAGAGATTAGCTAAACAAGGATTAGTTCTCTCACAGAAAGAAAAGATTAAGCATTTCGAGTATTATTTTAAGGCTCAGCTTTTTATTATCAATGAGGATTATCAGAGAGCTGTATATTATCTTAACTTAGCTTTAAGAGAAAATCCTCAGGATAGTTTTTCTCTCAACGATAAAGGGATATGTTTAGCCGAGTTAGGAAAGGTAGGTGAGGCTCTCCCTTATTTTGATAAGGCTATAAAGTTTTTTCCTGAATATCCCACTTTTTATCAAAATAAAGGTTGGGCTCTTACTCTTAAAGGAGAATTCCAGAAAGCTTTACCCTATTTTTATAAGGCTTTGGAATTTGAGCCAGAAAAAGGGGAAAGTATCTTTAGTATAGGTTTTTGTCTGGAGAAATTGGCTGAGTATAAAAAAGCAAAGGATTATTATTTTAAGGCTTTGAGGTTAATGAAAGGAAAGAGTAGATTTGCTCAGTTCAAGATAAAAGAAGCTTTAAGAAGATTATGAGATACTTTTTAATTCTGGTATTATTTATTTTTTCCTTTAATTTAAAAGCCGAAGATTTGAGAGAAAAGCTTAGTTTTCTATATAACCAGGGAAAGTACGAGGAGGCTATATCATTATGCAAGGAGAAGCTCAAAGTTTCTAAAGATAAATTTTATTATCTTAATTTAGCTTTACTTTATGAGGAAAAAGGAGATGTTTTTTCTGGCCTTTCAGTGTTAAAAGAAGCTCTCCCTTTTTACAAAGAAGATAAGGATATTATTTTCCAGTTAGCAAGATTTTATTTTCTTACTTCCAACCAAAAAGACTCAATTCGTTTTTTTAAAAAGTACCTTAGTTTAGCCCCTCAAGACAAGAGAGCTTATTTTTATCTGGGTTTAAATTACGAAGATTTGGAAAAGTTTAATCAGGCAGAAAGATTTTATAGAAAAGCTTTAGAAATTGACCCTTATTTTAACTTGGTTTTATTTAAACTTTCGGAGTTATATTTTAAGGAAGGAAAAGATAGCAAGGCTGTTAATATTCTTAAAGAGTTAAAACAATTAGAACCCAGCATAAAATCTGTCTATAAGAAGTTGGCTCTTTTGTACTTTAAGCAGGGGAAGTTTCTTTTGAGTTTTAAGGAGGCTTCTAAATTCTTAGAGATGGTACCCTCAGATAGAGAAGTTCAACTCGTGCTTAAATCTTCTAAGAAAAAGTTAGGAAAAGAGTTTTTCAGAAAAGAAGCTGAAAAGTTAGCCTTAGCCAGAAAAAAGAAGAAAGCCCAAGTTAGTTCTTTTGTGAAAGGTAACATCCCCAGAGTAAGAGTATGTATAGCTGAGAAGTTAAAAAACTTTGAATTTAAACTTACTGAGAAAGCTTTCTTATATAAAGGTGATTTAGCAATTTTTAAGTTAGATAAGAATACACTTTACAAAATAAGTTTGACTCCCCAGGGCTTATTAAAGCTTTCTGATGATAAAGGAAGGGTGGTTTCCAAAGAGCTTGAGCCTCCTTTAATTATTAAGTCTGAGTCTCCTTATTTTCTTATTGGTGTTTTTGGCCTTAACTATGCTCAGGGTAAATACTGGTCTAAAAACTTAGATACTTTTTTTAGGGGTTCTTTATTTATAAATACTAAGGATAAAAGCCTCTATTTAGTGAATATCCTTAACTTAGAAGAATATCTTTATGGGGTTTTGCCTTCAGAGGTTTCTTCTAATTGGCCTGAATCTGCTTTATCTGCCCAGGCTGTGGTAGCTAGGACAAAAGCCTTAGAAGGTTTGGGAAGAAAAAACAGAGATTACGATTTTTCTAATACCTATTCTTTTCAAGTTTATTTAGGAGCAAGTAAAGAAAATAAAGCTACAAATTCAGCCGTAGATAAAACTCGAGGGCTTGTCTTAGTAGATAAAGAAGGCTTGCCTTTAAATGTTTATTATTGTAGTAATTGTGGAGGCCATACCCGGGAAGGTAAAGAATATAGGGGAGTTTTAGATTCCGATAAAGATATTAAAAAATTCCCTTTAACGCCTTTTGAATTTTATGAGTGGGTAACTGGAGAACCTGAGGTATTTTGTAAAACCAGTGGAGTTTTAAAGAGCAGATTTCGTTGGCAGAGGTTTTATTCTCAAAAGAGGTTCTTAGAAAATCTAAGTAGAGTTTTTAACTTAGGGAGAATTAAGAAGATAGAGATATTAGAGAGAGATGTTTCTTCTCATATTTGTAAGTTAAAAATTTCTGGTGAAAATGGTTACAGAATAATAGATTCCGAATTTAAAATAAGAGAAGTCCTTGATGGTTTGAGAAGCACTCTTTTTTGGATAGAGAGAAAGTCTTCTTCAGAAGATAATAACTCTTATTTTCTTATTTGGGGAGGAGGTTTTGGTCACGGAAAAGGTTTATGTCAGTTTGGAGCTAAGGGAATGGCGGAAAAAGGTTATTCTTATCTGGAGATTCTTCAGCACTACTTCCCTGACTCTTCTTTGAAAAAACTCTATTAATATTTTATCTTTTCCTTATTGTTTAAAATTTCTTATTTTGCTTTCAGACAGAAAGAGGAGGTTGTCTTAAGGTCGGATTATAAAATGAGATTTTACTCTCTTAGCCTTAAAGAATTTTTTAGTGAATTCTTTCGCCTTTTTATAATCGTAAGCTTTACAAGAAAAGATATTTATATAAGCGCTCTTCTTCGATTCAGAAAAATGGCCAGTAATAGAACTGGTCTCAATCAGCTGAATTAAGGAATAGCCTTTAGTGTGAGGTTTTTTATGGCCAAAATAAGGTATCTGAGCTTTTCCGAATTTTTTCATCTTTATGAGTTTACAGAGTTTATCTACATATTCAGCAATCTTTTTCTTAGAAGAGATTATTTCTAAATCGCAATCGTAAAGATTAAGAATAAGTTCCCAACCGTAAATTATTTCCTTTTTCATAGTTTAAGGGCTTTTTTAATATATTCTGGTAAAGAAAAACAATTTATATGAATATCAGGGTTATAATATTTGGTTTTCAACCCCAAAGATTTAATCTTTTTGGCTAATAAAGCTTTACTTATTTTAGTAGGGTTAATATTTTCTGAAGAATAAAGAAGAGTAAAAAAACCTCCGATATAAGAAGGTAGGGTAATGAGATACAAGAAAGTATTTTTAAAAACTTCCTTAGAAATTCTAAAGTTTTCTTTCATTTCCTTTTCCTGATAAAAGCTTGAGCCAGTTTGTCTGGTCATTATCCCTTTTTTATTTAAGATTCTTTTTATATCTTGGTAGAACTTCTTTCTAAAAAGGACTTTCGCCGGCCCTATAGGGTCAGAAGAATCTACTATTACTACATCAAACTTTTCTTTAGTATTTTTTACGAATTTAGCTCCATCGTCTATAATTAGTTCTAACTTTTTATTTTCCCAGCATCTTTTGCCTATATTTTGAAGATACTTTTTGGATACTTCGATTACTGTTTGGTCAATTTCTACCAGAGTAACTTTTTGGATTGGATATTTTAAAACTTCTCTTAATACCCCGCCGTCACCTCCTCCTATTATTAGGATTTTTTTAGGGTCAGGGTGGCTTATAAGAGGAATATGAACCAGCATTTCATGATAGATGAATTCATCTCTTTCTGTAGTCTGAATAACCTTATCTAAAGTTAGAACTTTCCCCATTATAGAGTTTGTAAAGACCTCTATTTTCTGGAAGGCGCTAAGTTGAGTCTTTAGTACCTTTTCTATCTTATAGCCTATTTTTACCGCAGGATAAAGTTTCTCAAAAAACCATTTTTCTTTCATCTTATTAGAGGACTCCTCTTTTTACTTCTACTACCTGCAATTTCTTAGGTTTAAATTCTTTTTTAATAACTTCTATAGCTTTATAAGGATTAATAGTACCACAGACAAAAATATCTAAGGCGGCATACTCATACTCTGGCCAAGTATGTATACTTATATGCGATTCCTGGATTACTGCTATTCCTGAGATTCCGCCGTTAGGAGAGAATTTATGGAGATTTATTTTAAGGAGCGTAGCCTGGCAGACTTCTACTGCCTTAGCTAATATTTTCTTAATTTTAGAGAGAGAAGTTAAGTGGCACCCTCCCCATATTTCTATTATGAGATGAATGCCTGCATATTTTATATTTCCCAGTTTTCCACAAAACTCTTTTTTCTCCATCCCCCCCAGTGGTTTCTTTTTGTCCATCTTTCTTAAACGACTTCATAATTTAGCCTCTTTATTTTTATAAACAATTTTTAAGAATTTTGCAAGAAAAATTTTATTTTTTTTTAATTGTGGTATAATAGCTAAACTATGAAGGTTTTTAAAGGAGTAAGCTTAGGCGGTTGGCTTTTGATGGAGGGTTATATTTTAGGAGGGAGAAATATTTCGGAGAGTTCCTTTAAGAGAAATTTTAAAAAAAGATACGGCCAAAAAGAACTCATTAATTTTGAGAGAAATTTTCGCAAGGTATTTATTACTGAAGAAGATTTAAGAAGAATTTCTTCCTGGGGAGCCGAGGTAGTTAGAGTTCCCTTTAATGCTAAATTGATAGAGAAGAAACCTTATACCTATAACAAAGAAGGTTTAACTCTTCTAAAAGAATTAGTAGGTTGGGCTTCTAAGTTGGGTATTTATCTTATTCTGGATTTACATAGTGGATGTGCTCCTCAAAATAAAGATTGGCATTCAGACAGTGAAGGAAAGGCTCTTCTTTGGGAGGAGAGAGAATATCAGAAAAGAACAATTTCCTTATGGGAGTATTTAGCGGACAATTTTAAGGAGGAGAAAGCCATGATAGGCTATGACCTTCTTAATGAACCAGTAATAGAGAAGAAAAGAATATATATTCTCAAAAAGTTTTATAAGGAATTAGTAAATAGAGTAAGAGCAGTTGATAAAGAGCATTTACTCTTTTTAGAAGGTAACCTCTGGGCCCAAGAAATTGATTTTTTAAGGGATTTAATAGGTGATAAAGTCTGGCCAAGCATTCATTTTTATCCTCCTTTAGATTTCACTTTTAATTTTAGACCCCATTATAAATATCCAGGTTATATTGGAGGAGGGTTGTGGAATAAAGATACCCTAAGAAAGATTTTAGAGAAATATTATGTTTTTAGTAGGAAGAATAAAGTGGGGATGTTTGTAGGAGAATTTGGGGTAAATTTCCGAGGAGGGTATTTTGGAGAATTAGATTGGCTTAGAGATTGCTTAGACATTTTTGAGGAGTGGGGTTTCTCCTGGGCTTATTGGACTTATAAAGCCGTGGCTAATTCTGTTTTTCCTGATGGTTTGATTCAATATCGGGAAAACCCTCCTTGGGTGAGAAGAGAAGGTCCTGTTTATGGTTGGGAGAATTATTATGATTTATGGGCAAAGAATAAAAGGAAAATTATACAATCTTTAAACTCAGAGAATTTCTCAGAAAATAAAGAAATCATAAATATTCTTAAGGAATATTTTGATAAATGAGAATAGTCCCAGCAATTTTAACTTCTTCTCCTGAAGAGTTTTTAACTTTCCTTAAAAAAGCTGAAGAATTCTCTCCCCATAATCAGATAGATATTACCGACGGTGAGTTTGTGCCTTCTTTAAGTATAACTGTTCCTCAATTGGAAAATTTAAACTACCGAGTAAAGAGTTTTGTTGAAGCTCATTTGATGGTTGAAGAGCCTTTAAATTGGCTTAAACCTTTTTATGAATTCGGAGCAGAGAGGATTATTTTCCACTTTGAAATAAGAAAAGATAAAGAAGAAATTATAAGAGAAATTAGAAAATTAGGTCTAGAGGCAGGTTTAGCTATTAATCCTTCTACTCAGGTTAAAGAATTTTCTCATTTAGTAGATAAGGTAGATACAATCCTTTTTATGTCGGTTGAGCCCGGTTTTTATGGTTCAAAATTTATACCGGATACTTTAGATAAGATAAGAGAGTTTAAAAAGTTCTGGCCGGATAAACCTATAGGAATAGACGGAGGAATTAACCTTTCTAATTTAAAAGAAGTAGTCCCTTTAGGGATTGATTTTATCTGTGTAGGGAGTGCTATTTTTAAAAGTAAAGACCCTAAGAAATCTTACCAGGAACTTTCTTCTTTTCAGGCATGAAAAAAGTCTTAGTTCATATCTGCTGTGCAGGTTGTGCAGGAGTTTGTATTGAGAGGTTGCAGAAGGAAGGTTTTGAGGTTTTTGGCTTTTTCTATAATCCTAACATTTATCCTCCTGAAGAATATCTAAGACGCAAACAAGATTTAGAGAAGTTAAAGAAAGAGTTTTCTTTAGAAATTTTAAGTGGTGATTATGAGGCTTCTGAGTGGTTTAACTTTATAAAAGGCTATGAAACAGAACCCGAAGGAGGAAGAAGGTGTAGTTTGTGTTTTGAGCTTAGGCTTAAGAAGAGTTATGAAGAGATGAAAAAGAAGGGTCTTGATTTTTTTACTACTACCTTAACCCTGAGTCCTCATAAAAATAGCAGATTAATAAAGGAGATAGGAGGAAAGATTGATAAAGATAGATTCCTTTTTAGGGATTTTAAAAAGAAAGAGGGGTTTAAGAGGTCAGTAGAGTTATCTAAGAAATTGGGTCTTTACAGGCAGAATTATTGTGGTTGCCTCTTTTCCCGAAGAACTTAAACCCCAAACTAACAAACTACAGAACTAATGAACTAACGAACAATAGAACTAATTACTATGACAAAGAAAGTTTATTATTCTTTTAATCAGTTTTTGAAAGAGAAGTTTGGTTGTAGAGTCTGGAAGTTAAGTTTAAACGCGGGTTTTTCTTGCCCTAATCGAGACGGGAGATTAAGCAGAGAGGGGTGTATATTCTGTAATAACAAAGCCTTTAGTTATTTTGTCCGGCAGGAGAGTTTTTCTCTTAGAGAGCAGATTGCTCATTCTATAGAATATGCTAAAAAGAGATTTAAGGCAGAAAAATTTATTGCTTATTTTCAAAGTTTTACCAATACTTATGCTTCGCCAAAAGAGTTGAAAGAAAAATACGATATAATAAGAGAGTTTCCCGAGATTGTAGGTCTTTCTATTTCTACCAGGCCTGACTGTATAGATGAGGAAAAAATAGAGTTAATTAGAAGCTACACTAAAGATTATACGGTCTGGTTAGAATATGGACTTCAGTCGGTTAATAATTCCACTCTTCAGTTCCTTAACCGCAATCATAGTTTTGAAGATTTCTTGAGGGCTTTAGAGCTTACTAAGGATAAGAATATTTTTATCTCTGTGCATATTATTTTAGGACTGCCTTCAGAAACTAAAAAAGATACTTTAAAAACAGCTAAAACTATATCTTCTTTACCTATCTGGGGAGTGAAATTTCATTGTCTCCATGTAGTAAAGGAAACCCCTTTGGAGGAGTTATATAATCAAGGTAAAATAAAACTTCTTTCTCAAAAAGAATACGTAGAACTTATCTGTGATTTTTTAGAACTTATCCCTTCTTCTTGGGTAGTGTTAAGGTTAATATCAGAAGCTCCCTCTGATTATTTAATCGCACCTTCCTGGGTGAATAATAAGCAGTCTGTTATAAGAGAGATAGAAAAAGAATTAAAAAGAAGAAATTCCTGGCAGGGTAAATACTTAAATTAAGTTTATTTTATGAAAGCTGTTGTTCAAAGGGTAGAGAAAGCAAGTCTTTTTATTAAAGAAAAGGAGACTCTAAAATTTATAGGAGAAATTGGTAAAGGGCTTTTAGTCTTTGTGGGGATAGAACAAGAAGATACGACTGAGAATTTATATTTTCTTGCTGATAAACTGAGCAAATTAAGAGTATTTGAGGATGAGAAAGGTAAACTTAATTTTTCAGTTAAAGATAAAAATTTTGAGGTTATGCTCATTCCCAATTTTACTTTGTGTGCTTCTTTAGATAAGGGAAGAAGGCCTTCTTTTGAGAAAGCAGCCTCTTTCAATAAAGCTAAAGAATATTTTTACTTTTTAACTAAGATTTTTAAAGATAAGGAAATTAAGTGCAGAGAAGGAGTTTTTGGCGCTTCTATGATTATTGAGGCTAAAAATTACGGCCCAGTTAATATAATATTGAGTGGGTAAGAAATAGTGTTCAGCAAATAATTTCTCTCTGGGGTTGGATAGGAATTAATTGGTGATGGATACTCCTATCAGATTTGTAAAAGGGATTGGGCCCCGCAAGGAAAAACTCCTTAAAAAAATAGGGATTTTTTCTCTTAAAGACCTTCTTTATTATTTTCCCCGGAAATATCAAGACCGGAGAGAACTTTCTCTGATAGGAGAAGTTAAAGAAGGCAGGTTCTATTTAGTAAAAGCAGAGCCAATATCTTTACAGGCAAGAAAACCTTTTAGGGGGAGAAAAGCTTTATTAGAAGCTCTGCTCAGAGATTCTTCAGGAACTATTTTGAGTGTGTGGTTTAACCAGCCTTATCTCAAAAATTACCTTAAAAAAAATCAGTTTTATTACTTCTACGGAAGAGTGCAAAGGTATAAAGGAAGACTTCAATTTATATCTCCTGAATTTGAAGAGGCCGATTTCGTTGAAAATTTTAAGATTAAGGGAATAGTCCCTTTTTATCGGCTTACCCAGAATCTGACTCAAAAGAATTTAAGAAGTTTAATCTTTACTTGTTTAGATAAATATAGGGGGAAACTCCTGGAGCCTTTGCCTTTTGAAATTCGCAAAAGATTTGGTTTTCCCAATATTTACCAAGCTCTAAAGAATATCCATTTTCCTCCCGATTTTGAAGAGATAAAACAGGCCAGGAGGAGGTTTATTTTTGAAGAGTTTTTTCTTCTCCAAATTCTTATTTATCGCCGGAAGGCAGAAGTCAGGCTTAAAAAAAGAGAGCCTTTGAATTTTTCACCTTCTCAAATAGAAAGAATCAAGAAAAATTTAGAGTTTACTTTGACTGAAGACCAGGAGAAAGCATTAGGAGAAATTATTTCCGACATTGGTTCTCCTTACAGAACCAGCCGCCTTCTTCAGGGAGACACCGGGTGTGGTAAGACTGTGGTGGTAGCTTTAGCTTCTTTTCTTACCGCAAAGAACGGTTTTCAGTCTGCTTTTATGGTTCCTACAGAAGTGTTGGCTTTTCAGCATAGAGAAAATTTGAAGAAATTAGCTAAAGGGCTCAATATCAGGATAGAGCTTATTAGTTCAGCTACCCCTTCTAAGAAAAAGAAGGAAATATTTAAAAAAGTCTCTGAGGGAAGGGTAGATATTATAGTGGGAACCCACGCTCTCTTAAATGAAGACCTTAAGTTTAAGAACCTGAGATTTATTGTTATAGATGAACAACACAGATTTGGAGTGGGTCAAAGAGTTCTTTTGGCTAAAAAAGGCCAAACTTCAAGTATTGTGATAATGTCAGCTACCCCTATTCCCCGGAGTTTGGCTTTAACTCTTTATAGTGATTTAGAAGTTTCTTTAATTAAAAGCTATCCTCGTCAAAGAAAGCTTCCTCTAACCCAGATAATTGAGGAGAGAGATAAAGTATATCAATTTATAAGAGAAAAAGTTAAAGAAGGCCAGCAAGCTTATATTATTTATGCTTTAGTAGAAGGTGAAGAAGATAGTGAATTAGAGTCGGCTGTAAAGATGTATGAGAAGTTAACTGAAGAGTTTAAACCTTTTAAAGTAGGGCTTCTTCATGGAAGGCTAAGTTCTTCTCAGAAGGAAAAGGTTTTAAGAGATTTTCGCAAAGGTAAAATTAAAATTTTAGTTTCTACTTCAGTAGTAGAAGTGGGAGTAGATGTTCCTCAAGCTACAGTAATGGTAGTGGAAAATCCTGAAAGATTTGGTTTAGCTCAGCTTCACCAGTTAAGAGGAAGGGTTATGAGGTCTTCACAGGCTTCTTATTTTTTTATGGTAGTAAACAAAGATTTACCTTATTCTGCCCGGAGAAGGCTTGAGGTTATTGCCCAGAATTGTGATGGGTTTAAGATAGCTGAAGAAGACTTAAAATTAAGAGGCCCGGGTGATATTTTAGGAACTTTACAGTCAGGATATTTGCCTAAAAGCATTTTACAGCCCCAACAGGATTTAGAGCTTCTTCACAAAGCAAGGTATTCAGCTTTTCAGATTATTAGGAAGGACCCCTTTCTTCAGAGGAGAGAAAACCAGGGTATCAGAGAATTTCTAAAAGAAAAGCAAGATAGATGTATGTTGTGGCTGGGAGGTTAAAAGGGAAAAATCTTACTACTCTTAAGGGCTTGAGGGTAGTAGAAGCCAGGATTAAAAAAGTCCTTTTCAATCTTTTGAGAGAAGAGATTAAAGGTGCTTATTTTTTAGACCTTTTTGCCGGTACAGGTTCTGTGGGGATTGAGGCTTTTTCCTGGGGAGCTCAGAGAGGGGTTTTCGTAGATATAAACCCCAGAGCCTTAAGGGTAGTTAAAAAAAATTTAGCTTCTTTAGGTCTTTTAGGCTTAGCTGAAGTTTATTGTAAGGATGGGATTTTAGCCTGTAAGAAATTTTTCCAGAGAAAAGAAGAATTTGACTTTATCTTTTTAGACCCTCCTTACCGGAAAGGTTTAATTACAAAAACCTTGAAAACCCTCAGACTCTATGATATAGTAGCTCCTTCTGGTTTTATAGTCTCTTTGAGTTGGTATAAAGAGGAGATAGAAGAAGAGAGTTTTAGCTGTATTTTTAATAGGCGCTACGGCGATAGGTTAGTAAAAATTTATAAGAAACAAGATGAAAGCTTTATATCCGGGAACATTTGACCCCATTACTTTTGGCCATATTGACCTTATAGAGAGGGCTCATAAGATATTTAACCCTCTTTATGTAGGAGTAGTAAAGCAACCTTCTAAACCTACCTTATTTAGTTTTGAGGAGCGCCTCTATTTGGTTAAGGCCTCTCTTAAGAAGCTTAAGAATGTTAAGGTTGAAGGTTTTCAGGGCTTGGTTGTAGAATATGCCCGAAAGAAGGGTATAAGAGTTTTACTTCGGGGCTTGAGGATGATTTCTGACTTTGAGTATGAACTTCAAATGGCTCTTACTAACCGCAAACTTTCTCCAGATTTAGAGATACTTTTTTTTATGCCTCATCCTGATTATTCCTATATTTCTTCTCGCCTTATAAAAGAGGCTTTTTTCTTAGGAGCAGATATTTCTTGTTTTGTTCCTTCTTATGTAATTAAGGCTCTTAAGACTAAGAAGAAGGCTGAATTTATTTAAATATTTTTGAAAGATGAAAATAGAAGTTGCCCAATTAGAGGAAGCCCCTAAAATTGTAGAGGAGAGTTTAGAAGCTTCTTCTTGGGATTTAGATAGTTTTGATATAAAATTTCTGGGGGAAATTAACCTTCATTGTGAATTTCAAAAGTTAGGAGAAGAAATTGTAGTTAAGACCAAAGTTTTTGCCCATCAAGAAGTTAGGTGCAGCAGGTGTTTAGATGTTTTTTCCCGAGACATTAAAAAAGAGTTTCTTTTAAGTTATTCCAAAAAAACTTTAGGTAAGTTTTTGGTGGTAGATGGGGATATAAGAGAAGAGGTTTTACTATCCTGGCCAATGAAACCTTTATGTAAAGAAGATTGTAAAGGGTTATGTCCGGGCTGTGGGAGAAATTTAAATTATGAGAATTGTATTTGTTCTAAATAATAATTAACTGGAGGTAATTTATGGCTCATCCTAAAAGAAAACACTCTAAAGCCAGAACTCGCAAGAAAAGAACCCATAAAAAAATTAAAGCCCCTAATTTAGTAAACTGTCCTCAATGTCGAAACTTGAAACTCCCTTTTAAAGTTTGCCCTTTTTGTGGGTATTATAAAGGAAGAAAAATTATCTCTATTAAAGAAAAGACTAAGAAGAAAAAATGAAAGTGGCTTTAGATGTAATGGGAGGCGACTACGCTCCTTTAGAGATTCTAAAAGGAGCCTGTTTGGCTTCTCAAGAGTTTAAAGATTTAGAACTTATATTAGTGGGTAAGAGTTCTGCAATTAAAGAGTATTTAGAAAAAGAAAACCTTAAATTTAAGTTTTCCTTAATAGAAGCTGCCGAAAATATAGAGATGGCTGACTCTCCAGCTTTATCAGTGAGGAGGAAAAAGGGTTCTTCCATTGTTAAGGGAGTAGAACTTATTAAAAATAAAGAAGCTGATGCTTTTGTAAGCTGTGGAAATACCGGAGCTTTGGTTTGTGCTTCTACTCTTTATTTAGGTTTGATTGAAGGAATAGAAAGACCAGGCATAGGTTTAGTCTTTCCTACTTTAGAGGGTTCTTCTTTGATGATAGACGTGGGTGCTAATATTGACCCTAAGCCTTTACATTTGTTTCAATATGCTTTGATGGCCCAGGTTTATTCTCAAAAAGTTCTAAACAAACCAAACCCTTCTTTAGGACTTCTCAATATTGGAGAAGAAGAGACTAAAGGACCAGAATTTTTAAGAGAGACTTCTTCTCTTTTAAAGAAGAATTTTTCTAATTTCTTAGGAAATATTGAGCCTAAGGATATTTTTATAGGTATTTGCGATTGTATAATTTCTGATGGTTTAGCCGGAAATATTGCTCTGAAGGTTTCTGAGGGTT
The DNA here is from genome assembly GCA_003644445.1 of Candidatus Duberdicusella sinuisediminis. Taxonomy (GTDB): domain Bacteria; phylum Omnitrophota; class Gorgyraeia; order Duberdicusellales; family Duberdicusellaceae; genus Duberdicusella; species Duberdicusella sinuisediminis. Next base: position 1,955 of record QNCG01000028.1, on the reverse strand, counting down.
TTGCTGAAGCAGTAGCTAAATTTTTAATTTCGGAAGTAAAGAAAGATTTTTTAGGTAGCTTAGGCTTAGGACTCTTAAAAAGAAGCCTTAAGCGTTTTTCTCAGATGATAGACTATGCTGAGTATGGAGGAGCTCCTCTTTTGGGAATAGACGGAGTAGTAATAATTGGCCACGGCAGATCCAACGCTAAAGCTGTTAAGAATGCAATAAGAGCAGCCTTAAAAGAACTGGAAGTGAATATAAATGAGGAAATTAAAACCCGCATTAAAAACTAAATTTAGAAATTCTATAAAGATTGTAGGATTGGGTAAATATTTACCCAAGAAACTCCTCACTAATTTTGATTTAGAAAAGATGGTAGATACTTCTGATGAGTGGATTACCACCCGCACCGGAATTAAAGAAAGAAGGATTGCTGAGGATGAGAGTGCTTCAGATTTAGGGACCAAAGCTTCTCTTGTGGCTCTTAAGAGAGCGGGGTTAAAACCTCAGGATATAGAGTTGATAATCGTGGCTACAGTTACCCCTGATTATCAGTTTCCTTCTACTGCTTGCTGTGTCCAGAAGAATCTGGGAGCAAAAAAAGCAGTAAGTTTTGATATAAGTGGAGCTTGTGCAGGCTATGTTTATGCCTTGAGTTTAGCCTGGGCTTTGGTAGGAGGAGGTTTTTACAAAAATGCTTTATTGGTAGGGAGTGAAGTATTATCCACTATTACTGATTGGAGCGACAGAAGTACCTGTATTTTATTTGGTGACGGTGCAGGAGCCAGTGTAGTGGTTCCTACTAAGTCTAAGGCAGGTATGTTGAGTACTTACTTAGGTGGAGATGGAAAACTTGGGGATTTGCTGATTCTGCCTGCAGGAGGTTCACGTCTTCCCGCCAGTAAAGATACCGTAAAAAATAAACTTCACTATATAAAAATGCAGGGAAACGAAGTTTTCAAGATTGCAGTAAGGGTTATGGTTGAATGTGCCCAGAAAGCTTTAAAAAAATGTGGACTTCGTTCCGAGGACGCAAACCTGTTAATTCCTCATCAAGCTAATTTAAGGATAATAAGGGCAGTGGCTAAAAGACTTAATTTGGAAGATAAAGTCTTTGTGAATATCCATAAGTACGGAAATATGTCTTCGGCTTCTTCAGCAGTAGGGTTATGTGAAGCTTATGAAGAAGGCTTAATAAAGAAAGGTGATATAGTGGTTTTAGATGCTTTTGGGGGAGGATTAGTTTGGGGGGCTTGTGTAATTAAGTGGATTTAAGATGAAGGTTGCAGTGATATTTCCTGGGCAGGGTTCTCAATTTGTAGGTATGGGTAAGGACTTATATAATAATTTTGTAGAGGCTAAAGAGTTATTTGAAAAAGCCGACGATTTTTTAAAAGAAGATATTTCTAAGATATGTTTTGAGGGCCCTCCTGAGAAATTGAGAGATACCTTGTATCAGCAATTAGCCGTATTTTTAGTTTCAGCAGTTTGTTGGCAGATTTTTAAAAGACATCTCTCAGTTGAACCCTGTTTTTTTGCCGGTTTAAGTTTAGGAGAATATACTTGTTTGTATTCGGCAGGGGTGTTAAGTTTTGAAGATAGTTTATTTTTAGTGAAAAAGAGGGCTGAATTTATGGCTTCTGCTTCTTTGAAGAACCCCTCTCTTATGTTAGCAGTCTTGGGTTTAGAAAGGGGAGATTTAGAAGAATTTAATAAGGAGCTTTTTTATATTGCTAATTTAAATTGTCCTCAGCAGGTAGTTATTTCTTTATCCAAAGAGAAAAAGGCTGGGGTTATAAAGCTGTTGGAAGAAAGGGGGGCTAAGAGGATTGTAGAGTTAGAAGTCAGTGGAGGATTTCACTCTCCTTTTATGGGGCCTGCTCAACAGCTTCTTAGAGAAGTTATAGATTCTTTAGAGTTTAGACCTCCCTCAGTGCCTATAGTTAGTAATGTAGATGCCCAGCCTCATAGAG
>QNCG01000027.1 GCA_003644445.1 Candidatus Duberdicusella sinuisediminis | reverse complement strand
CTACCACTCTCTTTACCTGGAATCCCATACCTGACCAGGTAACTAATAATGCCAAGATAAAAGTAGCTGACTCTGACAATGAAGAAAATGTCTACGATGAGTCTGACAGTGCTTTCCACATAGCTGCTACTTTTAATATTACTTCTCCTGGCAATGGTAATGTTTTAACTGTAGGAGAGAACTGGGATATTACCTGGGACAGGGCAGGTTCAGCAGTTACTCAGGTAAAGTTAGAGTATTCTGACGATGGAGGCTCATCTTGGTATTTAATTACTGATACCGCTTCTAATTCAGGGATTTATCCCTGGACTGTTCCTGATGCCATCACCTTAAGTGGTAAAGTAAAGGTATCTGACCCCAATAACTCTAATGCTTTTGATGAGTCTGAGGGTAATTTTAAAATCAAGGGTAAACTCCAGGTTACTTCACCTAATACGGGAAATGAGTCTTGGAATGTGGGTAGTACCTATCCTATTACTTGGATAAGGACTGGCTCTATTGCTACTGTAAATATTTACTATTCGCCAGACAATGGGACTAATTGGGTAAAGATTAATCCCACCGCAGTAGATGCTTCCCAGGAGACCTGGGATTGGTATATTGATGAGAGTATTTCCATCAGCACCCAGGCTTTGATTAGAATAGTGGATACTTCTGATTCTACAGTCTATGATATCTCAGATAATAATTTTGAGGTAAAAGGAAGTGTTCATGTCTTAACTCCTTCTGATGCGGGAATATCTTTATCTGTGGGTGATAATTATACTATAACTTGGGAGAAATACGGGGCGGTAGGAAATATTGATATTCATTATTCTACTGATGGAGGTATTGCTGGAGGAGGAGCTTATCCTGAAGCAAATCTAATTACTACAGTCCCTTCAACCGATGGGAGTTTTATCTGGTCTGTTCCTGATGAGATTGGGACAAACTTAAGAATAAGGATAAGGGCGGTTAATAACTATAATGTTTGGGATGAGTCTGATAATCCTTTTGAGATTAAGGGAAAGGTTACTCTAAATAGACCTTTAGGAGGAGAAGTTTTTTATGTAGGAGATACTGAACAGATTCAATGGACTCCCACTGGGACCTATGCTCAGGTAAAGTTAGAATATTCCACAAATGGCTTTGCGGATGAGCAAGAAGTATATCCTATTGCTACAGTTCCAACAGGAACTTCAGGAGTGATGCAGAGCTATGATTGGACTATTCCTGATGCTATTGGCTCTAATTTAAAGGTAAGAATCTCTGATAACAATAATCCTCAAGTTGTAGATGTATCTCCTAATCCTTTTACTATCAAAGGTAAACTTAGACTCACTACTCCTAATGGTGGAGAGGAATGGGTAGTTAATTCTCTCCATAATATAACTTGGCAAACTACCGGCTCAATTGCCAATGTAAAGTTAGAGTATTCTACTGACGGTGGAGGAACATATCCTAATGAGATTGTAGCCTCGACGCCTTCAGACGGTATATATGAATGGACTATCCCTGATGCTATTGGTTCTAATTTAAAGGTAAGGATATCCGATGCTTCAGATTCTTCGGTATCTGATGAGTCTGATGCTACCTTTACTATAAAAGGTGCTTTGCGCTTAACTTCTCCTAATGGCGGAGAAGCCTGGCAGGTGAGTAATCCCTATAATATTACTTGGAAGAGGACCGGCTCAATTCAATTCGTAGAATTAAGGTACTCCTTAGATGGAGGCCAGACTTGGCCGGGAATCATTACTGATTCTACTGATGCTTCAGCAGAGAGTTTTACTTGGACGATACCTGATAACCCTTGTACAACTGTTAAAGTAAAGATTACTGATACTAATGACTCTTCAGTATTTGATATTTCTGATGCTAACTTCAAGATAGTAGGTTCTTTAACTTTAACTTCCCCTGATGGAGGAGAGAAATGGAAAGTTGGAGAGCAGAGAAAGATTACCTGGACTATGGTTGGTTCAATTGCTAATGTAAAGTTAGAGTATTCTAAGAATAGTGGGCAAAGTTTTGATTACTTAATTACTGAGTCTACTTCGGGCGGAGCTAAAGAATATTACTGGGATATACCTGATGATGTTACTACTACTTGCCGAGTTAAGATAACCGATGCTACTGATGCTGATGTTTTTGATACTTCTGATGCAAATTTCAAAATTCAGGCTGTGTTTGATGTAACCCAGCCTGATGGTGGAGAAGTTTGGGAAGTAGGCACAGCTCAGAATATAACCTGGACCTGTAATGCTACTACTGTGGCTAATGTAAAGTTAGAGTATTCTTCTGATGGCGGAACAAATTGGGATACAATAATAGATTCAACTTCTAATACTGGCACTTACGCTTGGAGTATCCCTGATGATATTTCAGCCAATTGTAAGGTAAGAGTCTCAGACGTTAATGACTCTGAGGCTTTTGATACTACTTTTGGAGTATTTAAGATAAGGGGTTCTTTAGATTTAACTTCACCTGATGGAGGAGAAACCTGGATAGTTGGCAGTGAGCATAATATTACCTGGACAAAAAATGGAAGCATTGATTTTGTAAAACTTGAATACTCTACAGACGGCGGTCAAACTTATCCTAATACTATTGCTCCTTCAGTAGATGCTTCTTTAGGCTCCTACCTTTGGACTATTCCTGAAGTTATAAGTGATACAGTAAAGGTTAAGATTACTGATACTTCCGATGGGACAGTTTCTGATGAGTCGGTTTCTAACTTCTTTATTAAAGGAGCCTTACATTTAACTTCACCTAATGGCACAGAAGAATGGGTGGTAGGTACTGCTGAAAATATTACTTGGGGAAGGACTGGGCCTATCCAAAATGTGAAATTAGAATACTCTACAAATTCAGGAGTTACCTTTCCTTATTTAATTGTGGCTTCAACTGATGCCTCTACAGGTAGTTTCGGCTGGGATATACCTGATGCTATATCCCAAACGGTAAGAGTTAGGGTTTCTGATGCTAATGATTCTTCAGTCTACGATGTATCTGATGAAGATTTTACTATAAAAGGAGCCTTAACTTTAAATACTCCTAATGGTGGGGATATTCTCTATGTGGGTGATTCTTACGCAATTACCTGGACCAGGACTGGTAGTATACCCACTGTAAAGCTTGAATATTCTACTGATGGCGGTTCAACTTATCCTAATTTAATTATTGCCTCAACTGATGCTTCAACTGAGAGTTATTCCTGGACCGTGCCAGATGCTATTGGTGAGCAATTAAGAGTTAAAGTTACTGATACTTCTAATGATACGGTTTTCGATGAGTCTGATACTAACTTTACTATAAAAGGGAAACTTAAACTTAATTCTCCTAATGGTGGAGAGACTTGGGTTGTGGATGATATTCAGACTATTTCCTGGACCCCCACTGGAACCATGCCTACAGTTAAATTAGAGTATTCTACTGACGGCGGAAATACCTATCCTTACCTTATTACTAATTCAGCCTCAGGAGGAAGTTATAATTGGACTATACCTGATGCTATTGATAATGATTTAAAAGTAAGAGTGTCCGATACCCGAGACCCCTCAGTTAACGATGAGTCTGACGCTGTCTTTGAGATAAAAGGTTCTTTAAAAGTGCTAACTCCTAATGGTTCAGAGCAATGGGGAGTGGGTGAGACCCATAATATAACCTGGGAGAAACACGGTTCAATTTCTACTTTGACTATAAAGTATTCTACTGATGGTGGTCAAACTTATCCTAATACTATAACTACTAATGCTGATGCTTCAACCGGAAGTTTTGCCTGGGAAATCCCTGATGATTTATCTAAGACCTGCAAGGTTAAGATTATAAACAATGCTGACCCTTCAGTAAGTGATACTTCTGATACTAATTTTAAGATTGTCGGTATTTTGACTTTAACTTCTCCTGATGGTGGAGAAAGATGGGGGGTAAACACCAACCATAATATTACTTGGCTACTTACCGGTTCAATGGCTGAGGTGAGGTTAGACTACTCTACTAATTCCGGAGTAAGTTTTCCTTACAACATCGTTCCTTCTACTTCCGCAGGAACTTTAAGTTTTACCTGGACAATCCCTGATACAGTAAGTAAGACTTGTAGAGTGAGAATATCTGATGCTTCCGATATTGATGTTTATGATGTATCTGATGCAGACTTTACAATTTGTGCCCGCTTTGATGTAACTTCTCCTGATGGCGGAGAAGTCTGGGTAGTAGGTTCAGTCCACGATATAACCTGGGATACTATTGGTTCAATTACTACAGTAAGGTTAGACTATTCTACTGATGGCGGGGAAAATTTTGTTAATATTACTCCTTCTACTTCTAACACTGGGTCTTTTCCTTGGACTATACCTCAGGTTATATCTTCTCAGGTAAGAGTAAAGGTAAGTGATTACAATGATTCTGATTCCTTTGCAATATCTGAGTCTAACTTTAAGATTAGAGGAGATATTGAAGTGACTTCACCTAACGGTGGAGAGGCCTGGATTGTGGACACAACTCATGATATTACTTGGAATATTACTGGTCCAATTGCTCAGGTAAATATTGATTATTCTACTGATGGCGGAGGGTCTTATCCTTATCCTATTTCTGCGGGAGTTACAGCTTCTTTGGGAAGTTTCTCCTGGACTATTCCTGATACTCTCTCTAAGACCTGCAAAGTAAAGATAACCGATGCTTCTGACTCCACAGTTTATGATGAATCCGATAATGACTTTAAGATTAGAGGAGATTTAACCTTAACTTCTCCTAATGGTGAAGAAGTCTGGGATGTAGACAGCCTCCATAATATTACCTGGACAGTTGTAGGTTCAATTGCTAATGTAAAACTGGAATACTCAACTGACGGCGGTTCAACCTATCCTTATATAATAGTTGATAGTTTTTCTGCTTCTAATTTAATTTATCCCTGGTTTATCCCTGATGCTATATCTGATAGGGTAAGAGTAAGAATTTCTGACGCCTCAGACTCCACAGTCTACGATACTTCTGATGCTGATTTTAAGATTAGAGGAGTTATAACTCTAACTCGGCCTAACGGTGGAGAACTCTTCAAAGTAGGTACTCAAGAAGATATTTCTTGGACACTTAACGGTTCAATATCTAATGTAAAGATAGAGTATTCCATTGATGGCGGTTTAGATGGTTATCCTTATCTTATTTCTCCTAATGTAGTTGCTTCTCAAGGGAATTATACCTGGACTGTTCCTGATAACCTTACTTCTCAGGCAAAAGTAAAGATTACTAACCTTTCAGATGATACAGTCTATGATACCTCAGATGATACCTTTAAGATAGTAGGCCAATTAGTTTTAATTGCACCTAACGGAGGAGAAGTCTGGCCGGTAGGTTCTTCTCAGGCAATTACTTGGTCAATGGCTGGTTCAATTGCTAATGTCCAGATAAGGTATTCTACTAATGGAGGGGTAAGTTATCCTGACGAGAAAATAATTATTTCTTCTTATCCCGCTAATTCTGGTTCTTATAACTGGACTGTCCCTGATGATATATCCTCTACAGTAAGAGTAAAGATATTAGATGTAGATAATCCTGATGAAGTCTATGATGAGTCCGATAATAATTTTAAGATTAGGGGTGATTTTGTTTTGAATTCACCTAACGGTGGAGAAGCCTGGTTGATTAACGATTCAAAGGATATAACCTGGACTACTTTTGGCTCAATTGCTAATGCTCGTTTAGAGTACTCTATTGATGGCGGTCAAAACTATCCTTATACCATAATTGGTTCAATAGATGCTAGTTTAGAGACTTATTCCTGGACAATACCAGATACTCCTTCAACTCAGTGTAGAGTTAAAATTTCTGATGCAGGAGACTCTACTGTTTATGATATTTCTGATGCTAACTTCATAATTCGGGCAGGTTTTAAAGTTAACTCTCCTGACGGAGGAGAAGTCTGGGCTGTGGGTTCGACCCATAATATAACCTGGACTACTTTTGGTTCGGTGGCTAATGTAAAAATAGAGTATTCTACGGATAACGGAGCTCACTGGAATTATATTGCTGGTCCAGTGGCTAATGTAGGAGTTTACAATTGGACTATCCCTGAGGTTATTTCTGATCAGTGTGTGGTAAGAGTCTCTGATGTAAACGACCCTGATGCTAATGATGTCTCTGATGGTGTGTTTAAGATTCATGGTTTAATTACTGTAACCTCACCTAACGGCGGAGAGGAATGGGGTGTCGGCACTGCTCAAAATATTACCTGGAATATTACTGGCCCAATTGCCAATGTGAAGTTAGAGTATTCGGCCCAAGGTGTAGATGGTCCTTATACTTTAATTGCTAACCCGGTTACTGCTTCTTTGGGGAGTTATTCCTGGACTGTGCCTGATGATATAACTAATAATGCCTATGTAAAGATAAGTGATAGTTCTGATTTGAGTGTTTATGATACCTCTAATTCTGCTTTTAAGATAAAGGCTTCTTTTCAGATAACTGCACCTAACGGTGGAGAACCCTGGATTGTAAATAATACAGAAGATATTACTTGGAATACCCAAGGCACAGTAGATAATGTAAAACTGGAATACTCTACTGATGGAGGTAATAACTGGAGTTTAATTATCGATTCTACCCCTAATACTGGGAGTTATTCCTGGACTATACCTGATACTATATCCTCTCAGTGCAGGGTAAGGGTATCTGATGTAAATGATTCTTCAGCTTTTGATATTTCCGATAATAATTTTAAGATTAGAGGAAATCTTATTATTACTTCTCCTAATGGTGGTGAGAAATGGGCTGTAGGAACAAACCAGCTGATTACTTGGGATAGAATTGGTTCAATATCCTATGTAGTTTTAGAATACTCCAATAACGGAGGAACTACTTTTACTCCCATAACTCTCCAGACGCCTAACACAGGAAGTTACTCTTGGAGTGTTCCTGATGCTATTACTACTCAGGCTTTAGTGAAGATAACTGATTACAATGATTCTACTGTAACTGATACTTCTGATGCCATCTTTAAGATTCAGGGGAGTTTTGAGGTGACTTCGCCTAACGGTGGAGAAGCTTGGATTGTGGGTGAATCTCACAATATAACCTGGAATTTTAACGGTAGTGTTAATTACGTAAATCTTTATTATTCTACTGACAGTGGTCAACACTGGACTTTGATTGAGTCCTCAGTTCCTAATACTGGCACTTACTCCTGGACTGTGCCTGATGCTGTAAGTGGCCAGGCTAGAATTAAAGTTCAAGATGCTTCAGACCCTGAGGCTTTTGATACTTCTAATTTTGATTTTAGGATAAGGTGCAGTTTCGTCTTAACTTCTCCTAATGGGACGGAGCAATGGAAGGTTGGCCAGACTTACAATATAACCTGGGTAAGTAATGGAACTATCCCTGAGGTAAAACTGGAATATTCAACGGATAATTTCTTAAACGATATAAACCCAATAAATAAATCTGAAAATGGAGATGGTATTGTAGATAATACCGGAGTTTATCAATGGACCATCCCTGATGCTATCTCAGATACAGTGAAAGTGAGGATATCCGACCCTAACGACCCTCCAGCTAAAGATGTCTCTGATAACAATTTTAGGGTTACTGCTTACTTTGAACTAACTTCTCCTAATGGTGGAGAGAAGTGGAAAGTAGGCTCAACTCAGACAATTACCTGGACTTGGGAAGGAACAGTTCCTCAGGTAAAACTTGAATATTCTAATAATGGTGGAGCAACCTACGAGTTAATTTCTGCGCCTAACAATACTGGTTCATACTCCTGGACTGTGCCTGATGATATAACTAATATGTTTAAAGTAAGAGTTTCCGACTTGGCTGATTCTACTGCTTATGATGAGTCTGACGATAATAATAAAATTATTGCTGATTTTACTTTAAATACCCCTAACGGAGGAGAAGAGCTTACTGTTGGTGAGGATTATACAATTACTTGGAGTTGCGTAGGGACTGTGGATAATGTAAGACTTGATTATTCTAAAGATAGTGGCCAGAATTTTGATTATCTAATTATAGATTCTACTCCTAATACTGGTTCTTATACCTGGAAAGTGCCTAATGCTCCTGGGCAGAACAGTAGAATTGACACTATAAGAGTAAGGGTAATGAGTGTTACTGACTCTGATGCTTTTGATACTTCCAATAGTGATTTTTCAATCGTAAGAGGAATCTTACATATAACTTCTCCTAATGGCGGAGAAAGATGGGTAACCCGAGAGACCCACCAAATTACCTGGGAGACTACTCAGGGAAGCATACCTTTAGTAAATATTGAATATTCAACCGATGATTTTACATCAGATATTAATACTATAGTCTCAAATTACGATAATACCATATCACCCAATTCTTACGATTGGGAGATACCTAACTTAGGTGCTGAGGGCTCAACTACAGTAAAGGTGAGAGTCTCTGATGTCCGAGATGTCACCGTAAATGATATTTCTGATGGTAGCTTTACTATTAACTACTATACAGTTATTTTCGAACTAAGGGATTTATTAACTAATGAGCATTTAGCTCAATTGAGTGTGGACGCTTCTTCTAATAAAGGAGATGTTTGGCAGACCTCTGAAGACCCTCAGGTTTCTGGTCAGCCCTTAGGCTCTCCAGTAACAGCTCAACTTCCTTATGGCTTCTGGACTGCTACTTGGTCAAAGACTGGCTATGGTGATAAGCAGGTGAGTTTCTTGTTAAATAAAGACGACCCTTTAGCCGGGACAGAAAATGAGGTAATCTTTATGGAGACAACCGCAATTCATATTTGGAGAGCCTATTCAGACTTTGCTTATGATCCTGAGACAGAGACTCTTTCTGTAAGTAGCTGGCTGGAGAGAGACGGTTTTGTAGTTACTGGTGGTGTTCAGGCTGATGTCTATATCTATGACCCTACAGATGGAAGTTTAGTTCAGCAGTTAACTGATACTTCTCCCGATTCAGCAGGATTCTTTCATTCTGAGTGGGTAGTTGACCCCCAAGGGGTCGCAGAGAATCCCCCTGATCCTGAAGATAATCTATTGCAGGCAGGGAAGGTTTATACGATAATTACCGATATTACTAACGCTTCCGGAGCTCACTTTAAGACCCCGGATTCTTTTACTATTACTGAGGAGGAAAAACTTCAGGAAGTTCAGGATACTGTAAATACAGTCTTAGATAAACCAATATCCGAGGTTAATACTGAACTTCAGCAGACTCTTCAGGAGCAGACTGATACTATAACTGAGATTATGGTAGGTACTGAAAAAACTCCTGAAGAGGTTATTGCTGAAGGTGGTATGGTAGGTATGATTGAGCAGTCTTTGCAGGAATTTGAGGAGACCACTCAAGAGGCAATTTCTGATTTACAGTTAGGCGCTGAGCAGGCAGTTAAGGCAGGTCAAGAACTTTATAAGACCGCTAAGAAGTTTTCCTGGTCAGCAACGGTTGCTCCTGACCCAGCCAAAGTAAATTCTACTGTTACTATTACTGTTCAAGGCCCCTTAGAGTATGATAACCCTGAGACTCCTGAGGAGGACTCTCAGCCTACTCAGCCTATACTTAATATCTACAGTTGGGACAATAAGCCTTTGATTGTTAACCAGCCTCTTATAAAAACTGCTGAAGGTGTGTTTACTTACAGTTTTGTTGTAGATAAGAAATTTACTGCTGGGCAGGCTTATACTTATGTAGTTACTGAGTCTTTGACTGGAGGTCTGGTTTCTGGTTCTGGCATGGTAGAGTTATCTGAATGGAAGGCAACCATTGCTCCTGACCCCGTTTTAGCTGGTGACACTGTAACTTTGACTGTACAGGGTCTTCCTGATTTAGAGCCCAAAGTTAGTATCTATAGATGGGATGACGAGGTAATTCTTCAGGATGAAGTGATGGAGGAGTCCGCCACTAATCCGGGAGTTTACACCTTTAAGTTTACTGCTGATGAGAGGTTTCCAGTAGGTAAGGCTTATACTTACTTAGTTACTGAGGAGCGTTCTTCAGCTCGGATAATGGGTTCAGGTATGGTAGAGGAGATGTCTATTACTACTGTGGCTGGTTTAGCTGCTTCAGCTCCTGAGGCAGAACGGGCAGCCAAAGATGCCTTAGAAGCTATAAAGGCTGTGGAACTTGCTTTAGGGGCTGATGATGGTACAAGCATTGCTTTAACTTTGAAGAACCTCCAGGAGTCCGTAGAGAAGCTACCGGAGATAATTGCCCGAGAAGGTCCTTCAGCAAAAGTTATAAAGGCTATTGATGAGATGAGTGAGAAGTTAAATGAACTTGCTTCTAAGGAGGGTTTTGATTTTAGTGAATTGTTAGAAGAGAAATTAGCTGAATCTCCTACTATAAAGGCAATAAGAAATAAGGCTGAGGCTATTGAAGCTATTGTAAGATTACTTCAGGCTTTGTTTGAAGCAAAGTTTGGAGGGGTAGATACACCGGTTGTTTCCACTATTCTTACTGATTAAGGAGAGAGAAGAGTAAGAAAAAGGTTGGTGAAAAAAGAGAGAGGATATATAATAACTTAGGAGGAGAGTAGAGAGTGAGAAGGCTTTTTAAGATTTTTTTCTTGTTTTCTCTTTTTTCTCTCTTTTCTTTTCTTTCGGAATCAGCCAATATTAGGTTTAGGATTGTGGCAGTGAACCCTTCTAAGGTAAGGACCCAGAGAGTTCCTATAAAAGTTTATTTGCCCCAAGAAGTTAAGAGAGAGGATATCGTAGATTTAGGAGGTTTAGAATTAGAATACGACCTCAATAAGTCCTTGTTCTATGTCTATAAAGATGATTTATATCTTGAACCTGCTCAGACCCGAGTCTTTGAAGTAGAAGTTAAAGATGTTTGGATTATTCTTCAGAGGTCTTTAGATGAAGTAAGAGATAAGATTAAAGAACTTCTCAAGATATTTGAAGGCACAGAATATTTTGATAAGATGAAGGACATTGCTCAGAGAGGGTTTTCCCTTTTAGATGAGATTGTTAAGAGCCAAACTGATGAGTCTTTAAGCAGGACTCAACACATTGGAGTTTATAGGACTAATGTTAAAGCTTTAGCCCGGCTTAAAGAAGAGCTTTCAGAGATGGAGAAGATTCTCCAAAGAGAGAGAGGTCCTCTAACTCCTAAGATGCTTACCAAGACAAAATTTAAGACTGAATCTCCTACTAAGACGGCTACTTGGATAGCCATATTTGTAATTGTCTTTTTCTTGGGGATATTATCAGTGGTAGTCTTCTTTACCTGGTACAAGCAAGCTAAGGCTACAGAAAAAATTATCTCGGAAGCTAAAAAAAGAAGTTTTTTAGAACTGGGAGAAAAAAAAGAAGAAGAAAGCAAGGAATAACCGCGGATTAGGCAATATAAGGGATGTTGAACGTTCTTTTTATTAGCCCCCAAAGAGTAATATTTGAAGGAAGAGCAAAATCAGTAGTGGTTCCTGGAGAGTTAGGGGTTTGTACAATTCTTCCTTACCACCGCAATTTCCTATCCCGGCTTCTTTCGGGCTGGGTAGTTATAGATAAGAAAGAATACCCTCTAAAGAGAGGCATTGTGAAAGTAGATAGGAATGAGGTGGTAATAATTGGAGAGACACCCTAAAAGGTTAATTTTTAAATTTTCAATTACCAAATTTTCATTAAATTAACAATTATTTAATTCTCAAAGAGAGTAATATTGAAAATTTCAGTATTGAAAATTTATTGTAAATTGAGAAGTGTAAATTGAAAATTTTGTTCTAAGGTTTCAGAAAGTAATGGATAGGAACTTAGCCTTGCTTATAATTTTTGGTTTGTGTATTTTGGGCCCCTCTTTAGTCTTTGCTTTTGGGAGTCAGGCCAGCATTCAAGCTTTAGGCAGAAATCCTTCAGCAGCTCCTAAGATATTTACAGCGATGATTATAGCTTTATGTTTTGCTCAGAGTTTAGCTTTAATAGCTATGTTGATAGAATTCTAGCTGTTTGCCCATTAAACTCTTATTTTTTAGAAGGGGCCCAGGGAAAGGAGTAAGAATGATAATTGGAGCATTAGTATTATTTTTTATTTTGATGTTTTTTTTATTTGTGTTTATCTTCAAGAAAGTAATTAACAAGAATATTAGTTCAGCAGTTAGCCATTTAGATAAGATAAATCAGGACTACTTAAAAAAGCAGGAAGAAGCAGAAAAGAAATTAGAAGAAGCAGAAAGAATTTATCAAGAAAAGGTTTCTCAAGCTAAAGAAGAAGCTTTAAGTTTAAGGGAGGAGATTTTAAAGCAGACTGAAAGAGAAAAAGAAGAGATTATAAACAAGGCTAAAGAGCAGGCTAAAGAAATAATCTCTCAGGCCGAAAAAACCCGTCGGATGTTAATAACAGAAATTGAGCAGAGGATAAGTAAGGAAGCAGTTAAGAAAGCTGGCCAATTGTTAGGAGAGGCTTTATCTGAAAATATCCGTAAAATTATCCATAATAACTTGGTTAAGGAATTTATTGAAGGACTATCCAAGAAAATCGGGAGTTTAGATATTCCTCAGGATTTATCAGAGGTAAAAGTTAGGTCTTCTTTTGAATTGACTTCTGAAGAGAAAGATAGTTTTATCAGAATTTTCCAGAAGATTTCTTCTCAGGAGGCAGAGGTTGTTTTTGAAAAAGATTCTAAGTTAATTGCTGGGGTTATCGTGGCTTTGGGTAGTTTGATTATTGACGGGAGTCTTCAATTTAAGATAAGAGAAAGGATAAAGGAATTAGAAGGAGAGTAAAGAATATTAAGGACTAAAGGTATGGAAGAAGTAAATAATAAGAGGCAGGGTTTAGAGTTCAGTTCGGCTTTTGAAGTCAGGGAAGTAGGTAAGATTAAGTCAGTGCAGAAGTTTATTGTCTTAGCCTTAGGGCTTCCTTCTTGCGTGAGCGGGCAGATGGTAGAATTTTCTAATGGGGTTAAAGGTTTAGTGATTGGTTTTACTGAAGAGGAAGTTCAGATATTAGTGTTAGGTTCAGCAGTAGATTTGAAGGCTGGAGATGAAGTCTATAACAAAGGAGAATTTCTTAAACTCCCGGTAGGAAAGAATTTTTTAGGCCGGATAGTAAACAGTCTTTGTGAGCCCCAAGATGGAAAAGGTCCTATTGAGCCTGACGATTTCTATCCAGTATTTAGAGATGTTCCTGGAGTTATGGACAGAATTCCGGTGGATCAAACTTTAGAGACAGGAACTTTAAGTATAGACGCAATTATCCCTATTGCTAAAGGTCAGCGTCAGCTTCTTATTGGAGATAGACTTACCGGGAAAACTACTGTAGCTGTAGATGCTATAATTAGCCAGAAAGGTAAAGATGTAAATTGTATTTATTGTTGTATTGGCAAGACCTATTCTAATCTTTTGAAGATAGTAGATATTTTGAGAGATAAGGGAGCTTTAGATTACACAATCATAGTAAGCGGGATAGCTTCTACTTCGGTGGGTGAGCAGTATTTAGCTCCTTATACAGCAGCTATGTTAGGAGAATATTTTATGTATAATGGTAAAGATGCTTTAGTAATCTTTGATGACTTAACCCGCCACGCCTGGGTTTACCGCCAGATTTCTTTATTGTTAGGTAGAGCTCCAGGAAGAGAAGCCTATCCTGGGGATATATTCTACATCCACTCTCAGCTTATGGAGAGGGCGGGGTATCTGAAGCCAGAATTGGGGAAAGGTTCTATGACTTTCTTCCCCATCGTAGAGATTCAGCAGGGTGATGTTACTGGTTATATCTCTACTAATATAATCTCTATGACTGATGGTCAGCTCTATTTCAGTACTCCTTTGTTTAACAAAGGTTTTAGGCCAGCTATAGATTTAGGACTTTCAGTTTCTCGAATTGGCAGTAAAGCTCAGTGGCCAGCAATGAGGGCTTTTAGTCGAACTTTGAGATTGGAGTATCTGCAGTATAAAGAACTTCTCCAGATGACTCAGCTGAGAGCTACGGGTTTGTCTAAAGAGGCTGAAGCTTCTTTAAAAAGAGGAGAAGCTATTACTCAACTCTTAATCCAGGATAAGAACCAACCCGTAGAAATGGAGAGGCAGATTCTTTGGCTGTTTGCTTTAAATTTAGGGGTTTTAGATAACTTATCAGTTGCTGAAATAAAGAAGTTTAAAGAAACTTTTTTAGAAAAAGTGAAAGAGCAGGAACCAGAGATTATTTCTGAACTGCGGGAGAGAAAAGAATTAACTAAAGAAATTGCTGAAAAGTTAAGGAAGTGTTTGCAGAGATATTTTGAAGAAGTTTAAGTTAAGGTTTTCTCTTAAGGAAGCAAGGTAGAGATGGCGGTCTTACCTCAGGTTAAAAAAGATATGCAGTTTTATCAGGGGCTTTATTCTTTGTTGAAAGTTCTTAAGGGTATAGCTGTATCCCAATATCAAATTTTAGAGAAGAAGATAAAGTCTTTTGATAAGTTTTCTTATGTGGTAGAAAGTTTTTTAGAAGGTATAGATGTGAAAGAAGTTAAGCATCCTTTTGTTAAGGCTGTTAATGAGAATAAAGCTGTAGTAGCTATTACTTCTGATTCCGGTCTCTTAGGAGGACTTAATATGCAGGTGGCTAGTTTAGCTTTCGATGAATTAGAAAGCAAGGACGATATCTTAATAATTGTAGGAGAAAGAGGTAAACTCTATGCTCAGGAGCATGGTTTAAGTTATAAAGGGTTTCCCGGAATTACTGAGGAAAGAAGATTAGATTTAGCCCTAACTTTAAGGGACTATCTTTTAGAAAGAGTGATTAATGAGGAGGTAGGAAGAATAGTGGTTATTTATCCTAAGGCTTTATCTTTAATGCTTCAGAAGATAGAAAAATACACTCCTTTACCTTATGGAGAGTTAGCAGAAGATAAAGGCCATCTTATAAATTTAGAGGAATTTATTCAAGAGTCCAGTTTAGATAATATTGTTGAATATTTAGTCTATCTCTGGGTGGGTAAGACTCTCTATGAGATTTTGGGGTTTGCTCGTTTAGCAGAATTAGCAGCCCGGTTTATCCATTTAGAAGAGAGTTCTCAGAAATTAGAGGATTTACAAAAAGGGCTTAAACTTAAATATCATAAACTGCGTCACGAGTTGACCGATAAAAGTATGAGAGAGCTTTTTGCTGCCCGGGTGATTTATTCTAAGTAGAGAAAAATGGATAAAAATAATTTTCGTTCAATAGGAGAAGTAATTTCTGTGCAGGGTCCAGTTGTAGATGTAAAATTTTCTAAGCCTGAAGACGTCCCAGAAATATTTGAAAAGGTTTTAGTAGAGAGGATAGAT
>QNCG01000026.1 GCA_003644445.1 Candidatus Duberdicusella sinuisediminis | reverse complement strand
TTAGAAAATGAAGCGTTATATTAACTGTTGTTATTCTCTAAAGCAAATCTTACCCAATCTATCACTTTTATAGAGATTGTAGGCCTTCTCTCTTATAGAAGGAAGTAACTTCTTATTTTTTATGTATCTTAGGGCTTCCCTTACATAGTGGGCACAATATATTTGAGTATCTCTGTATGGCTTCTAATTCCTTGTTTAAACTGTATTCTAATACATCTGTTATCATTTGCTTTACCTTACTTCTTAAATCAAACCAAAATACCCCTTTTGGCAAAATATCCTTGACACCAGCCCATCGTTAAGAGTAAATTCTTACCAGATTCAAAGTTTATTTCTTTCATAGGCTATACACCTCCTTCTCTTTTCAGGGAGGGGAGAGCCTCTTTTTTTATCTTGTCAAGAATTTACACAGAATATTTTACAGTGCCCTCTTTCATAATATCATTTTTTCAAGTATCTGACACAGAATATCTCAAAGACCTTTTCTTCCCTAAACTTAAACTTCTAATTTGTCAAGCCTTGATAAAAAATAAATAAAATGTTATTCTTTAAACAGCCTCTTTGTAAAGGATAAGGGCTGTGTATGAGGTGAGGTCTCTCGCTGTAAGAGGGGAGGGCCTAAGGGGGCGATAAATTCCTTAATCCTAAAAAGAGGCAAAAACCTTTTTAAGATTAATTATCGCCCCCTTGTTTTTTTAAAATAAGGTCTTATAGCTTTATAAATTCTCTCGGCAATAATTTTGTGACCGGAAGGATTAGGATGAAGGGAGTCTACTTTTAAAGATGGGTCATCAAAAATTCCCTTAAAAACACCAGGCACAAAAATTGAACCTGTCTTCTTGGCTAAATCTTGGTAAGTTTTTCGGTAAGAAGAAAGTAAGAATCCACAACTTATATCTATTAAAACACAAATTGCTCTTCTCTCTTGAATCTTTAAAATAATTTTTTCTAAATTTTTTAAGCTATTCTCCAAAGGGATTCTTTGCAAAAAATCATTCCCTCCTAACTCCAGAATAACTATATAGGGATCTTTACTTAATACATCTTTTTCTAACCTTTTAAAAGCCGAAGAAGTCGTATCCCCAGGTTTACCACTATTTATAACTTCTCTTCCTAAAAACTCTGCTAATATAGAAGGAAAGGCTTCTTCTTTCCTGCTTAAACCTTCACCAGAAGTTATACTATCTCCAAAACAAATAATGTTTTTACCTTTTGAATCTAAGTTTTTTACTGGATAAGAACAACCAAAAAAGAATACAAGTAGCAGTAATGTTAAATAACCTCTCCTCATAAAAATCTTGCTCTCAACTGACCACAACCTGCTTCTATGTCTTTGCCCCGTGGCCTTCTCAGGGTAAAAAACACCCCTTCTTTCTTTAAAATTTCTTTAAAATTCTCAACTTCTTGTTCTGAAGGAGGTTGCCAGTTAAAATGTGGAGAAGGATTATAGGGGATTAAATTTATTTTACATTTTATCTTTTTAGACAAGCTGGCTAATTCTTGAGCATCTTCTTTCGAAGAATTAAATCCTCTAATTAAGATATATTCAAAAGTAACCGGGAATTTTTCTTTTTTTACAAATTCTCCTAAGGCAGTTAAAACTTCTGGCAAGGGATACTTTTTATTTACAGGGATAATTTTCGTCCTTTTTTCTAAGATAGCTGAATGTAAGGACAAAGAAAGCTTAACCCCTAAAGAGAGCTTTATAAGTTCTTTAATCTTAGGAGTTATCCCTACTGTGGATATGCAAATTTTTCTCTTTCCTAAATATATCCCTTTATTATCCATAAATATCTTTATTGCCTTTATTAGGTTTTCAAAATTATCCAGAGGCTCTCCTATCCCCATAAAGACAATATTAGTAATCTTTTTAGGACTTATTAAATCTCCAACTTCTAAAAACTGGTTGATAATCTCAGCAACTTCTAAATTCCTTTTAAATCCACCTAACCCACTTACACAGAACTTACACTTATATTTACAACCTACCTGAGTAGAAATACAGAGAGTTTTTCTCTTTTCTTCAGGAATTAAAACTGTCTCAATCAGGGAATTATCTTTGAGTTTAAATAAAAATTTTTCTGTGGTGTCTAGAGAAATTTTTCTTTCTTTTAATTCTAATCTTGAAAAATAAAAATTCTCACTTAAATATTTTCTTAATTTCTTAGAAAGGTCGGTCATCTTAGAAAAATCCTCTACCCTTTTTCTATAAACCCAGGTAAAAATTTGAATTGGAGAAAACTTAGGAAAACCTTTTTTAAAAAGTATTCTTTCTAAGTCTTCGCGAGTTAAGCTTTTAATGTCTATCATTACTGAGTTTAGTTATTTTAAATTGGCCTTCTTTAAGATTTCCTAAAGAAAAGTCTCCCATTCTAACTCTTTTAAGGTCTAAAACCTTAAAGCCTAAAGAAGAAAATAACTTTCTTAAATGGCGTTTTTTGCCTTCGCTGATTAAACAAGAAAGCTTTGTTTTATTAGGGTAAACTCTTTGTATCTTAATTTTCTTCACTCTCAAGAAATCTTCACCCTCCTTTATTCCTTGATAAGCCCTGCTTACATCACCTTCAGTAAACTTACCCCTTACTACCAGTATATATTCTTTCTCCACTTCAAATTTAGGGTGAGTGTATTGGTAAGAGAAATCACCGTCATTAGTAAGAATAAGTAAGCCCCGGGAATCTTTATCTAATCTTCCTACGGGAAAAAGGTTTTTGAATCTTTTCGGCAAAAGCTCATAAATTGTTTTTTTAGCAAACTTATCCTTTTTAGTAACCACAAAACCTTTAGGTTTATTGAGGATAAGGTAAATATAACTTTGAGGGATTTTTAAGACTTTATTCTCAATAGTTACCTGATCACCATCTTTTACTCTCTGCCAAGGTTCTTTAACTATTTTCCTGCCCACTTTAACTTTTCCTTGTTTAATAAGAATATCTGCCTGACGCCGGGAACAATATCCTGATTTAGCTATAAATTTATTAAGCCTCATTTTTGTTATTGCCAAAAGCTGTTTTTAATTGCTTAAAGAAATTTCCAAAAGCAATTCCTTTCTTCATCAAAGAGTATATTTCGTCTTTTATCTCTTCCTCTATAGGAGTAGGTTTCAATTTAAAAAAGGGGGTTTGAGGAAGCCGAATAAAATAGTGAAGATTAAACTTTGCTTGATAATTTTGAGCTAAGTCCTTAATAAAATTGAGAGTCTGCCAGCGGTCAGAAAGTTCCTCCTGAGGAAAACCTAAAATTATATCCACAATAACCTGAAAACCCTCTTCTCTTAAAACCTTAACTGCTTTTCTCACATCTTCTAAGGTGTGGTCTCTGTTTATCAACTCTAAAATTCTCGGGCTTCCAGTTTGACAACCTAAACTTATCTTTTTATTCTGAACATATTTTTTTAAAACTTTAGCTACCTGAGGCGTATTTACCACTCTTGTAGGAAAAACTTCTGAAGGAAAATAACCCCAACAGAGGTTAAATCCTTCCTCAGATAATTCCTTTAAAAACTTCTCTAAATAAGTAATGTTTACTCCTTTGTTTTTCTGCTTATAGGATAAACCATCAGGAAGAAGAAAAAATAAATCTTTTTTGCCTTGTTCTTTTAAAAGATTAGCGTATTTTTTCACATAGTCAAGGTCTCTTTCTCTGATTTGGGGGAATAGATAAGGGGTTTGGCAGAAAAAACACTTATTCTCACAGCCTCTTCTTAATTCTATAGGAGAAAAAATTCCCCGCTTATAGGCAAAAGGAGGATAGCTGTTAAAGTCTTGCAGGGGTTGGGGTTTAATTATTCTTTCTGAGGGAAGTTCTAAAGAATGGTAAAAGTCTTTTAAAAAAGAAAGTAAGCTTTCTTCAGCTTCACCTATAAATACTAAATCTGCTCCTCTATCCAGAATTTCTTCGGGAAGACCTGAAGCTTGAGGACCTCCGGAGATTATTATGACTTTATCTTTAAAACTTCTTTTAAGTTGAGAAATTTCTTCCAGATGTTTCTTAAATTCCCAAACTCCCAAAGAATAACCTACTACTGAAATAAATTCAGAATTTAAAGAGAGCTCTTTATAAAGTTCTCCAAAACCATCTACTATCTTTAACTCAAAGAAGTCGGGCAAATGCTCGTCTAAAAGAGCAGTTAAATAAGTTATAGTATAGCGGTTTAAGTTTGTTCTCCGGAAAAAGAATCTTATTTTTTTAGCCATTAATAATGGCTAAAAAGTGTATTTTGCTTCTAATACTAAGTGGTCGTTGTTTCTAAATTGACCGTTTGAACCTCCGAGAGGTCCCCAGAAATGGTGATAGCCTAAAGTGAGCCAGAAGTTATCTCTTAACTCGTATTTAGCCTTAAAAGATATTCTTCCGTCGTTGTCGTCGTTGTAGATAATTAACACCTCAGGTTTTAAGCGTTCGTGCATAAAATCAGTAGAAACTTTTAAAGTAAGGTAATTCTCAACTTTTTCTAAAAGTCCGTAAGTGTAGGTATTCAATAGCTGATAACCCCCAAATGTCTTTTTGTCATGGATAAACTGAGCAAACTGCAGAGAAAATACCCAATTAGTAAAAAACGTCTTATCAAAACCCAAAACATAGGTGTATTTATCTGTCCGTTCAGTGCGTCTTCTATAACCGTCAGTTCCATAATAAGTAGGCTCATTGTGAAAATAAGCAAACTCTCCTCGAATAGTCCACCCTTCTAATAAACCTGGCTCTACAAAACTTTTGTTAAAAGAGAATCCAATCATATGCATAAGTTTGTGCCGACGGGAAAACTGCAAAGATGCATAAGAATCTGTATAAGTATAAGCTGAGGTAGAATATCCGTAGAGCCAATTTAAGGTATATTCTATATCATTACCTAATATTGACCGCCATCTTAAGCCTACACGAGAATTTTCAAATTGTTTGGGCGGACGGTAAATTGTCAAAAGAGGATTGTAAGAAGTCTTGAAGTCATACCAGTCATTGTTAGCCTTAAAAGCAAAAGGAGCATAAGCTGGAGCTGAACGGGAAGCCTCAAAATCAGGAATCAACAAAAACTGTAAAGTAGAATTAAGTTCTGGAGAATATTCTACCTTAATCATCCATAAAGGAATCCTAATATCAGCAAAATCATAAAGCCAGTAATAACTTAAATCAAAAGGCATAACCCTGTCTAAAAAAGGTAAACCATCAGCCTGGCCCCAGACCACCTGTTGTTTACCTATCCTTATATCTAATTTATCGGAAGTAAAATCTAAATAGCAGTCTCTTAACCATTCTGTTCTTTGGGTATGGCCCATTTTAAATTGGTTGCGGTCAAAGTTAGAGTTGAAATCTTCTCTTAAATCGTAAGCAAAATCATAAAAGAAGCGGGGGTGGAAAAAGAAAGCCCAGTTCTCAGAAAGTTTGTATTCAACTTCTAAATCAAAGGTATTCTTAAAAGAAGATAAAGATAAATGGGATTCATCATTATAATTTTTAAGCCAGAATTCAGTCTTTAGATAACCGGCATATTCTAAATTCTCATTCACCGGCCTAGCCCAAAGATTACCCCCTAAAAAAAGTAATCCTAAAAATAAAACTTTCCTCACTTTAACTCACCTCCTTACCATCTTGAACGCATCAAAGCCTTAACTGTAAAATCATACTCACTTAAATCCTGATCATACTTGGTGTCTTCCATTAAAATTACTGTGCGATGGTTTGTTCTTAAATCCTTACACTCTAAAGAAATCTGGCTTGGGTATTTCTTATCTCCTAAATCAGTCCAGACCCATTCTCTAAATAGAGTCTTAAATAACTTACCATTTTTATCGTAATACTCCTCAAAAATATTTCCTCCAGTATCTTTGTCAATCCAGACTATTCTTTTGCTATAATACCAGTGGGGCTTTAAAGGTGTGCATTCAACTACAAAACAAGGCTTATCCTTAAATTTAACTTCGCCGGTATGTTCAAACTTATAACCAGGGAAGTTCTTACTCCCTATAAGTTTATAACTCTCATCTTCAAACCTTCGGGTAGAAACTTCTTCCACTGTAAAATCACTACCCATAAAGGCATCGTCATCTTCGGAGGCTGAAATTTTTCTCACCTTTTTTAGAGAAGGAATCCAAAGCCAGACATTCTGGTCTTTCTGGGGATCTTCATAAGTCCAGGTCAATACCGCCAAACCTTTTAACTCCGTAGGATAAGTCATAACTACTAAGTCTTTGTAGGAAATACCCTCCTGGCCTGCTTTTACTATCCTTTGCCTTTTCCATACTCTTTTTCGGGTAAAACCTGAAGGGTCAACATATAAGACTTCTCCGGTCTGCTGATAATCCCGGGCAAAGAGAGAGTATTTGTTGTGGTACATAATCTTCATAATCTCCTCTGCAGACATACCTTCTTGAGGAGTATAGACCTTGTGGTATTCAAGCTTCTCAGCAAAAACCCCCAGATTCAGCAATAAACACCCTGCGAAAATAAACAACCACCTCATAAAACACCTCCTTCTTTCCTTAAAAATCTTCTCCTGACTTTACCAAATAAAAACTCCGGCTTTATCCACCAGATAAATACAGGAATCATTACCAGAGAAATTATCATATTTAAAACTAAAGACAAACACAAAACCCCTCCTAAACGGGCCTGGAATAAAATTGGTGAAAATACCCAGACCAGAATACCTAAAGAAACAATAAATCCACTAAAAAATACTGCCTTACCACTGGTAATTAAGGTGTGATAAAGTATATTTTTAAAAGTCCTCCTCTTTTCTTTAAACTCATCAAAGAACCGGGCTAAGATGTAAATGCCGTAATTTACCCCCAAACCTTCAGATAAAGAAACTAAAGCTAACATCTCGGTATTTATAGGTATACCTAAAAAACCAAACAGAGAAAATACTAAGAGATTGCTGAAGATTAAAGGAAGAAGGAGAAATACCCCTCCTAAAAAAGAGCGGTAAATAAAACTTACATAGAGAAATATCAATATAGAGATAAATAAGGCGTTAGGAAGGATAGTATTTTTTATAATTTGATTTACTGCATAAAGAATGCCAATATCTCCTCCTCCATAAGAAAACTTTACTCCCTTAAATTTATGCTGAGAAAAATATTCTTTGGTCTTTCTAACTGCTAAATCTACAGTGCTGGATTTATGGTCGCGCAAGTCAAACTTTATATTGGAAAACTTCTCATCTCGGGAAACTAAATAGTCGTAATCTGAAGGAAACCCGGAAAGAGTATATAAAAACCAGTACTGAGCAATAGTCTGGTTATTTTCGGGGATTTTAAAGTATTCTCTCTTTCCTTCAAACATAAACATATTTAAAGCCTTTATAGCATTTACTAAGGATAAAGAAGCGCCAATCTGAGGAACCTCTCGGGATAAATAGGTTTGAAAATCATCTATAGCTTTTAGTTTATCTACTTTCAGAAGACTGTCCGGAGAAGAAACCAAAACATAATAGGAATTTGTCCCGCCAAAGTTTTTATTTATAAACTTTTCTGCCTTATTGTAAGGGCTCTCCGGATAAAGATAGCTTGTGCCTTCGGTGTTATCGCCAATAATAATCTTTCTTATCCCCAAAAAAGAAATAAGGCTCAAAGCCATAAAACCTACTACTAAAACTGTCCCCGCCTGTTTATTTAAAGAAAAAATACTAATCTTAGAAAGGAGCCTATCTACCCAGAGGTGTTGCTCTTCTCTCTTTACCTCTAAGATTTTGGGCCGGTGGAGAAAAGAAAGTAAACAAGGTGTAAACATAAAAGAAGTCAAAAAATTAGCCAAAATCCCAAGCCCCGAAGCAAGAGCCATACTCTTAATAGTAGGAAGGGGAACTAATATCAAAGATAAAAATCCCAACCCATCAGTTAAAACGCAAGCCAACCCCGGAAGAAATAAATGGGCTACAGTATTTACCACTGCGTGCTTACTCTTCATTTGCGGGACTCTCATCTCTTCATAATAACGCTTTAAAGTGTGGACGGAATGGCTTATCCCTAAAGAAAGGACAATAAAAGGAACCAAGATTGTAGAAGGGTCCAACCTAAAACCTAAAAGTTTCATAGCTCCCATACCCCACAGAGTAGCCATAAAAGAGTCTAAAAGAGGAAGAATTACCCCTCTTTTAGAACGAAAAGTAAGGTAAAGAATAACCGAAATAACCAGAAAACTTAAAAAAAGTATCTTAAACATAGAAGGTAAATAAAAGTTAAGCCAGCCTTCTAAGATAGGCCTTCCGGCAATAAAAATCTGGGTTTTTTTATCTTCATATTTATTCTTTAAACCCCTAAGCACAGAAAATATATAACTAGTCTTAACTTTTGAAGAGAAATCTACCTGAATAAAAGTGGATTTAAAATCTTTAGAAACCATCTTTCCATAAATATTTGGATTCATCATTATTTTCTGCTTTAACTGGCGGCTTTCTTGTTCAGTCTGAGGAGGGGTCCTTAATAACCTTTCTACATAGAAACCTTCTTTATCTACCCTAACATGCTTTATATGTCTAGAAGCTATGGAATTTATCCGGGAAATATTTACTCCTTTTATTAAGTAAAGGTCTTCTGTTAAAGATATAATTTTTTCTAAAGAATCTTTATTTAAGATTGTTCCTTCTTTTACTTTGAAGGCTAAAGAAACTTGATTTAGCCCCCCAAAGATATCGGTTAACTGGTTCTGGACTTTAATAAAGGGGTGGCGCTGGGGTAAAAAGTCTTGTAAGTGGGTCTCTATCTTTATATCTCTTAATACGGCTATAAAGAAAGAAGTAATAATTATAAATATTAAAATAAGGTAAATTCGCAAATGAATGACCTTACGGGAAAGCTTATACTGCCAGCTTAAAGATATTGTCTTCTTTTTCTTATTCATACTCCAAACCAGCCTTCAGCAGGACCTTTTTTAAACCCTATCCCAATGTGCTTAGGCTGAGTATATTCAAAAAATCCCCATTTACCCAGATTCCTTCCCCAACCGCTCTTCTTTACTCCGCCGAAAGAAGTATGAGCGCTCATCTGAGCAAAAGTATTTATCCAGACAGTTCCCCAAGAATAGCTTTCGGCTAACCTTTTAGCCTTTTCTAAATTACTACTCCATATCTGGAGAACCAACCCTGTAGGATTATTCTCCAAGATAGAGGGAAGTTCTTCCTGTTTAAATCTTTTAACTAAAACTACTGGTGAAAAGAATTCTTCATAAACTAATTCTTTCAATTCAATCACAGTGGGAGAATAAAAATAACCTTTACCTTTCAATATTTCTCCTCCCCAGAGAAGTTTATTCCCTTGAGAGATAATTTCTTTTACTTTTTTATCTACCGCTGAAAGATGCTCTCTAGAAACCAAAGGACCTAAGCCGGTGGTTGGTTCAAAAGGAGAACCTATTTTTATCTTTTTAACTTTTTCTAAAAATTCACTAATAAAACTCTCGTAAATACTCTCTTCAATCAAAGCTATACTTGTGCCTATACACATTTGACCCTGTTTCATAAAGGAAGAAGATAAAAGAGAATCAATTGCTCTCTCTTTATCAGCGTCAGAGAATATAACTGTAAAATTTACCCCACCCAACTCACAGATAATCTTTTTAGGGTTATCTGCAGAATAAGAAACTATTTTTTTAAGAGTTTGTAAAGAACCAGTAAAAGAAATAAGGTCTACTTCAGCTTGGGCTAAATACTTACCCACAGTTTCTCCCCGGCCAGTAATTATATTGATTAAACCTTTGGGCATATCCAATTTATCTAAGTGCTTAGCCAGCTCTGACAAAGATAAAGACCCATATTCAGAAGGTTTCACAATTAAGGCATTACCCGAAGCTAAAGCTCCGGCACAGCTAAACCCAAAAATCATTAAAGGCACATTATAAGGAAGATAGACCCCACATACTCCGTAAGGTTCATATTTAATTAAGTCAATGCCTGTATCTGTCTTAATTAAATCTTCAGAAAGACTCTCTAAAAAAGAAGCATAGTAATCGAAAACCTCAGCTGATAAAGGTATATCTACAAATAGAGACTCCTTATAGGTTTTGCCTATCTCTCTTGTTTCAAGTTCTGCTAAACTGGGAAGGTTGTCTAAAATAACTTTTGCTATGTTTCTCAAAACTTTTGCTCTCTCCTTAAAAGAAAATTTCTTCCACTCTTTCTGGGCTTTTTTAGCTTGAGAGAGAGCAATTTCTAAATCCTCTTTACTTACTTGATAAATATAAGCAAAAACTTCCTCAGTAGAAGGGTCTATTACTTCAATCTTTTCTGAAGAATCTTTAAATTCGCCACCTAAATAATACTTATACTCCTGCATCTCCCCTCCTTAGATAACCGGGGCTTTCTCCCATAACTGGAAAGTGCGGACTAATACCGGATACCACTTACTCATTTTAGAGAAGTCTCCTTTAGTTTTTACCTTACCCTGAGTTGAAGCAACAAGGGGAGAAATTTCCCGATTAAAGATTTTCTTTAAGATATAACTTTCCCCAATAATCAGAAATTCGGCCTCTTCATTAGAATCAGTCTTTATAATCTTTCCCTTTTGATAATAAAAACAAGCTACTCTTCCTGTATCTACATCCTTTACTGCTAAACTGCAGGTTAAATCATATTTTTCTCCTAAGCTTTGCGCTTGTTCATCGTTATTTACTAATTCTACTAACCTTTCTATATGTTCTTTAGACAACAATTCATACTTCTTCTCACTATGAACCAAAAACTGGGGGCTATTCACTACAGACTGAGGACTATGGACTGCTGACTTTATCAAGAGATTAACCTTTGCCTGCTCCTCTAAGAGTTCAATCAAACTAAAAGCAGACTTAAAATCTTCTCCTACACTTACTGCCCCGTGGTCTTTCAAGACTACTATATTTGAATTCTCAAGCTCTTTTAATACTGGCTCTATCTGGGTAACTGTAGGGGTCTCTTGAGGAACAACCTTAATATCTCCTAAATAGAACTTCGCCTCAAAAGAAAAGATATCCAGATTATCAAAGTAGTGAAAGAAAGCTACAGTAAAAGGAGGGTGAGCATGTAAAACTACCCTTATCTCTTTAAATCTATTTTGAGCTTCTAGGTGTAAGTCTTTTTCTGAAGTAACTTCGCCTTTGCCTTCCAAAATTCTACCTTCTTTATCTACTAAAAGAATATCTTCTTCTTTTAACTCTCCCAGATAAGAATCGTGAGAGGTTATAAGCAGGCCTTTATCAACTTTTAAGGAGATATTTCCACTGCGGGCAGTAACAAAGCCTTTTTCATTAAGTTTTTTTGCCCAGTAAATTATTTCTTTCTTTTCTTTTCCATACATCTCTTTTCTCCTTTACAAATTAGTTCCGATTAACTCATCTTGGGACAAAACCACAAACTTTAAATCCTCCTTCTTTACAAAAGGTTTACCCCCCAAAGTAGAAGCATCCTTATCAAGACTCTTCTCCAACTCACCTTGAGGAAAAAAATTAACTTCTATATTGTGGAGTCTACTTAAAAGATATACATATAAAGAACCTGAAGGACACAAGAACCCCTTATCTGACTTCTCTTTATAAAATATATAAGTACTTTTTATTTTACCAGAAGCAAAAAGAATACCCACCATATTGTCAGTAAGATAAAAACAATTATAATCTTTATTCTTTAAGAAAAAAATATTCTTTAAACCATAAAGATAAGGCCTGCTTTCAGTGATACCCAATAAATCTTCTTTCTTAAATAAGGAAAGAACTTCCTCGTTTATTAGCC
This sequence comes from Candidatus Duberdicusella sinuisediminis, assembly GCA_003644445.1. Lineage (GTDB taxonomy): Bacteria > Omnitrophota > Gorgyraeia > Duberdicusellales > Duberdicusellaceae > Duberdicusella > Duberdicusella sinuisediminis. Next base: position 3,694 of record QNCG01000026.1, on the reverse strand, counting down.
CCCACAAAAGAATTGCTTTATCTATCTGAAACAGTCTCATAAATTATCTAATATTTATCATTTGGGTAACCAAACATTTCTCTACCACATCAAAAGAAGGATAAACTGCTTCAACCTCACTAAAATCTTCCTCCAGAAACATAAAGACTTCCTCTTGAGGACGCTCCTCAATTTCAATACTCTTAATGTCAATATCCTCAGGATACTGTACCAGAGCATAAAAAGGAATATTAAAATACTTAGCCAGTTTAGCTAAAGCATAACTACCTACCTTATTAATGATGTCTCCTTTTGTTGTAGAACGGTCAGCACCAGTTATCACACAATTTACTTTTTTCTCCTTCATTAACTTTGCTGCCTGATTATCGCAGACTAAATAAGCAGGGATATTATTTTTTCTTAACTCCCAGAAAGTAAGCCGTGTTCCCTGTAAATAAGGCCGGGTTTCTGAAACGTAAAATAAACAACTTTTATTCAATTTCTTTAGCTCCTCATAAAGATAGATTAACTCTCCATTGACATTACAAATAGTTAAGATTTTAGGAAAGGAAGGCAGAATCTGGGCTAATCTTTTGGCTCTTTTTCTTCTTAAGCTATCAAAACCTTTAATAAAGTTATCTACTGCTTCCTGGATAGTTTTTGCTTTCTTAACCTCTTCCTCAACTAACTCGGCTAAAAATTCAAAAGCAAAAGTAGGCCTTACTCTTTTAAACTCCTGAGATAAATGAGAAGGCGAATATTCTTTAAAGAGGACACAACTATAAAAAAATAAAAGCACTTGCCCAAAAGCCCGGGTTTTCATTGAGCCCAAAACTTCTAAAGCTTTTTTTAAAGAATCTACTTCTATATACTCCTCTTTAAAGGGAAGAAGAGTTTCGTCTAAAACAATAATATTTTTACCTTCTAACTTAACAGGAAAAAGTAGAGGAGAACTATACATTTATCTTCTCAATTAGCTTAAAAGCAGTCTTAACCATTTTTTCCTGGGCTTGGAATAACTTAAAATCAGTAAATCCTAACTCACCGGTAATTAAGTTATCTGAAACCACCAATACAGCAACCACTGCCCGTTTATAAAGGTTGGCAATTGTAACAAAAGGTGAAGTTACCATATCCACTGCAATTGCTCCTTTTTCAATATAGGAATTTACTATCTCTTTTGTCTCCCGAAATAAAGCATCTGTAGTCCATACCCCTCCGGTATGAACCTTTCCTGCAGAAGAAAAGATATCTACAAGGTGTTTAGTAATCTCTCTATCCACAGAAGGCAAAAAATCATCATCTACATAGTAACGTGTTGCCCCATCTCCTCTCAAGACCTTATCGGCAACTATAAAATCACCGATAGAGATATCTTCTCGTAATGCGCCGCAGGAACCCAGTCGCACAAGAACCTCAACGCCTGCCCCACATAGAAGCTCTGTAACAAAAGCTGAATCCGGAGCATAGAAACCACCGTTACCAACAGTAATTCTTTTGCCTTTATAAAATCCTGTCCAGAAAGTGTAACCTAAAAAGGTAAAATTCTTTACAGGTTTTTCTAAATAGTCAAGGCACGTCTTAGCCCGCTGAACCTGCCCGCTTACCAGAGCAATTTTACCAAAATCACCTTCTTTAAACTGTAAGGATTTAAGTAAATCCTCTGGCTTTAAGTGCACATCTCTTTGCATCATGATTATTTTCTCTTCTCTTTATTTCCAGATTAACCCAGAAAATACGCAGGTAATTACAAATTCTACCTCATCTATTAATCTTTGAAAATCTGGGCTATATTAAACATACAGCTCTTTATGAGAAGATGCCTTCTCAAACCGGGACATATTCTCCATATAGGAGCGAAAACAGAGCTTAACATAGGGATGGTAAACTTTTGAGTACATAATCCGCTCAACCCTTCCTGGTTTGGAGTAAAATTCACGCAATGCCCAAGCGCCCAGTCTTCCTACTTCTTCAATAGAAAGGTGTTTTGTAGGCACAGCCGGATGATGAAAATCCCAGGTTTTTAAGTCATCAAACTTAACCCAATCTCTTTTTACATATTCCGGCCAAATTGGTGCTCCAGGCATAGGGGTTAAATACTGCAAAGCACAGATGTCAGGGTCAATTCTATCTACTGCCTCAAAACGTTTCTTAATTCTATACTCATCATCATTTTCAAAACCCATCATCCAGGTTAAAACTGTGGCAATCCCTGCTTCTTTAAGTTTGGCAATTGTCTCCTCAACCTGCTCCACAGTTATGCCTTTGCCCAGTTCTTCTAACTCTTCATCAGTAGCAACTTCAATCCCTGCTAAAGCCAGAAAGCAACCTGCTTCTTTCATTTTAGGGAACAAATCTATATCTCTTAAATAGTAAGGGGCTCTGCCTAAAAAACACCAGGGAATTTTTTTATTTAACTCTCTTTTTAACATTTCTTCTAAAAATTCTTCCATCCTTTTGCGGGAAGTGTTAAAACAATCATCCATCATAGTAACGACCCTTACCCCGAATCTATGATGTAAAAGTTCTAACTCTTCAGCAACAAGTTTTCCACTCCTTGCCCGGAAGAATTTTAAATCGCCATTACTTCGGGGATCAAACTGTGACCACTCATAACAGAATTTACATCCGGCAGGACACCCTCTTGAATTCCAAGTCTCCACATAGTTCTTCCAGTAGTCGTGTCCTACATATTTATCCATAGGGAATAAGTCGTAAGCCGGAAAAGGCAACTCATCTAAGTCAGTAATTAGGCCCCTGTATTCCGTTAAAGTAATCTGGCCATCTTTACGAAAAGCTACACCTTTAACTTTCTCCATATCTTTTCCTTCAGCTAAAGCCTCAACCAGTTCTACAAAACTGTAGTCGTGTTCACCCACAATACAATAATCAATCTGAGGGTTTTTCTCTAAAATTTCTTGAGGAGCCGAAGCATAGACTAACCCTGAAGCAATGATTTTAGCTTGAGGATATTTTTCCTTTATTAATTTTGCTGCCTGATTATACCGGTAGACTACGGCTGCCCCACCTGTAGTATGAAGAATATCTCCAATATGGATAATATCAGGCTTACTTTTTAAAATCTCTCTCATCATTCCTGTTTGGTCTAATTCCAATGCCCGGCAATCTAAAACTTCCAACTTATAGTCGGGGTGTTTTTCTCTTAATAATCCTGCTAATTGAGCTTGACCAATATTAGGAGCACGGTGTTTTCCCCAGGTTGACCAGGCTCCTAAAGGCGGCTGTAAGAACAAAACTTTCATTATTAAACCTCCGTTTTTAAACTGGCCAATAATTTTTTATCTATCTTTCCTGTCCGAGTCTTAGGAAGCTGGCTTAAAAATTCAAAGTAATGAGGAATTTTAAAATGAGCGAGGTGTTTTCTTAAAAACTCTTTAAGTTCCTCCTCACCTAAGGTTTCTTCTTCTTTTACTACTACAAAAGCTTTAGGCACTTCTCCTCTTAACTTATCCGGCACTCCAATAACTGCTACCTCTTTAACTTTAGGGTAGAGCTGAATTTTTTCTTCCACTTCCGGAGAAAAAACTATTTCCCCAGATACTTTTATCATATCTTTTTTTCTTCCCACTATATAAAAAAGACCCTCCTTATCAAAACAGGCTATATCTCCGGTTTTAAACCAGCCCTCAGGCGTCAATACTTCTTTTGTTAACTGGGGCTCTTTATAATAACCAAGCATAACCCCTTCTCCCTT
>QNCG01000025.1 GCA_003644445.1 Candidatus Duberdicusella sinuisediminis | reverse complement strand
GTTATCCAACATAGCAAGATAGGGATAGAGCTGGCTAAGGGTTCTTGCGTCAATCTAAACAATAATATCATTACCCAGAATAAGACCGGGATAAGAGCAGAAGGAGTGAAAGAGTTTTCTATTGTGCGAAACAGCTTTTTAGGTAATTTTATTGATATTGAGATTATAGACAGTGCAGGTTCTGTGGAGAAGAATTATTTTGAAGGCAGCTTAACCTGCCTGAGGCTCAAGCAGGGTTATCCCCGAATACAGAGAAACTTTTTTAAACAGGCATATAAAAATATAATCGAGTCTTATAATGAAAGTGAGCTTCAGGCAGGCGAGAACTGGTGGGGGAGTGCTGATGAAGAGCTGATAAAAAACCGGATTTCCCAGAGAGGAAAAGGCAAGTTTATTTTTAAGCCATATTTATTAGAGCCTCCTGATTTAAAAGAGGTGGGAGTGGATTTGAAGAATAGCTGTACTTCCTGCCGATAAAAGATGAGATTTAGAGGAGCAAGGTGTTTATTTGTCTGTTCTGTCTTTGCCTTTGTTCTGCTGGAGGTCTGTGGTTTTGCCTATGATATTGAGTCTTGTTCAGGAGTATTTACATCTGCATCTGAATCTATTCTTAACCTTGTATTCTGCCCTTTAAATTATCAGGATAAAGAAACCTTCCTTAAGGATATAGATACAATTATTGCGAGATTAGGCAAAACCAGGCCATTTGATGAAGTCGTCGAAAGAATAGGAGTTTATTATATTAACCTCTCCAGAGAAGAAGAAAATACGGTTTTGAAAAGAACTCAGGGTTTTCCACCCCTCAAGGTTCGCCGGGATTTTTTAGATGGCATTTCGGCTTATCTTAAGTCTAATTATAAACTGATTATTCTTGATGCTTCAGGTGGAGTTTCCTGTGCTGAGCTTTCCTCAATTGATAAGATATCTTTGGTTATCTTAGGAAGAAGAAGGTATAAAAACAGAAGCAGTCTTGCCAAAGGGTTTTTACATGAGTTGGGTCATTCCCTGGGTCTGCGCGATGAATGTGTTAATTGCGAAAGGCTTTGTCCTCCAGGACCGCCTAATTGTGCTCCTACTAAAGAAGAAGCAAAAAGATGGTGGGGGAAGCTGGTAGGAAAGGAGTCGAGAGTAAACTATATTGCTGGCTGCTGCGGGAATAAAGACTATATCCGGCCAACCATTGCCTCATTGATGAACGATGCGGATAAGGCAGAGGATTTTGGCCCGGTTAATGAGCGGTATTTAAAAAATATATTAGAGGGATTAGGGGAGAAGTGAATCGAAGAAAGATTGGTGGTCGATCCAGATAAATATGGAGAGCCATTAAAGAGAGGACTGTATGGCTATCGAAAACTGCAGGTGGGAGATTACCGGATTATTTATAAGGTGGAGAAGAAAAACATCCTTATTTTTAAAATAGGTCACAGAAAAGAAGTTTATCGACGGGTCCACTTACGCATTAAGAGATAAGTAATGAAAAAACCTAAAACTTATTTTGATAGGCTGATGCAGAATAAAAAAATCCGCAAGATGTTCGAAGAAGAGGCGCGTTTTTGGGAAATACACAATTCCCTTGATTATCCCGAAGAGTTCACCGATGTAAAAGAGTCGTTTGAGTTTTCACCTGTTCTTTTAAAGGAAAGGGTTTTGGAAGAGAATAAACCCCGGCCCTGGTAAAGATGACACAAAATTTTTATCAAAAGACGCATAAAAATAAGGCAAAAATGGCGGTTTTGGGATAGATGTACGATTTGATAGTGCAGAGAAAAGAACGCACAATAAGGTTTTGGTTATAGATAGAGAAATAATTATCGTGGGCAGTCTTATAATTATTAGTTTGATGGGTTAAAGTACAACAATGAAGCTTCGCTGTTGATTAGAGATAGAGGTAAGGCTAAGGAGTTGATAGGGTATTTTGAGGGGATTGAGTAAAAATTAAAGTTGGCAGAAAAGGAGAGAATGGTATAATAATTGCTCGATGAAGAAAATTTTTATTTTTTTTATTTTAAATCTCCCTTTCCTATTTTCTTTCTCTCAACTTCCATTCGGTTATGATAAATATTTAGAAGAACTAAAGAACAAAAACCCTACGCTTTATAATTTTGAGAAAAGATTAAAAGATATCCAAAAAGAAATTCAAAGATTAATTAAAGATTATCAGGAAGGGAAAGTAAGCAAAGGAGATTTAAAAGATAAATTAAAACCTCTTATTAAAGAGGAAATTGAGATTATCGATAACCCTGAATATAGAATAGAGCAAAGATTAGAAGGAATTCTGCGCACACTTCCTTCTCAAAAAACTAAATCTACTCCACCCATTAAAATTGAGATTTCTCCTGAAAAGTGAGAATAATTTTTCTTCTTTGCTTTTCTTTCTTTTTCTTACTAAGTAGCAAAGGTACGTGGTATACACTTTTATAATCCTTACTTTCTCTTATATTTTCAGCTAACCATTCTAACCTAATTGGAGGTAAATCCAAGATTTTATCATTTAGGTGAGACTGTTTTTCTTCAAGGAGTTGACAAGGAGATTTATTGTCTTTATTGGTATTTTCTCTTTTATAGTTAAAGAATAAAAGGTAGGGATAGGCTTTAGCAAAGAAATCATCTCTATTCTGGTAATCTTCACATTCATAGAATTCATTCTCAATTATTTTATGAAATGCTTCTACATCCGAGTTATCCGTTAGAGACGGATCTACCTCTGGTAGAAATGTAGGTTCTTTTTGGTATTCTTCAGTGCTCTATGTTATTATCTTCTAAAATCTTCTCAAAAAAATGTGAGTGGTTTTATTTGTAACCAGGTGCTTTTAGTTTTCTAAGCTCTACACATTTTTAAATTGGCTTGACAGCCAAAAATTAAAAAATTCAAAAATTTTAAAAATGTGATATAATATTGCTTAACTTTCTGGGCCGCTGGCTCAATTGGTAGAGCAACGGACTCTTAATCCGTGGGTTGCAGGTTCGAGTCCTGCGCGGCCCATTTGTAATAATTTAAGAAGTTAAGGATTTAAAAGTTGTGGGTAAGGAATTTGAATTTTTTGAGCATACTGCAGATATTGGGGTAAGGATATATGCTCAAAGTATAGAAGAATTATTTGAAAACTCAGCCCGGGCTTTATTTAGTCTTATTACTGGAAATAGAGATATCCTTCCAAATTTAGAAAAAGAAATAATCTTAGAAGCACAAAATATTGAAGAGTTATTAGTTAATTGGCTTAATGAGCTTATTTCAGTATTTTTTACTTACAAGTTTTTGCCCAAGAGTTATAATATAAGGATAAAAGAAAAAGACCCCTATAAGTTAGAAGCTCTTTTGAAAGGTTCAGAGTATGACCCTTATATTAATGAGGTAAAAACTGAGGTTAAAGCAGCAACTTACCATAATTTAAAGATAGAGAAAACCCCTGGTGGCTATAAGGCTGAGGTTATTTTTGATGTTTAACCCTGATTTCTTTTAACTTTTTAACTAATAACTGACTATGTGGGAAGGTCTAATAGAAAAAATAACAGATTATAAATGGCGTATCCCCAAATCCTATAAGCCAGGGATGCGGGTAGAGGGAGTTATTTATGCTTCCGAGAAGATGCTTTCTCAGATAAAGAAAGATAATGCCCCTGAACAGGTAGCAAATGTGGCTTTTTTACCGGGAATTGTTAAATATTCTTTAGCTATGCCCGATATTCACTGGGGTTATGGTTTTTGTATTGGAGGAGTAGCAGCAACTGATCCTGAGGAAGGAGGAGTAATTTCTCCTGGCGGAGTTGGTTTTGACATTAATTGCGGAGTGAGACTTTTAAAAACAAATTTAGAATTAGGAGATGTAAAGGATAAAATCTCTAAGATTGTAGATGTTTTATATCAGAATGTTCCCTCGGGTGTAGGCTCAAGGGGACAAATTCGGGTTTCTAACCAGGAGGAAAGAAGGCTTCTTTTAGAAGGGGCAAGATGGGCGGTAAAAAAAGGTTTTGGAATAGGGGAGGATTTAGAAGTTTGTGAAGAGAGAGGTTCAATCGAAGGAGCGGACCCTGACAGTGTTTCTGAAAGAGCTTATGAGAGAGGAAAGCAACAAGCAGGCACTTTAGGTAGCGGAAATCATTTTTTGGAAGTTCAAGTTGTAGATGATATTTATGACAGAGAAGTTGCTGAAAAGTTAGGCTTATTTATAGGGCAAATTACAGTAATGATTCACTCTGGCTCCCGGGGGTTTGGTTATCAGGTTTGCGATGATTATGTAAGGGTAATGATTAAATGTTTGGATAAATATAATATAAGAGTTCCTGACCGCCAACTTGCCTGTGCGCCTATTAACAGCCCTGAAGCTAAAAATTATATTGGAGCAATGAAGTCTGCTGCTAATTATGCTTGGGCAAATAGGCAGGTCTTAATGCATTTAGTAAGAGAAAGCTTTGAAAAAGTCTTTTCTAAAAGCTGGCAATCTTTAGGTATGTATCTAATCTATGATGTAGCTCACAATATTGCTAAATTTGAGAAGTATATTATTGATGGTCAGGAAAAAGTTTTATGCGTTCATAGAAAGGGCGCAACCCGGGCTTTTGGTCCAGGACATAAAGAACTACCTGAGAAATATAAAGATATGGGACAGCCGGTAATTATTCCCGGTGATATGGGGAGAGCTTCTTATCTATTAGTAGGTACGAAAAAAGCAGAAGAGGAAAGTTTCAGCTCCACCTGTCATGGGGCAGGAAGGCTTAAATCTCGCCATGAAGCTATAAGGACAGGAGATTTCAATACTCTCATAAAAGAACTTAGTTCCAAAGGAATAGAGGTTAGAGCAACCGGTAAGAAAACAGTTTTGGAAGAAGCCCCTTCAGCTTATAAAAATGTAGATGAGGTTGCAGAAGTAGTCTGTAAAGCTGGGTTATCTAAGAAGGTTTGTAGAATGAAGCCTTTGTGTGTGGTGAAAGGTTGATAACAAGGAGAAAAAATGAGAGAGGAGATATTGAAGAGAGATAAATTTTTGGCCAAGAGAGATGTTTGGACTATTGGGGGAGCTTTCCGGATAATGACTCCTGAAGGAAAACTTCTTCTTTATTCTCGCCAGAAATTGTTTAGGTTAAAAGAAGACATAAGAGTTTATGCTGATTTAGAAAGAAAAAGAGAAGTTCTACATATTCAGGCTCGTCAGATTATAGATTTTGCCGCCGCCTACGATGTCATTGATTCTTTAACTCGGGAGAAAATTGGAGTGTTAAGAAGAAGAGGCTTTTCTTCTATTTTTAGAGATAAGTGGGAAATTTTAACTTCTGATGAGAGTTATTTGGCGAAGATAGAAGAAGATAGTTTATTTAAAGCTACTATCCGCAGATGGGTTTTTAATCTTATCCCCCAGACTTATTATATAGTAGATAGTAGAGAAAGAAGGTTGGCAGAAATAAAGCAATTTTTTAATCCTTTTATTCATAAATTCTTTGTAGATTTTTCTTTAGATAAGGAGAAAGTCTTAGATAAAAGGTTAGGACTGGCCGGAGTAATTTTACTTTTAGCTATAGAAGGAAGACAAAGATAGATATGTTAGATATTAAATTCATAAGAGAAAATCCCCAGATAGTGTGTCAGGCTTTAGAAGATAGAGGTTTAGATTTTGATTTAGATGGGTTTTTAAAACTGGACGAAAAAAGGAGGAGTTTTATTAAAGAAATAGATTCTTTGAGAACAGAGCTGAATAAAATAAACGATGAAATTTCTTCTCTTCTTAAAGAAAAGAAAGACCCTAAACCCAAAATAGAACAAACCAGAGAAATTTCTAAAAAACTGGATGGACTTGAAGAAGAATTTAAGAAAGTTAAAGAGCAATTCACCCAACAATTGCTAAATATCCCTAATATTCCCCATCCTTCAATCCCTAAAGGAAGTCCTGCTAATAATAAAGTAGTAAGAACCTGGGGAGAACCTAAAACTTTTTCTTTTAAGCCTTTAACCCATATAGAGTTAGCTGAAAATCTGGGTATAATTGATTTTAAGAGAGCTTCGAAAATTACTGGTTCTAACTTTATTTTATTTAAAGGGCAGGGAGCTTTATTAGAGAGAGCCTTATTTAACTTTATGCTGGATTTGCATACTCAGAAACACGGCTATAAAGAAGTATTCCCCCCTTTTTTAGTAAATAGAGCATCTATGACCGGAACAGGCCAGTTACCCAAATTAGAAGAAGATATGTATAGATTAAAGGACGATGATTTATTTTTAATTCCTACTGCTGAAGTTCCAGTTACTAATATTTTTAGAGACGAAGTCTTAGAGGAAGAACAGCTCCCTGTTTATTATACCGCTTATACTGCTTGCTTCCGGAGAGAAGCAGGTTCTTACGGAAAAGAAACTAAAGGTTTAGTGAGGGTGCATCAGTTTGATAAAGTAGAGTTAGTTAAATTTGTAAAGCCTGGAAATTCTTATGAGGAGCTTGAGAAATTGGTAAGAGATGCTGAAGAAGTTTTGCAGCTTCTTAAACTTCCTTATAGAGTAGTAATGTTGGCAACCCAAGATTTAAGTTTTTCTGCCTCTAAATGTTATGATTTAGAGGTGTATTCTCCGGGGATTGATAAGTGGTTAGAAGTTTCCAGCTGTAGCAATTTTGAAGATTTTCAAGCCAGAAGAGCCAATATAAGGTATAAAGACAAAGCTACAGGCAGGAAATTATTTCTCCATACTCTCAATGGCTCAGGGATAGCTTTAGCCAGAACTGTTGTGGCTATACTGGAGAATTACCAACAGGAAGATGGCTGTATAGTTATTCCTGAGGTTCTAAGAAAGTATATGCATGCAAGAGAAACTATCCAGCCCGAATAGCTCAAAGAAACTCTTTCAATTTGTAAAATTAATTTGTATAATAGGGATATTTCCTGTAATTATAGGGTTTATTCGGGGGCTGATTTTTGAAATTGCTAAGTTAGAACCTTTATTTTCTAAATCCTTATATTGGGGAATAGTTAGTTATTTACTTCTCCATATATTTTTAATCGAACCTTTAAAATTTTACAAGAGGACCCAGCGTTTTATCCAGGTAATTTTCGGTTTTTTCTCTCCTTTGTTTAAAGTCTCTTACTATATTATCCCTTTCTGGATTATTATTCTTATAGTTATTTATCTAATTTTTAACAAAATTTTAAAATTTGAACAAGGCACATTTCTATTTTTCTTTTTTTCCGGCTTTTTCTTCTCGATGCATATAGTCTGTGTGGCTAAGATATTAAAAGTAGATGAGCTGAGAAAAATTATAGACTATCTTTTTATAATCTTTGTCGTCATTATAATAAACATTTTCTTTTTTTCTTTTAACCTGAAGTTGTATCATTCAGAGTTTTCAGTAGTTGAGGTGGGAAGGCAGGGTATAGATAGCGGGTTAAAATTAGCTGAAGCTGTTTTTAACCAGTTGTTTGTCCCTGAAGTTAAGTAAGTCTTGAAATTAATTTAGCTAAAGAGGGCTTAGCTCTAAGTGATAATTGAGAAGAAGAATCACTCTTAAAAATATTCCTATATTCTTGAGAATGTAAGAAGGTTGTAGTAGAATAAAGGAGTATAAAATATAAAGATAGAAACCTAGGCCATTTTCTTTCTTCTAAGGTAAGAAGCGGGTAGCTAAAATTCTTTTTTAGAGAACAAGAGTTAAATTAGCTTTCTAAACAAAGTGGAAAAAGAGGCCTTCTCGCTAAACTAAACTGGGAGTTGAAATAAGGTTTCTTTGGAGGGGTGGCCGAGTGGTTTTCCACCCAGGGTGGATCCGCCTCTGGCGGAAAGGCGGCGGTTTGCTAAAGAAAATTTCTTCTTAGAGAGCAAGGGTTGAGTTAACTCTCTAAAGAAAGTGAGGAGAGGGGCCTTCGCTAAACTAAACTGGGAGTTGAAATAAGGTTTCTTTGGAGGGGTGGCCGAGTGGTTTAAGGCGGCGGTTTGCTAAACCGCTGTAGGGTCGAAAGGCTCTACCTGGGGTTCAAATCCCCACCCCTCCGCCAGTTTTCCTTTATTAAATTCAGAAATTTTAGTAAGGATTTTTATAGATAAAGAGAGGAGGTGGAAGATATGTTTTTTGGGTTAGGAGTATTGGCGTTAGTAATTATTTTTATTTTAGGGGTCGTAGCTATTTACAACAGCTTAGTGAGGCTTCGCAACAGGGTAAAAAATGCCTGGTCTCAAATTGATGTCCAGCTTAAAAGAAGACATGATTTAATCCCTAACTTAGTAGAAGTAGCTAAAGGCTATATGGCTCACGAGAGGCAAACTCTAGAAAATGTAATTAAGGCAAGAACTCAAGCAGTTCAAGCAACTTCTATAAAAGATAAGGCTCAGGCCGAGAATTTCTTGACTTCTACTTTACGCTCTCTTTTTGCGGTAGTAGAAAATTATCCTAACCTTAAGGCTGATTCTCAAATGCTTTCTCTCCAGGAAGAATTGACAAATACTGAAAATCGTATTTCTTTTGCCCGCCAATATTATAATGATGAGGTTACTCGCTTTAATACTAAGTTAGAAACTTTCCCTTCTAATCTTATTGCTGGCTGGTTTGGTTTTCAGAAAGAGGAATTATTTGAGTTAGAGGAGAGGGCTCAAAAAGAACCCCCTCAGGTTAAATTTTAATCTTCAAAAATAATGCCCTTTTCTTTTATTGAGATAGAGAAAAGGAAAACCCGGATAGTTTTTCTTTTTTTCTTTATTCTCTTGTTGTTCTACTTTTTTTCTGCTTGGTTAATTATAGTTGCTGTAAAATTTTTCTTCTTCGCCTTTTCAGGATTACGTTTACGCTCTTTTTTTTATTTCTCACCTAAATTAATAGGAGGAATTTTTGTTGTAGCTTTGATATCTGCGATTTTCCATTGGGTTTTTTCAATATCTAATGTTAACGAACGTATAATTAAAGTTTTAGGCTCGAAGGAACCTGATAAAGATGATTTATATCATAAGAGATTTATGAATATTATAGAAGAAGTAAAGATTGCTTCAGGCGGTTTGAATATTTCAGCTGTAGTTATGCCTATATTAGCTATGAACGCTTTCTCTTTAGCTAATTTTAAAAACCAGGGTATTATTGGAATCACCGAAGGTTTGCTTGCGCGTTTAGATAGAGCAGAAATCGAAGCAGTAGTTGCCCATGAAGTTGCTCACATTGTTTCTAGAGATACTTTAATCAAGACAGTAGCTGTTTCCATATTTGGAGTGTACGGGAGTATCTTGGCAAAAGTGAAAAATAGTTTGACTGAGACAAGGTATAGTTATGGAAGGGGAAGGGGCTTAGTTTTTCTCGTTTTTATGTATGTTGTACTTTCCTTGATAAATTCTTTAGGTAAGATTATTTCCTGTTTTATTTCCCGCCAATGTGAATATAGAGCAGATTCAGTAGCCGTGAGACTAACTCGGGACCCTTTGAGCTTAGCCAAAGCTCTTTACAAAATATCTATCCATTGGCGGGGTGCAGGGTTAGGTTACGAGAGTTTAGAGAGCATATTTATAATTAACCCTGCTTATAGGGGATTAGATGAGAAAGAAGGTTTTTTTGCCAGCCTTTTTTCTACCCATCCACCTCTTTTAAAAAGAATAAATATACTTTTAGATATGGCCCATGCTGATTTTGGAGAACTTACCTTAACTTCTCAGCAGAAGAAACCCCGAAGAGTTAAGCCTCCTCAGCCTCTTTCGGAAACTCAACTTCGATGGTTTGCTAACAAAGATGGAGTTTGGCAGGGCCCATTTTCAGCTTCTCAGTTAATTAGTTTAGAGTGGGTTACCAATCAAACTTTCCTTAAAAGAGAAAATAGTAATAAAATTTGTTTTCTTTATCAAGAGCCCTCTCTCTTAGAATTAGTTCATCAGAAAAGAGGGGGGAGCATGCTTTGTCCTTTGTGTTTTCATCCTTTAGCTAAGGGTTATTATGAAGGAGTTTTAGTCTATTTATGCAATTCTTGTGGAGGTATTTTGGTTAAAGAGGAGAAACTTCCCCGGATTTTAATTAGAGAAGAAATTGGTTTTTCTTCAGAGGTAATCGAAAAAGCTAAAAATGTTGAACAACTTTCTAAAAAAACTTTTCTTCCTCAGAAAAATATTACCGCAGTTCTTTTGTGTCCTTTATGTAGACAGAAGATGCTTCGGAATTTCTATACTTTAGCCGTTCTTCTGGAAGTAGACAGATGTTATTACTGTAAAGTAATTTGGTTTGATAAAGATGAGCTGGAAGTATTACAGTATTTTGTAGAGAAGGCACGAGGTTCAATTAGGTAAATTTATCTGTTGAATGATTCTGTCGGGGAGGATAAAATATATTTGTTTATTTAAAAGGAGGTGGAGACTATGTCTTTTACGGTAGATGTTAAGGAAGAAGATAAAGGGGTTTTTACTGCTTATTGTCAGGGTTCTCTTGATACAACTACTTATTCAGAGTTTGAGAAGGAGATAAATTCTCTTCTAAGAGAAAATGTAAAGGTAGTTATTCTCAATATGGAGAAAGTTTCTTATATAAGTAGTATGGGGGTTTCTTCAATTCTTGAGGCAAAGAGACGCTTTGAAGAGGAGGGTATAGTATTTATTCTTTTAGACCTACAGCCTCAGGTTAAAAAAGTATTCGATATTATAAAGGCTTTTCCTGTCCAGACAATCTTTACCAGCGTAGAAGAATTAGACGGCTATTTGAAAAGTATACAGGATAAATATAAAGAAGAAGATAAAAACTAATGCCTCACAAATTATCTTCCTATGGCAGCTTATTTGTTTATAGTCTTAACTGTTTTATTCTGGGGGGCAGCTCCTATATTTGATAAGGTAGCTTTAAGGGAAGCTTATCCTCTTTCTGGTTTAATTATAAGAAGTATAGCCGTATTTTTATCTCTGATTATCCTCAGTTTTTTTATGAAGGACACTTTCTTCAGCTCTTTTAAACTTTCTTTCAAAAGTATAATCTTATTTTCTCTTTCAGGGGTTTTTGCTGGATTATTGGGCATGCTTACTTACTATTCAGCTTTAAAGAGCCTTCCTTCTTCTGTAGTTGTTCCTTTGTGTTCAGTTTATCCTTTGGTTACTGCTCTGTTAGGAATGCTTCTTTTGTCCGAGGGTTTTAGCTGGCTGAGATTATTAGGAGTTATTTTGATAATAATTGGTGTGTGGCTGGTAAGATGAGTTTATTCTTGAATCTTGTTATATTTATTCTGGGGCTTATTATTCTCAGTATTTCTTCTGACTTTCTTATAAAAAGTTCAGTGAGGTTAGCCCATCTTTTAAGGTTTACTACTCTTTTTATAGGGTTAGTATTTATTGCTTTTGGCACATCTCTGCCGGAAGCGAGTGTAAGTTTAGTGGCAGTAATTAAGAAATACAAAGATATAGCCTTGGGGAATATAGTAGGAAGTAATATTGCTAATATCGGCTTAGTTTTAGGCTTATCAGGATTAATAAAGCCTCTTAGAGTAGATAGATCTTTGCTTAAAAAAGAAGTATCTATTATGGTTTTATCTACACTTTTTCTTTATATCTTTTCTTTAGATGGTTTGCTTTCTCGCCTCGAAGGTTTAATATTTATTTGGGGATTTTGTCTTTTTTTTGTCTTTACCTGTAAATCTTCTAAATTGAATAAAGATAAGGAGATTGACTCTCAGGAGTTTAAGGTTGGTGGGCTTTTTAGTAAAGTTAACTCTAAGTTAATAATATTCTTTTATTTTCTCTTATCTTTAGCCTTTCTTTTAGTAAGTGCTAATATGATGGTTAATTCCGGAGTAAATATCGCTAAATTTTTTAAGATAAGTCCCTGGATTATTGCCATTACCGTATTTAGTGTAGGAACTTCTCTCCCCGAGCTAGCTGCCTCAATTTCGGCATCAGTTAAAAAGGTTTCTTCTCTAAGTGTAGGCAATGTCATAGGTAGTAATGTATTTAATATCTTAGTTGTGTTAGGATTAGCCTCTTTGATAAGGCCAATAACTTTAGATAAGTCTATTTTAAACTTTGAACTTCCTATTTTGATTATTTTTAGTATAATAGTACCTCTTTTTGTAAAGAGTGGTTTTTCTCGCTTTAAATCTTTTATTTTATTTTTAGGCTATATTTTATTTTTAATAAGCTTATTTTAAATAATGAGTTATCTAGTTTTTGCTCGAAAATACAGGCCTCAGGATTTTTCAGAGGTAGTAGGCCAGGAAGGAGTAGTTAAAAGGCTTACTGAGTGTATAAATTCTAAAAGGATACACCAGGCTTATTTGTTTTCCGGGCCTCGGGGAGTAGGAAAAACTTCTTTAGCCAGGATTTTAGCTAAAGCTTTTAATTGTCAGAGTTTTCCCGAACCTACCCCCAAACCCTGTAGAAAATGTGCAAGTTGTGTAGAGATTCAGGAAGGAAGGTCTTTAGATGTTATTGAGATAGACGGTGCTTCTAATAGAGGAATAGATGAGATAAGAGAATTGAGAGAGAATGTAAAATTTAAACCCAGTTACTCCCGGTACAAAGTCTATATTATCGATGAAGTGCACCAGATTACTGACGCAGCTTTTAATGCTCTTTTAAAGACTTTAGAGGAACCTCCTGACCACGTGAAATTTATTTTTGCTACTACTGCTCCTTATAAAGTTCCTTTGACTATTTTATCCCGCTGTCAGAGGTTTAACTTTAGGCTCCTTTCTGAAGGGGAGATTATTAGAAAGCTTGAATTTATAGCTAAGAAAGAAAACATCCCCGTAGATAAAGATATCTTGAGATATGTAGCCAGGGCTTCTTCAGGAAGTATCCGTGATGCTGAGTCTATCTTTGACCAGATAGTTCCCCTTCTTACCGAAGGAGTAAAGTTTGAAGATATATTAGACATCTTAGGCCAAATTCCTGAGACTGTGATTAGTTCTTTTGTAGAAAACCTTCTTAAAAAAGAATTAGAGAATCTTCTTACCTTTATCAATGAGGTAGTAGAACAAGGCTATGAATTAGGGAATTTTCTGGACGGAGTTATTGAATATATAAGAAATATTATTTTGGCTAAATTAGGAAGAGGGGTTCTTTCTCGAATAGTAGGAGTATCTGCCGAGGCCCAAGAGCGATTTTTAGAACTTAGTAAAATTACTGATATCCCTTTTCTAATTAAGATAATAGAATCTTTGATTGAGGTTAAAAAGATAGGTAGATTTTTCCCTTCTTTAAGAGTGCCTTTAGAAGTAGAAGTTGTAAAGCTTACTCATTTTCAGGAGGCTATCCCTGAAAAAGAAAAACCATCTAATATAGAACAAACAGAAGAACTAAAAACTTCTCTAGATACCTTTAAGCATAAATCAGCCACTCTAAACTTAGAAGGTCTTTCTAAGTTTGTAAAATCTCTTAAGGGAGATACCCCTCCTGAAGGTTCTCAGGAAGAACCTTCTTTTTCTGAAGAAAAATCAGAAGAAACAATTACTGAGGAAGAAGTTAAAGCTGTCTGGGAAGAGTTAATTGAAGATATAGCCTCTACTAAAATGTCCATAGCCACTTATTTAAAAGAGGCAGAAGTAAAGGCCACTGAAGGAAGGGTTATAAAGTTAGGTTTTCCTAAGAATTTCAAATTTCCTAAGGAGTTTTTGGAAGGTAGGGAAAGAAAAAGGATGGTTGAAGAAGCTTTCAGCCGGAAGTTAAATAAGAAAGTAGGTGTAGAATATTTACTTACTGAGGAAGTTCGCCAGGTTCAAAATCATCCTTCTCGTCCTAAAGAAGATTTAGGCAAAATCATAAAGAGTTTTGATGGAGAAATTATTACTTAACTCTGATTATGAGTAGTTATCCTCAAATCTTAGAAGACCTCATAGCTTCATTAAGTTATCTCCCGGGAATTGGCAGGAGGAGTGCTGAAAGAATAGCCTTATATATTTTAGAAGCTGACTTAGATAAAGTAAAAAAGCTCTCTGAACTTATTTTAGGGGTGAGAGAAAAGATTAAGCCTTGTTCAGTGTGCCATAATTTTTCTACTGGAGAACTCTGTTCAATTTGTAAGAACCCTTCCCGGGATAAGTCTTTGGTGTGCGTGGTAGAATATCCTAAAGACGTCCTGGCTTTAGAGAAGGCCGGGGTATTTAAAGGGGTTTATTATGTGCTTTTAGGTTCGATTTCGCCAATTGAAGGGAGAGGCCCAGAAAGTATTGATTTATCCCGCCTTATAAACAGGATAAATAAAGGAGAAGTTAAGGAAGTAATAATTGCTACTGATTCTGATGCTGAAGGAGAAGCAACTGCTGTATTTTTAAGAGATGTACTTTCAAAATTTAATATAAGGCTATCAAGGATAGGTATAGGCCTTCCTTTAGGTTCTCAGATAGAATATGCCGACTCCGCCACCTTGGGTAAGGCTTTGCAGGAACGGAAGTTCTTACTATAAATAAAAAAGTTTCAAGGTTTTAGGTTTAAAAGTCATAAAGAATTAAAAAGAAATTTTATGAATACGCTTTATGTTCTGCAAGAGAGTGTATTCCTATGCTTTCTCTTTCTGGAACACAAGGATTGATAAATAATCCTGAACTTGCAAAACTTAGAAATGATTGTATAATTATATGCAAAATGCTCCATAAGTTAATTCAGTCCATTAGTTGATCTTTGACTTTTGAACTTTTGACTTTTAAACTTTACACTTTAGACTAATTTTCCCCGGTAGCTCAGTAGGTAGAGCAGGTGGCTGTGCGAGGTCTGAAAGACCGAGCAAAACAGTTCTTTGAAAGGAGGAGGTGCGGTTGGCAAAAGATAAGAGGCACTATATTGACCGCCGGCAATATTTAATAGCTGCTGTTTATAAAAGGCGTAGAAAAATTAGAAGAATGGCTATTGAATATAAAGGCGGTAAGTGTGAAATTTGTGGATACAGCAGGTGTGAGGAAACTTTGGAATTTCATCATATTGATACTACAAGGAAGGAATTTAGTATTTCTAGCAGAGGCTACACCCGAAGTTGGAAGAAGGTTAAAGAAGAATTGGAGAAGTGCATATTAGTCTGCGCCAACTGCCACCATGAGTTCCACGCTCGGTCTATAAAAGTGCAGCCTCCGATGGAAACATCGGAGTGAGAACCGGGTGAATTCAGGGAAGCCTGCACTCTAAACTCAATGTAGTTTAGGGATGGTAACCCTGAGCCAAGCCCTGAACCCGTGCGTAGCAAGTGGTTCGGGGAAGGTGCAGAGACTATCCCGAAAGGGAGCCGTGAACCGGAACAAAGTTCGATTCACGGTCATGAACCGATTTATAACCTGGTTCATGGTACTCTACATATTTAAATATGTGGGGGAAGCGCCCGGCACCTAAGTCATGAATCGTAATGGTTCATGATATGGTGAAGAGATAGTCCAGGCCTTAAGGAAACTTAAGGATTTACCTGTAACCACCGGGTCCGAGGTTCGAGTCCTCGCCGGGGAGCCATATTTGACTATTGGCGAACCAATCAGTATAGAGAATTTCTTGAAGAGATAATCCTGTATGTGGTAAATCCCAAAGGCTTATTTTTATTCTGTCCTCATAGAAGACAACTTCTCTTAAAAGAACCTGAAGGAGCCTCTGCTGGTCAACTGGTTTAAGACGGTCAAAAAGAAAATCAAATTCATCAAGATAATTCTTAAGAACCCTGCCATCAACGGCATATCTTTTTCTTTCC
>QNCG01000024.1 GCA_003644445.1 Candidatus Duberdicusella sinuisediminis | reverse complement strand
TTCTCTCTCTTTAAAAAACTAAATTTTTGTGGGATTAAAAATTAGAAAATGAGGAAAGAAGCTCTTTGGTAAACTCTATTTCTGCAATTACTAATTTTAGGTTATGTTCTAAAATTTTTTTCCGATGAAGCCTATCTTTAAAATCAAAATTCTCTATCCTCTTTTTAAGCCAAGTTTTTACTCTCTCTAAAGCTTTTATTCTCACTTTTGTTTTGTAGAGAAAAACTTCCTTGTCAATATAAGGCAAAAAATACAAAGATAAATCCACATTTACAAAAGGCCGGTGTAAAGAAAGAAAGTTATCTACTAAGAGTTTACTTAAGTACTCTTCGCCTTTAGAGGTTATCTTGTAGATGTACTTTTGGGGCCGGTTTTCTTGAAGAAAAATTTCTTTTTTTAAATAGCCTTTCTCTTCTAAATTTTTTAAAGGGTAATAAATAGAAGTGGTATCAAAGCTGGTAAACACACCTAAGACATTTTTCAGAAGTTTTTTTATTTGGTAGCCGTGCTTGGGACCTTCTTTAAGAAAGCCTAGAATAACCAACTCCTGATAAGGCTTCATAAAGACTCTTCTTTAAATACTCCTATCTTTCTAAATTTTTCATACCTTTTTTTAAGAAGCTGGTCTAAAGAAAGCTTTTGGAGAACCTTTAAGTTTCTAAGAAGGGCTTCTTGTAAATTTTGAGAAGAAAGTTCAACATCTTTATGAACTCCTCCTAAAGGCTCAGGCACTATCTCGTCAATTATTCCAAATTTTAATAAGTCAAAAGAAGTTAATTTAAGGGCTTCGGCTGCCTCTCTTACCTTAGAAGAATCCTTCCATAATATAGCTGAACACCCTTCAGGAGAAATTACTGAATAGTAAGCATTCTCCAGCATTAAAACCTTATCTCCTACGCCAATACCTAAAGCTCCTCCAGAACCACCCTCACCAATTACACAGCAGATTATAGGAGTTTTAATTCCAAACATCTGGCAAATATTTTCAGCTATAGCCTGAGCCTGACCTCTCTGCTCTGCACCAATGCCCGGGTAAGCTCCGGGAGTATCTATCAATATAATTATAGGCAATTTAAATTTTCCAGCTAACTTCATTATTCTTAAGGCCTTCCTATAACCTTCGGGATGGGCACAGCCAAAATTTCTTTCAATATTTTCCTTAGTGTCTCTTCCTTTCTGATGACCAATCACTACTAACCGCTCTCCTTCTAACTTAGCAAACCCTGTTACTATTGCCTTATCATCGCCATATACTCTATCTCCGTGAATCTCTATAAAATCAGTCATAATCCTATTGATATAATCTAAGGTATAAAGTCTCTGAGGATGGCGGG
Organism: Candidatus Duberdicusella sinuisediminis; assembly: GCA_003644445.1. Lineage (GTDB taxonomy): Bacteria > Omnitrophota > Gorgyraeia > Duberdicusellales > Duberdicusellaceae > Duberdicusella > Duberdicusella sinuisediminis. The sequence continues at coordinate 14,277 of QNCG01000024.1, read as the reverse complement.
CAATCTGTATTCTCTGCCAAGCAGTTAAATTCCCGTAAATTTCCTTTTTTAAATTTTCTAATTTTTTCTCTAACTTCTCAACTTCTGAAGAGAGGTCTATGTGTCTCTCAGAAGAAAAATTTTTGAGCTCTTTTATTCTTTCTTCAAGTTCTATAATTGGCCTTTCAAATTCCAAAATATTCATCTTAATCAACTATGGTAACTTCTGTGCCTCGAGGCACTATAGAGAATAACTCCTTCACATCTTTATTACTCATCCGGATACAGCCCTGGGTATTTTGTTCTCCCAGTTTATCGGGTTTATTAGTGCCATGGATACCGTAGCCTTTAACACTCAGCCCTAACCAGCGAGAACCCAAAACATTCTCGGGACTATCCGGAGGGACGACCGCCCCAATATCTCTTCTGAACCAAACGGGATTTTTAAGTTTAGTAACGATTTTAAATGTGCCGGTAGGAGTAGAATTATTCTCACCTGTCGAAACTATATAAGTTTTAAAGATTCCATTACCTTTCTTTAAAAATAAACGATTCTGGGATTTATCTACAACTATAGAAAACTTTGCTTTAGTAACTTTAAGCTCCTCTCCTGCTCGGATAATGTCTGAAGACAGATTATTTGCCTTTTTGAGTAATTCTACGGTTGTGCCAAATTTTTTAGCAATCTTCCCTAAAGTATCGCCGGGTTCCACTTCATATAAAAAACTATCTTCATCAATAATCTTAGAGAAGAGTATTTTAATATTTAAAGATTCTATCTTTCTTCTCACTTCCTCTATTAATGAAGGCTGGGTTAATTGAGAAAATACTTCTTTATATAACTTGCGGGCTTGAAGAAGTGCGCCCTCCTTTTCTTTCTGCTGAGCTTCTTCTATCTTCTTTTCTATAGAAAGAGGCTCTTTTTTAGGTTTTTCTTTTTCAGCAGGTTTACAGCTTAAAAGGCTCAAGGAAAGAGAAAAAATTAGAGTATAGATTATTTTGGCCTTCATTCCTTACTCCTTTTTATTTATAAAAAATAAAAGCTACCAAAATCCCTAATATTGCTCCCACAAAAACTTCTACAGGAGTATGGCCTATAAGCTCTTTGAGCCTGCTCTGCTCAAGCTTTCTGCTTCGGTAAACATCTTCCATAATAGTATTCAGAATCTTGGCTTGGGCTCCTATTGACCGCCTCCAGGTCTGAGCATCAAACATAGCAATAAGAGCAATAATAACTGAAACAGCAAATATTTCAGAATCAAACCCCTGTTTAAGCCCGATATAAGTAGCCAAACTGGCTACACTTGCTGAATGAGCTGAAGGCATACCACCAGTAGTAATCACCCAGGAGAAATTGAATCTTTTTTCTCTTATTACATTTAGGCAAATCTTTATAGCCTGGGCGATAAGCCAGCTATAAAGCGTCGCCCAGATAATCCGGTTAGAAAACAACTCTTCCCACATAGCAAATAGATTATATTAAAAAACAGGATAAAAGCAAGCAATCCTTTCAGAAGTTTTTATCCAAACTCCTATACTGCACTGCCTCAGAAATATGCTCCAAAGTTATCTCTGAAGACCCCCCTAAATCAGCGATAGTTCTAGCCACCTTTAAAACCTTATCATAAGCCCGGGCACTTAAACCCAGCTCTTCTATAGCCATTCTCAGAAAATCCTTTACTTCCTTCTTTAAAAAAGAATATTTCTTAATCTGGGAATGTGACATCTGAGAATTAAAGAATATCTTTTCACTTTTAAATCTTTCTTTCTGAACAAACCTGGCTTTATTTACTCTCTCTCTTATCTGAGAAGAAGGCTCTTCTTCTCTTCTTTCTGAAAGAAGTTCAGTTGACTTTAAAGAAGGTACTTCTATATGGATATCAATCCTGTCTAATAAGGGCCCGGAAATCTTATGTCGGTATCTTTGAACTTGAGCAGGCGAACACCTGCAGGTTTTCCCTTTCTCTTCATAACCAAAATAACCACAAGGACAGGGATTCATAGTAGCAATGAGGAGAAAATTTGCAGGAAATTTTAAAGTCTTCTTAGCCCGGGCAACAGTTACCTCTCTATCTTCTAAAGGCTGTCTTAAAACTTCTAAGGCGTCTCTACGAAATTCGGGAAGTTCATCTAAGAATAAAACTCCGTTATGAGCAAGACTGACTTCTCCCGGTTTAGGAAATGTGCCTCCGCCTACTAAGGAGATATTAGAAGAAGTATGGTGAGGACTTCGGAAAGGCCGCTCAGTAATTAAAGGCTTATCTTTTTTAAGAAGTCCGGAGATGCTGTATATCTTGGTAGTCTCCAATATTTCCTCAAACTCCATATCCGGCAATATCGTCCGCACTCTCTTGGCTAACATAGTCTTACCTGCACCCGGAGGGCCAATAAGCAAGATATTGTGAGCTCCGGCCACTGCTACTTCTATTGCTCTCTTTACAAAATGCTGATTTTTAACCTCAGCGAAATCTACCTCATAATAAGGACCACCTTTAAGGAATCTCTCTTTGTCTTCTCTATAGGGAGCAATTTCTACAGTTTTACTTAAAAAGCAGACTGCTTCATACAAAGTTTTAACCGGGTAAACTTCTATCTCTTCTAAAATCCCTGCTTCTGAAGAATTCTCTACAGGTAAAATAAGTTTTTTAAACTTTTTCTTCCTCATCTCTAAAACTATAGGTAAAACACCTTTTATTCTCCTCAATTTTCCATCTAAAGAAAGTTCTCCCAATACCAGGTAATCTTCTAAATAATTTCTATCTAACTGATGAGAAGAAGCTAAAATCCCTAAAGCTACTGCTAAGTCAAAGAATACCCCTTCCTTTTTTATTCCCGCCGGAGCAAAATTAATAGTTATCTTCTCTTTAGGAAAATTAAATCCTGAATTTCTGATGCTGGCTTCAATTCTTTCTCTACTCTCCTTTATAGCGGTATCGGGAAGACCAGCTAAACTTATCTTAGGAAGACCTCTCACAATATCTACTTCTACATCCACAAATTCAACTTCTAATCCTATATTTAGGGCTGATTTTACTTTAGTAAACATAAGAAAGGAAGAGCTATTTAAGGCAAGATTAATCTAATAAATATTACTGGTTAAATTCTCTTAACTGTTTACTTCTTATTCTTTAACACTTCTTTAAAAAAATTTTAAAATACACCGGGAGGAGGTAAAGGAATCTTACCCAAAAGATTAAGTGCCCCTCCTATTATCCCAAAAGTAGTTTTAAAAACCCCACTTACTAGCTGAAAAGGAAGCTGAATAAGAAAACAACCTTCCAAAAATAATACTGAGACTAAAAGAATAATTATCTTAAAATTTTTATCTCTCACTATCTCCCCTTACTAAAAGATAATATACAAAAATAATCCCTATTATGAAGAAAGCGCCCGTCCTCAATAAAGGCAGGCCAAAACCTTGTCTATCCACTCCCAGAGAAAGAAGAATATTTTCTAATTTAGTAGTGCCTAATAATATCAGAGCTAAAGTTAGACAGAAAGAGAAAGACTTTCTTATCCTCCAAAACCGGAGAAGAATTAAGAATAATATAAATAAGCCTAGCCAGAATAAAGGATTAAAGATAGAAAAATTAAAATTCCTAAGCTCCTGCCAGTAAGGATAAGAAAAATTCTTTATTCTATAGAGTATTTTTAGCACAGCCTTATTATACCGCTTAAATTGTTCTATTCAAATTATTTTTCAATATTTTTTATCTATGCTATAATTTTAAACTATGAAAAAATTTATTGGGACTTCAGGTTATAATTACCTTCACTGGCAAGAAGGGGTATTTTATCCTAAAGGATGGCCCAAAAATAAACTTTTAGAATATTATTGTCAACATTTTAACTCTGTAGAATTAAATGTTACTTTCTACAGACTCCCTAATCAGGCTGTATTCAAAAACTGGCAGAGAAAAACTCCTCAGGAATTTAAGTTTGTAATTAAAGGCTCAAGGTTTATTACTCACATTAAAAGACTAAAAGACGTAAGAAATTCTTTAGAGATGTTCTTAGAAAATGCTTCTTTCTTAGAAAATAAACTCCTTTGTGTACTCTGGCAATTCCCTGGTTCCTTTAAGTTCAATTTAGAAAGACTTACAAACTTTATTTCTGAGCTTAAAAAAAATAAAATTTCCAGAAAAGTTCTTCACAGCTTTGAATTCCGAGATGAAAGCTGGTTTAATGAAAACACCTTCAAAATATTAAGAGAAAATAATCTCAATCTCTGTATAGCTGATTCACCTAATTTTCCTACTCAAGAAGTTCTTACCTCAGACTTTTTGTATTTAAGATTTCACGGAGGAAAAATTCTCTACGGCTCAGAATACTCGGAAGAAGAATTAACTTCCTGGGCAGAAAAAGTAAAGAAATGGAGAAAAAAAGTAAAAATTTTATTTGCTTTTTTCAATAATGATGCTTATGGCTTTGCGGTCAGGAATGCTCAAAGGTTTAAAAAGTTATTAGGATGAAGACCAATTCTAAGACTTATAATTTTACCTCTGGCTTACAGATAGACTATGAAAAAAGCCTAAACCCCCAACAGTATAAAGTGGTAACCCAGGCTGAAGGATCCTGCTTGGTTTTAGCTGGAGCGGGCTCCGGAAAAACTCGAGTCTTAGTCTACAGATTAGCTTATCTAGTAGAAAAAGGCACCCCGCCTGAAAATGTTATGTTAGTAACCTTTACTAATAAAGCTGCCCGGGAAATGATTAGCCGAGCTGAAGCTCTTCTCAAAAGAAGTTTGTCTAAACTCTGGATGGGTACATTCCACCACATAGGAGCAACAATCTTACGCCGGGAAGCTCATATAGTAGGTTTTTCTCCTAACTTTACAATTATTGATAGAGAAGATAGTAAAGACTTAATCCAGGACTGTATAGAAGAATTGGGCTTTCAAAAACAGAGGAAATTATTTCCTAAAAAAGACTTAATCCTTAACATCTATTCTACCAGCTTAAATTCTCAGAAAGACTTAGAAAACGTAATAATTGATAAATATTCACACATAGAAGAATATGCCTCCCAGATTAAAAGAGTAATCTCAAGATACATTCAAAAAAAGAAAGAAGCTAATGTTTTAGACTTTGAAGACCTTTTAGTATACTGGCTCAGACTCTTAGAAAATAAAAACTTAACCCAGAGATATTCCCAGCTCTTCCAGTATATCTTAGTAGACGAATACCAAGACACTAACCGCCTACAATTTGAAATTCTTAAAAAGCTGGCTTCAACCCACAGAAATATTCTGGTGGTAGGAGACGATGCTCAATCTATTTACTCTTTTAGGTCTGCAGAAATAAGAAATATCTTAGATTTTCCTTCGGTCTTTAAAGAGGCCAAAATTTTTAAACTCCAGATAAATTATAGGAGCACTCCCCAAATTCTGAAATTAGCTAACAGTATAATTAACAATAATAAAAACCAATTTCCCAAAAATCTTAAAGCTATAAATAAGCCTGGGGAATTACCGCATTTAGTAACTACTAAAGACGTTTACCAGCAAGCAGAATTTACTGCTAAAAAAATCCTGGAATTCTACCAGCAAGGTATTCCCTTAAAAGAAATAGCTGTTCTTTTCCGTTCCCGATATTTAGCTTTAGAATTAGAAATGGAGCTTATAAAAAGAAACATCCCTTATATAGTAAGAGGGGGATTAAGATTTTTTGAACAGGCTCATATAAAAGATATCCTCTCTTACCTGAAAATCTTAATAAACCCCTACGATGAACTTTCTTTTAAAAGAGCTTTGTGTCTTTATCCCGGAGTGGGAAGAAGCTATGCCCAAAAAATATGGAAACTCTTAGTAAAAGAAAAAAAGAATAAAGAGTTTATTTTAAAGAATATACCTAAAACTGCCCGCCAAGGCTTTAAAGATTTTTTTAAGATATTTTCTAAAATTAAAAAAGAATCTTCACCGCAAAAAATATTAAGGCTTCTTATAGAAGAATATAAAAATTATTGCTATAGCAGTTTCGAGAATCCCGAAGACAGGCTTTTAGATTTACAAGAATTAGCTAAGATAGCCCAGAAATTCTCTAATATAAAAAACTTCTTAGAAGAAGTCTCCAGTTATGAAGAATTTAAAGGAGAAACTCTCATTTCTACCCCCCAGGAAGAAGACATCCTAATTCTTTCTACTATCCACCAGGCAAAAGGATTAGAATGGTGCGTGGTTTTTTTAATTGGCTGCAATGAATATGATTTTCCCCATCCTAAGGCTCTTGATTCTCAAGAAAAATTAGAAGAAGAAAGAAGGCTTTTCTATGTAGCAGTAACCCGGGCTAAAAAATATGTCTATATTACTTACCCTGAATCAAGGTACACTTTCCGAAATGGCTTAGTGATTTGCCGGCCTTCTCTGTTTATTTACGAAATCCCCAAAAATCTCTATCAAGAGGAATCCTACTCCTAAACTACTAACTTCAATTAATTAAGCTCTTATCTTCCAAAAATAAGACTTAAACCTTCCTGGCGGGTCTTGGGGTTCTTCCTGAATATTCCTCTTACTACTGAAGTGGTAGTAATTGTCCCGGGTTTTTTTACCCCCCGCATAGACATACACAAGTGCTCAGCTTCAATTACTACCATTACTCCTTTAGGCTTTAACTTCTTATCTATTACATCAGCAATTTCAGTAGTGAGTCTTTCCTGAACCTGAAGCCTCTTAGATAAAACTTCCACCACCCGGACAATTTTACTCAGACCGGTAATTTTCTTATCCGGGATATAAGCGACGTGGGCTTTGCCGATAAAAGGCAGAAGATGATGTTCACAATTATGCACCCAGACACCATTTATTATAAAGGTATTATAAGGAGAGCAAGAAAAATTATAAACTATATAATATTTGTGCCCCTCTTTCCTCTTAATCTTCTTTACTGCTGCAAACTCATAATTCTTAAACTCAAATGCTTCTTTTGAAGAGATAAAGGGCTTGTAATATCTTTTCCTCTTAAGGTCAAAAAGCCACTGTGTAGGTATATTAACTACATACTCGTTCTCTTTTTGCCTACCTACTTTGGTATTTAACACTTTGGCCAAATCCTCCAAGAAAGCTTTATTATAGCTATATATTCTTGCATACTTAAATTTTCCATTTTTATCCTTGTATATAGAGCCATCTCCATCTATATAGCCATGCAAAAACCCTTTAAAAATATCCTCATTTTCTAAAACAACTTTAGGCAAAGGAAAATTATCCGCTTTCTTCCTCCCCTCAAAAACATCTTTAACTATTCTTACTAGCTCCCCACATACCACTCTTACCCGATATTGTTTAATTACCTTTTTTAGAAATCCGCTTGGTTTTTTTATTTCTTCCACTTTAGCCTTTAGGCCAAAAGATTTCTCAATAGAGGTAGCGAATTTTTCTGCAAATCTCCTATCATTCACCTCCAATCTTACTTGATTTCTCCATACCGAACCATCACTGGCTACTGTCCCAATAAAATAACCTAGCTGGTAATCTTTTTTAATACTTAAATTCCTCCTCCTTTTTATGGCATTTCTATTTCTTACTACTATTACCTTATCACCTATTGCTAAATCTTTTGCTTTCACCCATCCTTTATCTCTGGTATATATAGGGTGCTCCTCTGTAACTTTAATTTTTATCCCTTTATCTATTTCTATTTCACGCATCTTGCTTACCTTCCTCCTAAATACCTTCTCAACTTTTGTATATACTAAATCCCTCCTTTGCTCATCAAAAGTAAGTAACTCATCTCCTGCCTTTACTCTCTCAGCAAATTTTGCCCCTTCTTTCGTATATACACACATCCTTCTGCTCACACATAAAGAGTATAAAGGTATATCTCTCAAAAGAATTATCTCATCGTGTTTCTGCTCTAAAATGACTTCCAGTTCTTTTTCTGGTTTCTTAAACTGCCCGGAGAAAATCTCCTCATACATATCAGCTACTCTCTTGGGAGTTAAAAGTATATCTTTCTTTTTTAAATCAGCTCCTATTGCCTCTAAAATCATCTTCACTGCCTTCTCAATCTTTTTCTTATCCATGACTCTCCTTTCTTTACTTACCAATACAAAATTTACTAAATATAGAATCAAGAATATCCCCGGAAATATTTTTCCCGGTAATCTCCGATACTCTCTCTAAAGCTTCTCTGAGATTAAAAAACAAGAAATCTAACGGAAAACCTCTTCTAAGGTCGGCTTTTACTTTTTCTAAGAGATTTAAAGCCTCTTTTAAAAGAGCTATGTGTCTCTTATTAGAAAGAAATATCTCTCCCTCTTTATCTAAGCCTTCTTTAAAAATAACTTTTAAAATTTTGGTTTCTAAGTTTTTTAAACCCTTAGAAAAGAGAGCAGAAATTTTCACTAAGGGCTTTTTATATCTCTTTAACATCTCTTCTCCAATTCTCAGGGGTAAATCTGTTTTGTTTATTACAAAGATTACTTTTTTCTCTCTGGTCTTATCAATCAGAAAAAAATCCTCAGAAGTTAATTTTTGTGAACCGTCAAAGACTAAGAGGATTAAGTCTGCTTCTTCTATCTTCTTATAAGACTTCTCTAAAGCCTTCTTCTCAATTAAGTCTTTAGGTTCTAAAATTCCTGCTGTATCGTAAATCTTAAGAGGGAGCCCTCTAATATTTATATCTTCCTCTATAACATCGCGGGTCGTCCCGGCAAAAGGAGTAACTATTACTCTTTCTTCTCTAAGGAGCATATTTAAAAGAGAAGATTTTCCTACATTAGCCTTACCACATATTACTAAAAAAGCTCCCTCTTTCAAAAGCCTGCCTTTCTCAGAATTTTTAAGTAAGTCTTTAATTTTCTTAATAGCTCTCTGAATATCTAAAGAATAATCTTTTTTTATCTGAACATCTTCAGGAAAACTTAATTCTGCCTCCAACTCTGAACAGATTCTCTTTAAAATCTCTTCAATCTGGTTAATTCTTTCTGATAATCTGCCTTCCAGTTGAAAAAGACCTAACTCCAGAGCTTTCTCGGTTTTAGCCTCCACAATATCTAAGACTGCTTCTGCTTGAGAAAGGTCTATTCTTCCCCTTAAAAAAGCTCTCCGGGTAAATTCCCCAGGAAGAGCCTGTCTTGCTCCTCTCTTCAATACTAAATCTAATATTTTATTTAGGACTACCTGACCAGAATGAGAATAAATCTCTACTACATCCTCGCGGGTATAAGAAAAGGGGGCTTTCATTACTCCCACCAGGACTTCATCTACTATTTTTTCTCTCCTTTCTTTTGACTTATCTACAATCCAACCGTAATGGAGAGTGTAAGTCTGGACTTTCCTAATATCTTTTCTCTTCTTAGGCTTAAATATTTTAGAAATAATCTCTAAAGACTTCTTCCCAGAAATTTTTATCACTCCTACTGCTGCCTTAGAAGGAAAAGAAGCAATAGAAGCAATAGTATCAGCAAGAGAAAATTCCTTCCTCATTTCTCCAAAAGAGTTAAAGCTTCAGCCACCAGGAAAAAAGAGCCAGCAATTACTATTATACTTTGAGAATCAGATAATTCCTTACTTTTCTTGAGGGCAGTTTCTAAATTATAAGTTAGGAGAGGGTTTTTGAAAGCACAGAGTTTTTTCAAAATTAAAGGGTCCTGAGCCCGAAGATGATTAGCCCGGGTAAATATTAATTTATTATAGTCTATATTTTTTAACATCTTTTCTGCCAGTTTACCCTTAGAGCAGCCAAATATTAAAATAACTTTTTTAGAAGGAAAATATCTTTTTATCCCTTGGTTAAGAGAAGAAAAAGACAAAGGGTTATGGGCTATATCTAATAAAAATATCTTACCAGCCTTCTTCACCACCTGAAATCTTCCTTTAAGAAAGGCTTTTTCTAAGCCCCGATATAAAGCCTTCTCTTTTAAATTAAACTCTTCCTTAAGAAGCTGAAAACAAAATATAGCCAAACTGGCATTTTCTACTTGATATTCTCCTAAAATTTTTATTCTGAGGTCTCTGTAAGAACCTAAAAAAGAAGAATAATCAAACAAGGTATAATTTGAACCAAATCTTAAATTTTGTGAACAAAAATCTTCCTGATAAAAGTAAAGTTTAGCCTGCTTTAGTTTTGCTTTCTCCTTCAACACTTCTCTAACCACCTTTCTCTGCCCGGCTGAAACTACTAAAGACTTACCTTTGATTATGCCGGCTTTCTCGGAAGCTATCTCTCTTAAGCTGTTTCCTAACTGCTGAGTGTGGTCGTAATCTATCTTAGTAATTATGCAAGCTAAAGGTTTGCAAAGATTAGTAGCATCTAACCTTCCTCCCAAACCACATTCCAATACTGCAAAATCTACATTTTTTTTAAAAAAATAATTAAAAGCTAAAGCAGTATAAACCTCAAAAAAACTAAGTTGGCCAAATTTTTTATGAAATCTCAGTTTTTCTAAAATTGGCCTAATCTCTCTAACAAGTTTTACCACTAATTTTTCAGAAATAGGAGTAATATGGACTTGAGAATTTAAAGTTTTAATTATCTTAATCCTTTCTCTAAAATCCTTAAAATGAGGAGAAGTATACAATCCTACTTTGAAACCGGAATTAGCTAAAATGTAAGCCAAGTAAGTTGCGGTTGAACCTTTTCCTTTTGTCCCGGCTATATGAATTGCCTTTAAAGCATAAGGATTTATCCTGAGTTTTTTAAAGAGATTCTCTACTCTTTCTAATTTTAAAGACCTCTGATAAGGGAACTTTATAATTCTTTCATAGTTTATAAAAGAATTTAGGTAATTAACTGCCTGAGAATAAGTCTTTATTTCCATATTAATCTTTTAGAGAGAAGAAAGGTAAGAAAAGATTTTCTTATCTACCGGAGCAAGGGCTAATTTAGGCATCTCTTTTAAATCTAAAAATCTGAATTCCTTACATTCTATAGCCTGAGGCTTACCTTTAAAGTTTAGCACTTCATAAAGATAGACCTCAATCTCTAAAGAAGACGCTCTGTCTTTAAAAATATTGATTAAACTGCCCACCTCTATATCTAAACCTAGTTCTTCCTTTATCTCTCTTTTTAAAGCTTGTTTTTCAGTTTCTTTCTCTTCTACTTTTCCTCCAGGAAACTCCCATAACAGCCCAAAAAAATCATCTTCTTTTCTCTGACAAAGCAAAAATTTTTTACCCTTCCTGATTAATCCAGCCACTACCTTTATCCTTGCCATCTAAACAGAAAACTTTATCTCAATTATATCTCCGTCCTGGACAAGATAGTCTCTACCTACTACCTTAACTAAACCTTTAGAGCGAGCTTCCGAAAAGTTGTGAACATTTATAAAATCCTGGAAATTTATAACCTCAGCCTTTATAAAGCCTTTAGCTAAATCGGAATGAATTTTGCCAGCTGCCTCTCCTACTGAACTGCCCCTTTTTATTAACCAGGACTTAAGTTCAGACTTAACCAGAGTATAGAAGAATATTAAATTTGCTTTCTCCAAAACCTGGCTTATTAGTTGATTGATATCAGAAGGGAGTTTCTCCAATATAAGTAAAGGTTTAAGAGTTAGAAAGGGGAAATCCTTAAGAAGAATTAGCTCTTCAGGAGAAAATTCTACCTCACTTAAAGGAGTCTCTTTTTCTAAGAACTGGTTACATTTATTAAGAAGAGCTTCTTTTCTAGAGTCAACCTTAGTTAAGCGCTTCTCTACTATTTCTAAATCGGAAATAAATAAATCTATACTTTTCTCTTTAGAAGAAACGACTGCTACAGCACTCTCAATATCTTGAGTAAACTCTGCAAAGAAATGGTGAGTCTTTTTAGGCGAGGTTTTTTCTTCTAATTTTAAAAGACGGCTATCTTTATATTTTACTTTACCCTGAGGAAGCTCAAAGCCCAAACAGCCAATTCTCACTCTTCCTCTTCAGTCTTTTTGGCTTGCTCAATAATTCCCTGAGCAATTCTTTGGGGGACTATCTCATAATGAGAAAAACTCATAGAATAAGAACCTCTTCCACCAGTAACTGAGCGCAAATCCGAAGCATACTTAAACATCTCCGCCAAAGGAACTTGAACTTTTACTACCTGATTCTTACCTTTAGCTTCCATACCTAAGACCCTCCCCCGCCGTGAATTTATGTCGCCGGTAACCTGGCCCATAAATTCTTCGGGGACAACTATTTCCACATTCATTATTGGCTCTAAGAGAACTGCTCCTCCCTGTTCTAAAGCCTTCTTTAAAGCCATACTTCCAGCAATCTGGAAAGCAATATCTGAAGAATCAACCGGGTGATAGGAACCATCATATAAAGTGACCCGGATATCAGTTATAGGGTAACCGGCTAAAAAACCTTCTTGCATAGCCTTTCTTATCCCCTTTTCTACTGAAGGAATAAAGTTTCGGGGGATTGCCCCTCCTACAATCTTATCTACAAATTCAAATTCTTTGCCTCTCTCTAAAGGCTCTACCTCAATCCAGACATCTCCGTATTGACCTCTACCTCCAGTCTGTTTTTTGTATTTACCCTGAACCTTTACTGATTTAGTAATTGTCTCTTTATAGGGAACTTTGGGCTTGCCTAATTCTACGTCAGTAGAAAACCTTCTTTTTATCCTGTTTACTATTACATTTATATGGAGCTCACCTACCCCTGAAACTATTAACTCCTTAGTCTGGGGGTCTCTTCCTACTTTAAAAGTAGGGTCCTCTAAAGAAAGTTTAGTTAAAGCTCCGGAAATCTTTTCTTCATCCTGACGGGTTTTGGGTTTGACTGACGCTGAATAGGTCGGTTCAGGAAACTTTATCTCAGGAAAGATTACTTTTCTCTCCTCACCGCAGAGAGAATCTCCTGTAGAAGTATCTTTAAGTTTAGCAACTGCTCCTATTTCTCCAGCAAATATAACTTCCTGGGTTCTCTGTTCTTTTCCTTGAAGAAAATATAATTGAGTTATCTTTTCCTTGCTTTTTTTGGTAGAGTTATAGAATCCACTATTAGAAGTGAGTTTTCCTGAAAACACTCTAAAAATATTAAGCTGACCTACATAAGGGTCAAAAATAGTCTTTATTACTTGAGCAGAAAAGGGAGCTTCCAGTTTCCTTTCAATTTCTAAAGAATTTCCTTGCTCATCTTTTCCTTTATAAGGAGGAAATTCCGAACAAGAAGGCATAAGTTCAGTTAAGACTTCAATCAATAAATCTATGCCAATAAGAGATGTTGCTGAACCTCCTAAAACAGGGAAAACCTCTCCAGAAATTATAGCTTTCTTAAAAGCGGGGATTATCTCTTTATACTCTAAAGAGCCTTTCTCTAAATACTTCTCCAATAAAGTATCGTCACTTTCAGCAATATTCTCCACTATTTGAGAATAAAGGCTTAAAGCTTTTTCTTTTTGAGAACCCTCTAAGGAATCTACCTTCTCTTTATCTAAAATATTTATTACATCTTTAAAATTTGCTCCCTCCCCTAAAGGATAGATTAAAGGCGAAGCCTTCTTAGCCAGAGAGTCTTTAATATCCTTAAGGGTGGTGAGGTAATCTGTATTTTCTTTATCTAACTTATTTATAAAAAATAAGCAAGGCAGATTCCTTTCTCTTAAAATCTGCCAGGCTTTCTCTGTTCCTACCTCTACTCCCGAAGTAGCATCAACTACTATTATTCCAAAGTCTACCCCAAAACTGGCTGAAATTAACTCTCCAATAAAGTCTAAGTAGCCAGGAGTATCTATGAACTGAAAGAAGAATCCTTTATGGGTAAGATTAAAGAAGGAGGCATTTATTGAACTCTTCCTCTCTATCTCATCTTCAGAATAATCGCTCAAAGTATTTCCTTCTTCAACCTTACCTAAACGGCTGGTAACTCCAGTTTTATAGAGGAGGGCTTCGGTCAAAGAAGTTTTTCCCGATTGAGCATGCCCAGAAATTACGAATACCTTCTTCTTGGATAAATCTTCCTTCATAAAACCTTCCCCTCAATTTTAAGGATTTTAAATTATAATAGAAATTAAAAAGAGTGTCAACTTTTAGTTTCGCCTAAGATTTGAGAGACAAGAGAGATTAACTCTTCCCTCGACACAGGTTTAGCCAAGACAAAATACTTTCCCGCCCTCAGAGGGCCTTCTTTTTCCTCTGGGGTCATTAACCCGGTAAGGTAAATGATGGGGATATCTCGGGTTTCTTCTTTTTGAGAAAGTCGGTAAGCTACTTCTCCTCCATCTATATCCGGTAAGTCTATATCAAGAATTATCAACTGAGGCCTTCTTTCTTCAGCTAATTTTAAAGCCGGCAAACCTTCTCTCGTGGAGATTACTTCTAATCCTGAAGATTCCAATATAGAACTTAGATGCTCTACTGTATCCTTTTCATCATCAACTA